>DAITAP010000118.1:3787-6091 GCA_036824225.1 Caproicibacter sp. | reverse complement strand
CGTTATTGTTATTTTCCCAATAATGTGCTAGTCTTTCAGGGAGGAGTGGTATGATTGACAGAGCGACTTTATGATGTAAACAGCCATATGCGCGATTTTACCGCCAAAGTCCTATCCTGTGCGGGGATGAACGGAAAGTATGAGCTTGTGCTAGACAAAACGGCCTTTTTCCCCGGCGGCGGAGGCCAGGCTCCGGACAGCGGAAAAATCGGCGGCGCGCGGATTACCGACGTCTTTGAGCGGGGCGGCGATGTGGTTCATATTGCCGACGCCGCCGTGCCGGAAGGGCAGGAGGTTTCATGCGGGATCGACTGGGAAACGCGCTTCCGGCGTATGCAGAACCATTCGGGAGAGCATATCGTTTCCGGTATCGTCCACCGGCTTTTTGGCTATGACAATGTGGGCTTCCATATGGGCGATCATACGGTGACGCTGGATTTCAGCGGAGAGCTCAGCCCTGATGATGTCCAACGGATTGAGACGCTGGCCAATCTGGCAGTATACCAAAATCTGCCCGTCACAACGGCCTTTCATACCCCGGATGAGCTGTCGTCGCTTTCGTACCGCAGTAAGCTGGAATTCACGGGTGCTGTCCGGCTTGTCACGATCCCGGGGGTGGACTGCTGCGCCTGCTGCGCGCCACACGTGGAATACACGGGGGAAATAGGAATCATCAAAATCCTGGACGCCCAGCGGCACCGGGGCGGGATGCGGCTCACGGCTGCCTGCGGACTTGACGCTCTGGATGATTATAACCTGCGTTGTGAGAATATTTCAGCCATTTCAGAGGCGCTTTCGGCAAAGCAGTTGGAAACGGCGGCCGCTGTGCGCAGAGTCCTTGCCGCGCTGGAAGCTGCAAACAGGCGGGCCGATCATGCATGGCAGCGGCTGCTTGCATATCGGATCAAAATGCTCCAGCCGTCTGAGGGGAACCTCTGCATATTCGAACCGGAGATGGACCTTGTCTGCCTGCGGGAACTGGTCAACGCGGGGATGAAACAGGCCGGAGGGGTCTGCGCGGCGTTTACCGGCGAGGACGGGGATTATCATTATATTATCGGCAGCGAAAGCGTTGATCTGCAAGCCCGGACAGGCCGGATCAACGCCGCTATAAAAGGCCGCGGCGGCGGATCAAAATCTATGATCCAGGGCGTATCACGCGCCGGAAAACAGCAAATTGAGACATTCTTTTTAAACGAGACTGTTTAAGCGTGAAAAATCCCGGCCTGCCAATGCAGGCCGGGATTTTTATCGGATGCAGGGAAAACCGGCTATCGCCTTCCGCCCCCGCCGCCGGAGGAATGGCCGCCTCCGCCGAATCCGCCGCCTCTAAAGCCGCCGGAGCGTCCTCCACCGCCAAAACCGCCTCCGCCGAATCCGCCGGGACGGCTACCCCGGGAGCCGCCCGGAGGCGGCATGGGACCGCGGGGATCAAAAGGATTTGGTCCGGGTCCCGGCCTTGGGCCCCGGCGCGGCCAACGCGGACCAAAAAACCAGAACGCGGGCCAGACGCCGTATGAACGGTAATACCGTCTGCGGCCGGTGGAATTAATTATGGACAGAATGATAAAAAGCACAATGATAAGGAAGACGGCAGAAGTGCTGAACAGGGACCGGAACAGGCCGTATCCGCCGTAATACCCATTGTATCCGTAATTATAGTCATAGTTGTAGTGATAGCCATTACCGCTGTATTCCGGTGCGCGTTCTCCGGAGGATTCCGACTGGGACAGGCCGTAGTATTCCTCGTACCAGCCCAAAAGCTGGGAAAATAGGGACTCCCCCGCCATATCATGCTCATCGGCATCCACATAGTCCCAGAAGTAGTCGTCCATCATCGCATTGATTTCACTATCCGGCAGCGCGCCGGCGATTCCGGACCCCACAGTCAGCCAACCCTTGTATTCCTCCGTGACCAGCAGCAGGAGCATACCGTTGTTATGAGTGGCGCTGCCGACGCCCCAGTCGTTGAAAAGCAGGTTTGCATACTGCTCGCTGTCATAGCCGGACTCAAGGAATTTAACCGTGACAACGACGATCTGGGCGCCGTCACAATTGTTTTCAAGATATCCGTTTGCCTCGATGATTTCATTTTTCCTGGTCGAGGACAGCACGCCGGCGCTGTCGTTGACATAGAAATCATCGCTCTGCTCCAAAAGGGCGGACACAGGGGCGCAAAGGAGCGCCGCCGCGAATAGAAGCGCCAAAAAAAGCGCTGAAATTCTTTTCATTTTCTCCCCCTTTAATTAAACAGCTCCGGCGCCTTGACACCCGCGAGAGGGGCAAGGAAGGATGCCGGGAATC
>DAITAP010000118.1:1244-3769 GCA_036824225.1 Caproicibacter sp. | reverse complement strand
GGACCGCATAAAAGTAAGGACGCCGTCATTGTAATCGCTCCCGTCTATCATTCTCTGGGCGCCCGCGAAGGTGATAACATAATCGTGCAAAGCGTCTGCCTCGGAGGCCGAAAGCGTAACGCCGGAAAGAGCGGACGAGGCGTCGTCAAACGCTTTCTGAAGGACATAATTCGCGTCATACATGTCGGGAATATCCCGGGCGTCATAGGCCTTGAGCAAAGCCGATCTGGCCTTGTTCAGCTCTGCGGCGGCTTCGGCATCGTGGTCGAGAAGAATCGTCCACAGGCCGTTGGCGGCGTCAAGCCTTGAATCCAGGCGCGCATAGATACTTTTCGAGCCGGAATCCGAGGTGTAGAATCCATCCTCCACCCGCCGGCATTCCTCGGAAAGCTTTATCCGGGTATTGAGAAAAGTGGAACCGGCGACAACCAGAACCGCAAGGAGGACCGCCACGGCGCGATTTTTTAAAAGCTTCATCTCTAACCCCTCAGCTCAAGGAGTTTCTGCTTCAGCTCGCCCTCGATCCTTCCAAGCTCAACCTCGGCCTCTGCGCGCTTCACAGCGCCTTCGCTCTGGATTTGCCGGACTTCCTCTAGGGTGCTGATAAGCTCCTGGTTCGTTTTCTTGAGGGTTTCAATATCGACGATACCCCGCTCGGCTTCCCTGGAGATCTCTACGCTGCCGGCATGCAGCTTTTGGGCGTTGGACTGGAGGAGGGAGTTCGTGACGTTGGTGACCTCACGCTGGGCATCCACAGCCTGCTGGGAATGGTACATGGTAAGGGCCAGAACCATCTGGCTCTTCCAGAGGGGAATGGTGTTGACAATTGAGCTTTGGATTTTTTCCGCCATGACGCTGTCGTTATTCTGGATCATGCGGATTTGCGGAGACATCTGAATCGAGATCATGCGTGTCAGCTCCAGATCGTGCAGCTTCTTTTCAAAACGGCCGATCATGTTGGCAAAATCGTTGGCGGCCTGCGCGTCCTCCGCCTGGCCGGTCTCTCTGGCCTTCTGCTGATATTTGGGAAGTTCGACCTCCCGCAGTTCTTTGCAGCGGAGCTTTCCGGCAATGATATACATGGACAGTTCCTTAAAATACTGCTGGTTTTTTTCGTACATTTTGTCCATCAGGGTGATGTCCTTCAGAAGGGTGACCTCGTGCCTGTCCAGCTCGGACGTGATCTTGTCTATATTGACTTCGGCCTTGTCATACTGGGCCTTGAGGGCAGCAATGTTATTGGCTGTTTTTTTGAACAAGCCGAGAAAGCCCTTTTTCTCGTTTTCTTCAAAGTTCATGCCTTTAAGCTCGACAACCAGGTTGGAGAGCATGTCGCCCACCTCGCCCATATCCTTGGTGCGGACCTTTTCCAGCGCGGATGCGGAAAAATCGGCGATATTCTTCTGGGCTGCGGAGCCGTAGTTCAGGACCTGCTCCGCGTTCATCACGTCGATTTTCGACGCAAATTCCCGGACAGCCGCCTGTTCGGCGGGGGAGAGACGGTCGATATCAAGCTTTTCGGCAGGAACCGCCTTCACGGAATCGTTCTGCTCAACTGCCTCCGTCAGCCCCTGGGCGGTGGGTACCTGAACGGCGGCCGCGGACTGGGCGCCGCTGGGGTCAAGCGTCAGAGAAGGGATGAAATCTTTGTTTTCGTCCATAATATGATTCCTTTCGATTAGTTATCTTCCAAAACGGCTGAGGCGGAACCGGATGCCGTTTGATTTAATTTCTTTTCGTTTTTCGCGGCGGCCTGTTCGCGTTCCGCTTTTGCGATCAGCTCATTCAGTTCGCCGCCTCCCGTCAGCCCCTCCCGCGCAAGCATGCGGTTCATGACGCTGATGTCGGTTTCGATATCCAGCGCCTGGTTAGCAAAAAGGGAATCGAGCTGTTTTTTGTAGGCCTCTATCGCGGTGTCCAGCATACATTCGATGCTGGACATAGATTTTGACAGATTCTCGCCTTCTATGCCCAGGTCGCTCATCCTGTCGTAGGCGTTCAGAAGTTTTATGGTGGTAGGCAGATAATAGTTCAGGAACTTTCTGATCTGCGGAACATCGGCGGGGTCCTGGATGGCGTCCTGGACGATTTTGTCCGAAATGCGCATCAGCTCATTGATTTTTGTGCGGATCGCAGGGTCTTTGATAGAGGCATAAAGCCGCCCCATTTCTTTCATGGCAACTTTTCCCTCGGCAATTATGGCGTCCACCTCTGGGCCGTAGCTTTTCTCGGGCTTTGCCTCCGGCTCGGGCCGGGGAGTGAATTCGGCTGCCGGCTGCCCCTTGGCGTCTTTTTTCCTGATCAGTGAACCAATCAGGATTCCGGCGCCGATGGACATTCCAACGGCGATGAGAAGGCCGGTCAGCGTATAAAGGCTGCCCCAAAATCCGTTCAAAAGCCAGATAAGGATAAAAATATAGATCGGTGCAACCCGCTTTTGATCTTTTCTTCCGCGCCTGCTCAAATTCAACGCCCCCATAATAATAGCAACACAGTTTATAAATAAAGACATACCTAGTCAAGAG
>DAITAP010000118.1:291-1234 GCA_036824225.1 Caproicibacter sp. | reverse complement strand
ACAATAAACAGCACCAGGGGGCGCCGGAATCAGTCCGTACGCCCCCTGGCCTGAGCGTGGCCGGGTTTTCTTAAATTGTTCCGGATCACCACGCCCAGACCTATATTAAAGCGTCGGCGCGCGCCGTCCCGCTGATTAATTCTATGCAGGAGGCGGCGCTGCCGTCACGGAGGCAAAGTCATGGTCAAAATCGCTCCCTCAATACTTTCAGCCGATTTTACGAAGCTTGGAGCCGAAATAGATGAAATTTCCGCGGCGGGCGCCGACTATGTTCATGTTGACGTTATGGACGGAATTTTTGTGCCGAACATTTCCATCGGCATTCCGGTAGTCGAATCCATCCGCAAGTATACGGACATGTTCCTGGATGTTCACCTGATGATTCACCGGCCGCACCGCTATGTGGAACAGTTCTGCAAAGCCGGTGCGGATCTTCTCTGCTTCCATGCCGAGGCCGACGAACCCCAGGATATTCTGGCGGCTCTTGACGCCGTCAGGGCCGCGGGTAAAAAGGCCGCCCTATCCATCAAGCCCAGAACCCCCGCGTCGGTTCTGGTTCCGTATCTGGACAAGCTGGACCTGATTCTTGTGATGACAGTGGAGCCGGGCTTCGGCGGCCAGCGCTTCATGGAGGATCAGCTTCCCAAGATCCGGGGCCTGCGCGCGCTGATCGACCGGCTTAACCCGGCCTGCGAGCTGGAGGTCGACGGCGGCATCGACACCGCTACCGTGCCGCTGGTTACGGAGGCGGGGGCCAATGTTCTTGTTGCCGGAAGCGCCGTCTTCGGCCAGGCGGACAGGGCCGCGGCGATCCATGCCCTCAGAGCCGCCGCCATTCATCACTCACCCACGAGGTAAACAGATATGTCGTTTTTCCCATCCGCACTCGAAACCCTGATCGATAAGTTTGCCATGCTGCCCGGCATCGGCAAGAAGAGCGCCC
>DAITAP010000118.1:0-206 GCA_036824225.1 Caproicibacter sp. | reverse complement strand
TCTTTCGCTGCCGGAGGGCGAGGCCGAAGCCTTTGCCGCGGCCATTATGGACGCCAGAAGCAGCGTCCGCTGCTGCTCCGTTTGCCATAACCTGACGGATACCGATATCTGCCCGATCTGTTCCGCCGCAAAACGAGATAAAACCACTGTCTGCGTGGTCGCCGAACCCCGGGACGTGCTTTCCTTTGAGCGGGGCAGGGAATATC
>DAITAP010000117.1:0-6127 GCA_036824225.1 Caproicibacter sp. | reverse complement strand
ACGTTATGACCATCAGCGGCCGCGGCACCGTCGCAACCGGAAGAGTGGAGCGCGGCATGGCGAAGATCGGCGACGAAGTCGAGATTATCGGCCTTTCCACGGAAAAGAAGAAATCCGTTGTCACCGGGCTCGAAATGTTCCGCAAGACCCTGGATTTCGCGGAAGCCGGAGATAACATCGGCATGCTGCTCCGCGGGATTCAGAGGGAAGAAATCGAGCGCGGGCAGGTCGTGGCGAAGCCCGGCACTGTCCATCCGCACACTAAGTTCGAAGGCAAGGTCTATGTCCTGACAAAGGACGAAGGCGGCCGCCATACGCCGTTCTTTAACAACTACCGCCCTCAGTTCTATTTTCGTACGACGGACGTGACCGGCATTATTACGCTGCCCCAGGGCACCGAGATGTGCATGCCGGGCGACAACGTCAACCTGACCGTTCAGCTGATTACCCCGATTGCCATGGAAAACGGCCTGCGTTTCGCTATCCGCGAAGGCGGCCATACCGTAGGATCCGGGGTCGTCACGAAGATTATCGAGTGATTTTCCCGCTTCCTCTCTCTCTATGGAAGCGAGAGTGCCGGGGACGCCTCCCGGAAACGGAACCGCTTTTTTGAAGCGGCTCCGTTTTTTTGCCTTGAGGCATAAAATATCAGGCCCTGTATATTCTGATATAGAAATATACGCTTGACAGAACCAGACGGGATCGGTATAATGGGATTGTAGCATAACATTTGCTACTTACCCCTGCCTTTTGGCGGATGGGAGGGAAGATATAAATGGCTGAAATTAGAGTCAGGGATCATGAGTCTCTGGACAGCGCCCTCAGGCGGTTTAAAAAGCAGTGCGCCAGAGCGGGTGTCATCGCTGAAGTCCGCAAAAGGGAAGCGTATGAAAAGCCTTCCGTAAGACGTAAAAAGAAATCCGAAGCCGCCCGCAAGCGCAGATACAAGTAGGTGCGGTCAGGGAATCAGGTTATTGAAAAAGCGGGCGTTCGCCCGCTTTTTTAGGTTTAGAAAACCAGATCATGCGGAAGGGAGGGTCCAGAATACCGCTTTTGCTGCCGACGGTTTCCCGGAACCGGGTCACGGACATCACGCCGGGTCTTCTGATGAGAATGCGCGTGAGGGGCTTGCTGCTGGATGTCGACAACACGCTTGCGCTTCACGGATCGCAGACACCGTTTGCCGGCACGGTCGAGTGGTCCCGGCGTCTAAGGCGCAGGGGAGTCCGGATGATGATCATTTCCAATAATTTTCAAAACCGGGTTCTCCCTTTCGCGGCAAAGTACGGTCTTCCGTTTCTTTCGATGGCGATGAAGCCTTTTCCGGTCGGGTACCGGAAAGCGGCGGAGCGGCTCGGCATTCCGCCGGAAGAGACGGCGGCGGTCGGGGATCAGGTGTTCACCGACATTCTGGGGGCGAACCTGGCGGGGATGAAGTCCATCCTCCTTGTCCCGGCGGAAAAGGAGAAGTCTGTCTCGTTCCGTCTCCGGCGTCTTCTGGAACGGCCTGTCCGTTCCCGGGCAAAGCGCAGGGAATCGCTCTGAAACTTTAAGAGTATGGGGAAGCGTGAAAAGTGGGCAGGAAAAAAATTCTGGTGCTGTTGGGACCGAATATGGATATGGTCGGGATCCGGGAAAAGGGTGTCTATGGAGACGAAACGGCGGAAAGCATCAACCGGCAGATTGTGGAAAACGCGGGGAAGCTGAATTGCGACTGCGACATCTTTCAGTCCAACCATGAGGGAGACCTCATCGACCACATTCACGACGCGAGGGGAAATTACAACGGCGTGGTCATCAACGCGGGTGCGCTGACGCATTACAGCTACGCGATTCGGGACGCCATTGCCTCGGTCCGGATCCCGTTTGTCGAGGTCCATATGAGCAATATTTACGCGCGGGAAGAATTCCGACATAAGAGTGTTCTTGCACCCGTATGCGCGGGCCAGATCTGCGGGTTTGGGAAGAACAGTTACTTTCTGGCTCTTGCCGCGCTGCAGGATCTGATGTAGCCCCGGAAGGGACTCTAAAAATGCAAAATTTCCCTTGAAAATAGCGGAAAAATATTATACACTATAGGCACGACTGTTTCGTTAAAAAACGGAGGCTCAGACCAATGATATCAGCAGGCGATTTCCGGAACGGTGCCACGTTCGAGATGGACGGAAGCGTTTACTCCATCATCGAATTTCAGCACGTAAAACCCGGCAAAGGCGCGGCGTTTGTCCGCACGAAGATCCGCAACGTGATAACCGGCGCGGTGACGGAGCGGACGTTCAACCCCAACGACAAGTTCCCAACGGCCTATATCGACAGGAAAGAGATGCAGTATCTTTACAACGACGGAGATCTGTATTATTTTATGGATCCCGAGTCGTTTGAGCAGATCCCGGTCAGCAAGGATATCCTCGGAGATAACTTTAAATTTGTCAAGGAAAATATGAACTGCAAAATTCTTTCCTATAAAGGCAAGCCATTCGGAGTGGAACCGCCGAATTTTGTGGAACTGACCGTTACCAAGACCGACCCTGGCTTTAAGGGAGATACTGCCACCAACGCGACAAAACCCGCTACGGTGGAAACCGGGGCGGAGATCAAGGTGCCTCTCTTTATCAACGAGGGCGAAAAAATACGAATCGATACCCGTACCGGCGAATATATGGAGCGCGCCTAACGGATACTATCGCAGAGAGAGGAGAGGTCGGTTTGAAATGCCGGAAGACAAAAAACAGGAGGGCAGACTTATGAAAAACACGGAACGGGTCTCTTACATCCGCGGGCTAGCGGAAGGGCTGGAACTGGACGAGAACAAGAAGGAAGTCAAAGTGCTGAACGCCGTGATCGACCTGCTGGATGACATGGCTCTTTCCATGTCCGAACTCGAAGACAATGTTAACGACATTTCCGATCAGGTAGATGCGGTGGACGAGGATCTCGGTTCGCTGGAGGACGATTTCTACGATGACGGCGAAGACGAAGATGAAGACGAAGATGAAGACGAAATTGACGAGGATGAGAAAGAGGACGAGTCCGGGGAAGACAAAGACTCCGGAGAAGAGTACGACGAGGACGACGACTATTTTGAAGTGACATGCCCGAACTGCCACGAGAAAATCCGGATTCTGGGAGACGTTTTGGATGAGGGCGAAATGGTATGCCCGAACTGCGGCGAAACCCTCGAATTAGACCTTGACGATTACCACGGGGAAGAGTCGGACGGCGGGGAAAAGGCCGCGGAAGAGAAGAAGCGTACCATCCCCATTACCGGCGGGACGGATAAACAGTAATTTTCCGGTTTTGCTTTCCGGGAAGGAAAGGAGCGCCCAGCGGCGCTCCTTTTCGGTCATACTCTCCTCTTCTCTCTCTCTCTCTGCTTCCGGAGAAAAGATTCCTCTGGAAAGATCATCGGTTCGCCGCGGAAGGCCCTCTCTGAAAGGGGGAATGCTCGGTTTATTTTATTGCCGGTTTGTGCTATACTAAACCGGTTGGTTATCCTATGGCATTGGAGTAATGGTATGAGAAACAAAAGGATGAGCCTACGAAACCTGGCCCCCCAGATTATCATCGACGTCCTGTGCGTCTTTTTCAGTTACTGGCTGGCCTTTGTGTTTCGCTTCCTGCCTGAGAACAATATCCCGTTTTATTATATTGAATCGTTCCAGGCGAGTATCCCGTGGATGACCCTCGTGTGCATCGCCGTTTTTGCCCTGTTCCGTTTTTATAGCACAATGTGGCAGTTTGCAAGCCTGGACGAGCTTCTGCAGATTTTCTACGGCGTTACGACGGCCTGCCTGGCGGTTACGATTCTCGGATATACGGTATTCCCGAGGGTTCTGGACGATTCAACGGGCGCCAATATTCAGCGTTATCCCATCCCGGTCTATGTGATGGGATGGCTTCTGACGCTGTTTCTGGTAGGCGGGTCACGGTTTGCCATCCGCTTTGCCCGGAGCGTGAAGCGCCGCCGCGCGGGAATCCGCGGCGGAAGCGGATCCCACCGGGTGATGGTAATCGGCGCGGGCGAGATGGGGAGTATGGTCATAAAAGACCTGAAAAGCGCTCCCCAGTCAAAGGGAATCCCGGTCGTGGCGATCGACGACGATCGAAAAAAGCGCGGGACCCGCATTCACGGAGTCAAGGTAGCGGGCGGAAGAGAAAGCATTCCCCGCATTGCGGCGCGGTATAACGTCGATGAGATTATCCTGGCTATCGCGACTGCCAGACAGGCGGACAAGCGTGAGATCCTCAATATCTGCGCGAAGACAAATTGCAGGCTGAAAACGATTCCGGCCCTCTATGAGATCCTCGAAGGGTCGGCCGAGCCTCTGAAAGTGCGGGACGTCAGCATCCTCGATCTTCTTGGGCGGGATGAGATTAAGCTGAATGTTGCGGAAATAAGCGGTTACCTGCGCGGCAAGGTGATCCTGGTCACGGGCGGCGGCGGTTCCATCGGAAGCGAACTGTGCCGCCAGATCGCCGTTTTCCACCCGAGAAAGCTGATCGTTCTGGAGATATACGAAAACAACGCCTATGAACTTCAGAATGAGCTTCTTCGGCGCTTTCCGAAACTCGACATGGAAGTCATCATTGGCTCCGTACGCGACCGCGCGAGGATTGACCACATCTTTTCCTGCATGCGGCCGGACGTGGTTTTCCACGCGGCGGCGCATAAGCACGTGCCCCTCATGGAGTTAAGTCCCGGGGAAGCGGTCAAAAATAATGTGTTTGGGACCCTCAATGTCGCTCAGGCATGCGACCGGTACCATATCAGGCGCATGGTGCTGATTTCGACCGACAAGGCGGTAAACCCCACGAACATCATGGGCGCCACGAAGAGAATCTGCGAGCTGATTGTGCAGTACTACAGCCGCCACAGCAGGACCGGCTTTGTCGCCGTGCGGTTCGGAAACGTGCTGGGCAGCAGCGGGAGCGTGATCCCGCTTTTCAAGGAGCAGATCGCGGAAGGCGGACCGGTCACCGTGACGCATCCGGATATGATGAGATATTTTATGACGATTCCGGAAGCCGCGCGCCTGGTAATCCAGGCGGGCGGAATGGCGAAAGGCGGGGAGATCTTTGTCCTCGACATGGGCCGTCCGGTCAGAATCGTCGATCTCGCGCGGAATCTTATCCGGCTTTCCGGGTATGAACCGGATAAGGATATCAAGATTAAGTATACGGGTCTGCGCCCCGGCGAGAAGCTGTGCGAAGAGCTGCTTCTCGACAGCGAAGGCGGCTGCAAAAAAACGTCGCATGAGCTTATTTATATTGGGAATCCTATCCCGTTCAATGAGAAAACTTTTCTCGACGACCTTTCTGAACTCCGCAAAGTAGCGGGGGTCGACAACAGAAAGATGGTGGAGATTGTTCATAAGCTGGTGCCGACCTATACCGGTCACGCTGAGCGGACCGACCTGCTCGCGCAGCAGCCTGCACCGTCCGTTTCTGTGCCGGCCGCCGGGAAAGGGGCTTCTCTTCCCACGGACTAGATTCCTCCGGATTTTTCCGCTCTGATTCTCAAAAGAGATTTTTAAGCGCAAAGTCAAGCTTTTTTAAAGTCCCAGCGGACGAGTGTGCCAAAGCCGCGTTTGGCCGCGTTCCCCTATCCGGGGACAGTCTGTTTTCCCATTCGAGGTCCGGATTTTATGCTCGGGATCTTCCCGCTCGGAACAGGTTCCCGATGAAGAAGGCGGATTTACGGTTTCCTCTGCCCCTCCGGGGCGCCGCTCTGATAGTCCGGCATCCTTCTGCTCTGGATTTTGGCAAGTTCTACTCTCCCGAAAGGGATGGTACCCTTCCTCTAGGGAAGGAAGACCGCAGGAGAGGGGAGAGCTGTTTTCGGATCCAGCCCGGAAGGGGAACAGTTATCTGCCGCCTTGCTGTCGGAATCTGTCAGAAAAGTAAATTATTTAAGGCCAATCCGGAATATTTTTGCGGATACCGGGAATTTCTGTCTGAGAAACGGAAACGGGATCTGCCTGCCTTTGCTTTCGTCCCGGGACGATTCAAATCCCGAAACTTTTTTCCGGCGTCCGGCATATGGTGGTTTCCCTCTGGATATCGCAGAGCGAAAAAGTCTTAAATTCTTGAGGATCAGCGGAAAGCCTTTCGAATGCCCTTTTGCCTT
>DAITAP010000116.1:2726-6317 GCA_036824225.1 Caproicibacter sp. | reverse complement strand
CGTCCGAAAAGCCCTGCGCTGGGTTCTGACCGCCGCGCTTGCCCTTTTTGTCTTTTTCCCTTTCTGGTATATGATTTCCATGAGTCTGACGCCGGACAGCGATATTCTTTCGAACAACGTCAGCTTCTGGCCCTCCAGGGTTTATTTTGGAAATCTTGAGAAAGTCCTGACCAAGACGCCGCTCATCCGGCAGTTTTTAAACACTGTTTTTGTCAGCTTCTCCATTCTGGGATTGCAGATTGTGACCTCGGTGCTCGCGGCGTATGCGTTTGCGTTTCTGGAATTTAAAGGCAGAAAAGCGCTGTTCCTCATCCTCCTTTCCACGATGATGGTTCCGGGGGAGGTCACCATCATTTCCAATTACCTCACCATCTGTTCCTGGCACTGGCTGGATACCTATCAGGCTCTGATTCTTCCCTACTCCGCTTCCGCCCTCGGGATCTTTCTTTTCCGGCAGTATTTTCTCACAATGGCAAAGGAGATCCACGAGGCCGCGATGATCGACGGATGCGGAAATGTCCGGTTCCTCCTTAAAATTGCCGTACCGCTTGCGCGCCCTGTCATCGCGGCGTTTTCCGTCGTTTCCTTCCTCAGTTCCTGGGGGATGTACATGTGGCCCCTGCTGGTTACGAGCAAAAGCGAGATGCGCATGGTTCAGGTCGGCATTTCGGCGCTTCAGGACGCCGATTCCGCCTTGAGCTACGGCATGGCCCTCGCGGCGGTGGCGCTTGTGACCCTCCCGTCGCTTATCGTCTTCATTTTAGGCCACAGGCAGCTTGTCGAAGGCATGATGTCCGGCGCCGTAAAAGGATAAACCCGCGCCCGGGTTTTAAAACAGGGGCGCTTTTCATAGATTTCCCACCATACGGCAGCAAAATTCAAAGCAAAAAAAAGGAGAAAAAAATGAAAAAACCAACTCTGAAAAAAGCTTCCGCCGTTCTTTTGGCGGCCTTAAGCATCGGCAGCGTGCTCCTGGGCGGCTGTGCTTCCTCCGGTTCGGCAGACGCCGGGGCCGCGAGTTCTCCGGAGGTCTCTTCCTCCGCCGCGAAATCCGAAGGATCCGAAAGCGGCCCGGAAATCGACCTGGTTTTCTGGCATTCGATGGGCGGCACAAACGCCGAGGCGCTTAAGACCATGATTCAGGAGTTCAACACGAAAAACAGCGGAAAGATCAAGGTGACCGAACAGTATCAGGGCACCTATGACGACGGAATCAATAAATTCAAGAGCGCGATGGTTTCAAAGAGCGGCCCGGATATTTTCCAGAGCTACGAAGTCGGCACCCGCTATCTCATCGACAGCGGATTTGTCGACCCGATGCAGAACTACATCGACAAGGATCAATGGGACGTAAAGCAGATTGATTCGAACATCGCCGCCTATTATACCGTCGACAACAAGCTCTATTCGATGCCCTTTAACTCCTCGACGCCCCTCCTCTATTATAATAAGGATCTCTTCAAGGCAGCCGGTCTTGATCCGGAGGATCCCCCGAAAAGTCTTCAGGACATCATCGATCTGGCCCCGAAGCTGACAAAGAAGGACTCTTCCGGGAAAGCGACGCAGAACGCGATAGGGCTCTGGGTTTACGGCTGGTTTATGGACCAGATCATCGACAAGATGGAACAGCCGATTTTTGACAACGGAAACGGACGCACCGGGGCCCCGACCAAGGTGGTATTCGATTCCAACGGCGCGGGGGCCGCGTTTCTGAAAAAATACAACGAGCTCCTGAAAAGCGGCGCCATGCCCGCCTACGCGATCGATAAGAAAAACGCCCAGACGGCTTTTGTCAACGGAAAGCTCGCCATGTATACGGACAGCACGGCGGGCCTCGCGAGCCTTTTAAAGGCCATTAACGGAAAGTTCGAGCTTGGGACGGCTTTCTTCCCGGGCGTGGATTCTTCCTCGAAGGGCGGCGTGTCGATCGGCGGAGCGTCCCTCTGGATGATGAAGAGCGACGACGAGCGCAGACAGGACGCAAAGTGGGAATTTGTCAAATTCATGGTTTCCCCGAAAGAACAGGCTTACTGGAACACCAAGACAGGTTACTTCCCGATTACGACGGAAGCCTATCAGGAATCCCTGTTCCAGGAAAATATCAAAAAATACCCGCAGTTCCAGACGGCGATCGATCAGCTGCACGCTTCCAAGCCGGAATACGCCGGCGGCCTCTGCGCGATCTACACCCAGGTCCGCAAGATTGAGGAAACCGAAATGCAGAAAATGCTGAACGGCCAGCAGACCGAGGATCAGGCGCTGAAAAGCATGGCCGATCAGATCAACAGCGCCCTAAAGGACTATAACGCCTCCAACGCGAAATAGGGTTTTCCAGAGAGAAAAAAGGGAACAGGAAAGGTCCGCCGGATGAAAACGGCGGACCTTTCCTGCTTTCCGGTTTCTATTTTCTGACTCCCGCGATATGAAGGCACCGGAGGGCAGAATAGGAATAACTCGAGAGCGGGCGGGCAAAGGCGTCGAACGTGTGCGCCGCGACGAGAATTTTCCCGCCCGCCCTGGAAACGACAAACGGGGTGTGATAAAAACGGCCGCCCGCGCCTAGCTGGACCAGATCCCCCGGCTTTAAACCGGAGGGTTCCGTTTCCACGGCATACGGACCGGGGCCCCGGTTCGAAACAAGAAACCGGTAGAGAAACTCCACGCCGCTCCAGGCCGGTGCCCGGTTTCCGGGACCGATATAATACCAGCCCGTGCCGCGGGTGTAATTCATCACCCCGCAGCCGGCGAACAGGCACTGAGAGGCAAAATTGGTGCAGTCTCCGCCCATCCCGTCAAAATTCATATACCGGGGATTCCTGCGAAAAGCCCATGTTTCCGCGTACTTCACGGCTTTTGCCCGGTGATACCCCGCGCCTGTGGGCATTCTCTGCTTCCCCCTTTTTTTTTTTGAAAGCTTTCCTTTTCTCGTTTCTCCAGCATCCTATGCGAAAAGCGCCTTTCTGGTCCCTTTCCGTCCGGGCTTTTTCCCTTTTTTCAATTTCCGCTTGACTTTTCCCCTCCTTTCTGGTATTCTGACAGAAGGAACAGTACCAACATAAATAGTACAGAAAATACAGCGAGGTGAAACAATGATTTCACTGGACTATCAGAGCAGGCTGCCCATTTACGAACAGCTTTACGAGTGCGTTGTCCGCCTTGCCGCCCTCGGCGCGATGGGGAAGGACGAAGCGCTGCCGAGCGTCCGCGCGCTTGCGGAGCAGCTCGGCGTCAACCCGAATACGGTGCAGAAGGCGTATCGGATGCTGGAGCGGGACGGGGTTGTCCGCACGGTGCCCGGAAAGGGGACGTTTTTGTCCGGAAGCGGGGAAGCGGAAAAGCGCCAGCGCGATCTTTCCAGGAAAAAACTGCGTGAGGCCGTTCTGTCGGCGGAGGAATGCGGAATGACGCGGGAAGGAATCCGGGCGGAAATCGAAAAAATTCTGAGCGAAAGGGGCGGTACCGAATGATAGAGGTTCAAAACCTTGTCAAAAAATTCGGGAAGAAAGCGGCTCTTGACGGGATGTCGTTCCGCATCGGGGGCGGATCCGTGTTTGGCCTGGTCGGGTCGAACGGCGCCGGAAAATCGACGTT
>DAITAP010000116.1:0-2716 GCA_036824225.1 Caproicibacter sp. | reverse complement strand
GCGCGTACCGGCCGGACGGCGGGAAGATCCTGATCGACGGGGAAGAGCCGTTCGAGAACCCGGAAGTGAAAAGCAGGGTCTGTTTTATTTCGGATTATCCCTATTTTCCCCCGCAGGCCTCTCTTCAGAATATGGCGGATGCTTTCTCGAGGATTTACCCGAGGTGGGACTGGGAAGAATTTAAGAAAATGAACCGGATTTTTTCCGTCGGGGAGAAAAAGAGGATCTCCTCCATGTCAAAGGGAATGCAGCGGCAGGCGGCGCTGATCTGCGCTTTTTCCATCCGGCCGGACTACCTTTTGATGGATGAGATCTTCGACGGGCTGGATCCCGTGATGCGGCAGCTTCTAAAGAGGCTTGTCTCGGAGGAGGTCGCGGACCGGGGAATGTCTGTCGTGATCGCCTCGCACAATTTAAGGGAGCTTGAGGATCTCTGCGACCATGTGGGGCTTCTGCACCGGGGAGGGGTGCTCCTTGAAAAGGACCTCGATGAGCTGCGGCTCGGCGTTTCCAAGGCGCAGGCCGTATTCCGGCCTCTGCCGCCCCGGTCGGCGTTCGCGCCCCTTGATATTGTCCGATGGGAGACGCGGGGCTCGCTTCTGAATCTTGTCGCGCGGGCTCCGCGCGAGCAGCTGCTCGAAAAAATCAATTCGCTTCATCCCCTGTTCGCGGAAGTTCTGCCGCTGACACTGGAAGAAGTTTTCATCAGTGAAATGGAGGTCGCCGGGTATGATATCAACAGCATCCTTTCCTGAAAGGGTTCGGGAATTCCGCGCGGTTTTTCTGCACACGCTTAAAAAGAACGTCGGGTTTCCCGTGCTTTATGCGGTCCTGCAGATTCTGCTTCTCCCCGTGATTGTCCTCATCACCCTGCAGAACGCGGTTTCCGCCTATCGGGCCGGGACCCCGACGAGTCTTTCCGTGATTCTTATCTCGGATTACGGATCTTTGCTAAAACTTCTTCTGCCGGCTGCGACGGTCCCGATGGCCCTGCTTTTTTCCCTGGTTCTCTGCGTGAGGCTGTTCGGGTATATGCAGGACAGCCGCAGCGTGGACCTTTACCACGCGCTCCCGGTGGGGCGCGTGCCCATGCTGCTCGGGCGCTGGTGTGCCGGAATTGCGGCTCTGTTTCTGCCGCAGGCCCTCGGGTTCGGGATTCTGGCTGCCGTAGCGCGGGCGTACGGGATCCCCGGAACGGGGAGCGGTCCGTTTTCGGCCGGATTCGGCCTTTTATGGCTGATGCTCGGGACGGCGGCGGCGTTCTCGTTTTCCGTTTTCATGGCGGTATGCAGCGGAAGCATGATGGACGCGGTGCTTTCTGTCCTCGGCGTCAGCGCGGGATACCCGGTCCTGATCCTCTGCCTGCTCTATCTCGCGGGATTGATGCTGCCGGGGTTCAGCATGGAAAACGCGCTCAATTTCACCGTCCTGACGCTTTTTGCCCCGTTCGCGGCGGCGTTTCTCCCGTTTCTGAGAGGCGCGTCTTCGGCCGCGGCGGACGGCGCCGCTTTTCCCGTCTGGTGGGTCTGTTTTACCGCGGTTCTGATTTCCGGATCCTGCTTCCTTTACAGGCGGAGGAAAAGCGAGGCCGCCGGGGATCATTATGCTTTTCCAGTCCCCAAAGCGGCGATCCGGTTCCTTTTGTCGGCAGCCGGAGGCCTTGGCTTTGGGCTGATCCTTAAAAACGCGGCCGGCATGGGGGGATTTGTGACAGGCGTGCTGTCGGGATCCCTGACAGCCCATCTCATTGTGGAGGCGGTTTATTCCCGGGGATTCCGCGGGATCCACAAAAGCCTGCCGTGGTACGGGGCGTTCCTCGCGCTTTTCGCCGTGTTCTACGGAGTCCTGGCGGCAGGCTTTTTCGGGTACACGGGCCGGATTCCGGAAAAGGAACAGGTTGAGGAAGTCTCGGTGGAAGCGTATCCGGAAGGATCTGTCCGGATGCCCGGAATTCAGGTCTACCGAGACTCCGTTTCGGGCGTTTTGCTGAAAAAGCTGACTCCGAAGGCGGCAAGTCCCGAGAGCGTTCAGAAAATAATCGGGCTGCACCGGAAAATCGTGGACCTCTGCGGGCAGGAATCTCCGTTCTTCCAGTCCGCGGGGGTGAGAGGTTCCGTCCGGATCAGCCTGAACTACAGGCTCAAAAACGGGAAACACTTCATAAGGAACTATCAATATACCTCCACGGATACCCGAAAACTCGACGAATATCAGAAAATCGTCAAAGAAGCTTCTGAGATTCCGGAAATCGTGAAAAGTTCAGATTTCGTGTTCTACGCCGGACCGGAGGATATCAAAAGCATCGAGGTTTCCCTTCTTGGCAGAAATCCGAAAGTGATCGTACCGGACCAGACTTCCTGCGCCGCGCTTTTAAGCGCTCTTCAGGAAGATCTCCGAAACGGGAAGGCCAATTTCTCAAAAGCCGGGGAGAAAACCGTGCGGGCCGATCTTACCATCTTCTTTCAGGATAAAACCACGCCGAGCCCGGATTTCCGGAAAGCCCTCGGCAGCAGTCCCGGGACGGTTTATATTCCGCCGGAAAACTACACATTTTTTAACGAAAACTCCGCAACCTATCAGTTGATGAAAAAAATGCACTGGAACAGCTAGATGGTCCAGCGCGGAAGGCGCAGAGACAGGAAAGAACGGATACGGCGGGCAGAGAGGGAGAGAGATAGACCCCGATGCTCTGCCGTATCCATTCTGGGCTTTAAGA
>DAITAP010000001.1:39483-49217 GCA_036824225.1 Caproicibacter sp. | reverse complement strand
CGGTTCCGTACCGTCCGTATTCTGCGGGAGAATGACGGTCCCGCCCGTTTTCAGCATCGTCGCGGGCCAGAGGCCGAAAGTCCGGGGCGCTTTCGCGCAGTTCTTTGCCGTGTGGATGATCATAATATCCGAGGCGTCTTCTCCCAGAATGATTTCCATTCCGGCCTTGATTTCCGTCCCTTTCTGCTTCGGCGGCAGAAAGGAGACGCTGTCCGGGAGAATACTGTACACCACGGGAGAATTGTCCGGCAGGAAGCCTTCGGAAGGTTCCGGGCTGATCCAGAGCCTGTGTCCGCCGTAATAATAAAAAGCCGGGGAATCCTTGACCCGGGAAATGATATAGTCGCGTTTCAGGTCGCAGAACATCACGTTCTTTTCTCCGTGAAATCCCAGAAAAAGGATCCGTGGCCCGATATCGATGGAAACGGCAACATCCAGAATGCCGTTGGAGAGAAAAACACATCTGCCGTAATTTAGAAACTCTTTTTCCTCTATTTTCAAAATCATCGCACCTTCTCAAGATGAACGGAATAAAGTCACAATCCCTTCCGTGCGGTCGGTTCCGCAAGGCCCGCAGCGTGGAAGGCAGAGGGCGTAGAGATCCGCGGCCCTGTCCTCAAGGAGGGAAATCCTGCGCGCGGATCCGCCAAGCGCCGAAAAATCCGACCATCTGGTCACGATGGGAAGAATTCCGGAGCGCTTTGCGCTTTTTAAGATATCGGGCCCCCCGGGCCCGATTCCGAGCACGCGCAGATACGGGACATTCCCGGAAGAGTCGGAGGATTGAAGGCCCAGGTAAGCCGAAAGGATAATCCGGCGGATTCGGGCGAGGGGATAGCGCTTCGTCTTCGAAAGCCGGTAGAGTTCCCCGAGGGTTCCCGCTTTCCGGGAAGCCTCGTAAATCCGGTTTCCGAGTCCCTCGCTGATATCCGGCAGGGAAGAAAATTCCTGCCGGTCCATGGTGCGCAGCCTTGCGAGAATTCCGCGCTCCGAAAAGGAAAGATCGGCGGGGGCCTTTTTCCGGCTTTCCTCTTCTTTTAGAACCTTTCGTGCGGACGCCGGCATCAGCCCCTCTAAGCTCAAGCCGCTTTCCATCCGCTTTCGGATCTTGAGGGAAGAAACCGACGGACCGCACCGGCCCAGACCGCTGCCTTCCTCCCTTTGCCGCCGGACGGTAAAGGGGCGCATCGGAGATCCGAGGCGTTTGATCGCCTTTAAATACTCGATGCCGAGAATATTGTTGGGGCTTTGGAGCAGAGCGGCGGTCTCCGCGCCGAAAAGTTTTTCCGCGGCCCTCTGCCTTGCCGCGGCGAATGTTTTCCCGGTTTTCAGCTCCTCCCTTAACGCCGGACGGAGCCGGGGGGAAGCGAGGGCGTCCGCGGCTTTTTTCAGCTTTTCGGTGCTGCCGCATTCGCTTCCAAATCCGAGGGTGTCCACGCCGAGCGCGGAAAGGACGGAAACGCCTCCGGCCGAAAATTTTTCCGCGCCCGAAACGGCCCAGGGAAGCGGTATCTCGACGACCAGATCCACCCCGCAGAGCAGCGCCTGTTTTGCCCTTGCCCATTTGGAGAGGACTGCCGCCTCTCCGCGCTGAACGAAGTTTCCGCTCATCGCGACGGCGATGCGGTCCGCGCCGTGCTCTCTGAGGCTTTCGATGAGGCGGGCATGGCCGCTGTGGAACGGGTTGAATTCGGCCACGATACCGGCTGTTCCCATTTTATGCGAAACTCCTTGAATTTACACATCATTTGTATTATTATAATAAGCGTTGCGCGTAGTCATCCCGGAATCGGGACTTAAAGATAAAATTTCAACGTTCATTTTACACGGATTTTCTGTTGATTGCAATAGGAGGGATTTGCTCTTCCCTTCTTCACTTCTCTTAGACATGCGGGGGTTAATGGATGAAGATACTGGTCATAAACGCGGGAAGCTCTTCTCTAAAGTATCAGCTTATCAATATGGACAACGAAAAAATGATGGCGAAAGGAAAATGCGACCGGATCGGCTCGGATCGATCCTTTATCCGGTATCAGCGGGCCGGGGAAAAGATGGAAGAGACCCAGATGCCGATAAAGAACCACGTGGAGGCGTTCCGGCTTGTGACGGGGGCGCTGGTCGATCCCAAAAAAGGCGTGATTTCCGACCTTTCCGAGATCAGCGCCGTAGGGCACCGGATCGTGCAGGGAGGATCCCTGTTCGACAAGTCCGTGCTGGTGACGGACGAAGTAATCCGGCAGATTCAGAGCCTGATTCCCTTAGCGCCGCTCCATAATAAACCGGAAGCGGACGCCATTCTCGCGAGCCGCGAGGTGTTTGGGAAAAAGATGCCGCAGTGCGTGGTTTTCGACACGGCTTTCCACTCCACGATGCCGGAAAAAGCTTATCTCTATGCCATCCCTTATCAATATTATCAAAAGTATAAAATCCGCCGCTATGGATTTCACGGGACCTCGCATCGCTATGTGAGCCACCACTGTGCCCACCTGATGCACAGAAGGCTCGAGGATCTTAAGATGATAACCTGCCATATCGGAAACGGTTCCTCGATTGCGGCCATCCGGCACGGCAAAGTCATCGATACCAGCATGGGCCTTACGCCGCTCGACGGTTTCATGATGGGAACGCGGTCCGGTTCGCTGGATCCGTCCATCGTGACGTTCCTGATGGAAAAGGAGAACCTCACTCCGCAGAGGATGGACGAGATTCTGAATAAGGAATCCGGGATTCTCGGCGTCAGCGGGATGAGCGACGACCGGGATCTCACGGAAGCCGAGATCCAGGGCGATCACCGCGCGAACCTCGCCCACGAGATGCTGAACTATCAGATCACAAAATTTATCGGGGCCTATGCTGCCGCCATGAACGGCGTCGACTGCATCGTCTTTACGGCCGGTCTCGGAGAAAATCAGCCGATTATCCGCTACGGGGTCTGCAGCAGCTTAAGTTTTCTCGGCGTCAAGATCGATCCTATCCGGAACGATCAGTATATTCATGGCAGGGAAGGCAAAATTTCCACCCCCGATTCCAAAGTGGACGTGTACGTGATAGACACCAATGAGGAGCTGGTGATTGCCCGCGACACCAAAAAGATTGTCGACAGCCTTCACTATGCCGAGTCGCCGGACGGGGCGGACGCCGATCCGGACGAGATTTAAGGGCGCTTTTCCCCCCGAAAGTATATTGCAAATCACCCCGCGCATATATATCTGCGGTGGGGTGATTTTTTTGGAATCGAAAAAGGGAAATTTTTTCCCCGTCGCCGTCCTGATTCTCTGCTGCCTCGCGTTTCTTCTGTTTTCCTTTCTCTCCTGCGAACGGATTGGGAAACTGGCGTCCGCCTTCGCGGTCCGGTCGCCGGGAACGGTTGTCGTCGACGCGGGCCACGGCGGGGAGGATGGGGGAGCGGTGACAAAATCCGGAGTCCCCGAAAAAAACATCAATTTAAAGATCGCCGTAGATCTGGAGCAGCTTTTGAAAGCGTCCGGTTTCCGTGTCGTGATGACCCGGACCTCCGACGTTTCCCTTTCCGGGGACCTCGATACGGTCCGGGAAAGAAAAGCGGACGATATCCACCGGCGCATGGAAATCGTCGAATCGCAGGGAGACTGCATTTTTGTCAGCATCCACCAGAACAGGTTCCAGCAGAGCCAGTACCACGGCGCTCAGATTTTCTATTCCATGAATGAATCTTCCTCCAAGGACCTCGCCGAAGCGATACGGAAGAAAATAACCGGAATGATTCAGAAGGACAACAGCCGGCAGACGAAGCCCGCGACCAGTTCCATCTATCTTCTGTACCACGCCAGAGTCCCTGCCGTCCTGGTCGAATGCGGATTCCTTTCCAATGAAAACGAAGCCGCGCTCCTGCAGGATGAGACGTACCAGAAGAAAATGGCTTTCGCCGTCTGCTGCGGGATTCTGGAATTCTGCGCGGAAAACGGCCCGGCATAAAATTCGAAAGGAAGAAAAAAGCTTCCGTTTCCCGGGAAAAGGGAGGAAGGAAAAAGATGGCTCGGAAGGCAAAAAGCGTATTTGTATGTTCCCAGTGCGGCTTCGAGTCCCCCAAATGGTTTGGAAGATGCCCGGGCTGCGGCCAGTGGAATACCATGACGGAAGAAATTCTTCAGCCTGCCCCGGAAAAGACTGCCCTGTCTTCCCGCGGAACCGGGGCCCGTCCCGTGCCGATTTCGGAAATCAGCCTTCAGGAGGAAGATCGGTATTCTACGGGTCTAGGCGAACTCGACCGCGTTCTGGGCGGGGGAATCGTCCGGGGATCCCTTATCCTGATCTGCGGGGAACCCGGGATTGGAAAATCCACCCTTCTGCTCCAGATCTGCGGATATCTTGGACAGGCCCTCAAAATTCTTTATGTGTCCGGGGAGGAGTCCGCCCGCCAGATTAAGCTCCGGGCTTCCCGCCTCGGGGTCGACTGCAGAAATTTATATGTTCTTCCGGAGACCGATCTCTCCGCGGTGTTAAGCGAGGTCCGCGGGGGAAAGCCGGATCTCCTGATGATCGATTCCATTCAGACCATGAACAGCGCGGATCTCAGCTCGACCCCGGGGAGCGTTTCCCAGGTCCGGGAATGCACCGCCGCCGTCATGCGGACGATTAAGTCGCTCGATATCCCGGCGATCCTCGTGGGGCACGTCAATAAGGACGGAGCCATCGCGGGTCCGAAAGTGCTGGAGCATATCGTCGATACGGTCCTCTATTTTGAGGGAGACCGGCAGCTGCCCTACCGGATTCTCCGGGCGGTGAAAAACCGATACGGATCTACGAATGAAATCGGGGTGTTCGACATGGGGGAGGAAGGCCTCAAAGAGGTGAAGAATCCCTCGCTTGCCCTTCTGTCCGGGAGGCCGAAAAACGTGTCCGGAACCTGCGTAACCTGCATGATGGAAGGGACCAGGCCGATTCTGGCTGAAATCCAGGGCCTTGCCACCACGTCCGGTTTCGGAACCCCCCGGCGGATGGCTACAGGATTTGACTATAACCGGATGTCGCTCCTGCTCGCGGTTCTGGAAAAGCGGGCCGGATATTATTTTTCCAACCTCGACGCCTATGTAAACGTCGTAGGCGGCCTGCGGCTTGACGAACGGGCGGGCGATCTCGCGGTTGCCGTCTCGCTGATCTCGAGCCTTAAGGATGTCCCCGTCGACAGCGGCGCCATCCTTTTCGGCGAAATCGGGCTTGCGGGGGAGCTAAGGTCCGTTTCCCACGTGCAGGCGCGAGTCCGCGAAGCAGATAGGCTCGGCTTTCAGAAATGCATCCTCCCGCGGCAGTGCCTCAGCCAGGCGGGCGGCAGAGAGGGAACGATCCGCCTTATCGGTGTCAGAAACGTGCGGGAGGCGTTTGAGGCGGCGACGTCCGGGTAACCTCCGCCTTTTTCGTCCGGATACAGTGAACGCATCCCTTCCCGGTATAATTCGTGACGGGTGAGGGCGTGTCCAGAAGACAGTATCCGTCTTTCTGATAGACGCAGTCCGCGTCGCACTGGATTAAGCTCATCCTGTTGTCACCTCGTTTCTAGTGTGAAACCTTTTGAGGAAAATTATTCGCGAACTTTTGCCGGATGGGGCTAATATTTTTTCCCGTCCCGTCACAAAATAACGGATGGGACGGGGGGATTTAAGAATGAATCGATATGGGCTGCTGTTTACCTTTTCGGGAATGGCCGCCGCGGCTGTTCTGTTAAGCGGCGGCGTCGCTTTCCATTCCATGAAAAGGGTCGCCGCGGAAAAGGTGATTCCGGGTACGGCGCAGAATACCGTCATCTGCACGGGGAAAATTGAGTCTCCGGACTCCAAAAGCGTGTATCCCTTGATTGGCGCGGTCACGAAGAAAGTTTATGTGAAGGAAGGGGACCGGGTCGTTTCCGGACAGACCCTGATGGAAGTTGTTCCGGCGGATTCCGGAATTTCTTCCCGGCCTTCCTATGAGGAGGCATACGACGCTTATTCCGCTTACTTACAGCGTTCCAATTCCTCTTCTTCCGATTCTTCCGTGTCTTCCCTCCCCCAGAGCGGGGAAGAAGACAGCATGACGATTAAAGCGCCGATAGGGGGAACCGTGGAAGCGGTCGCGGCCGCGGGGGAAGGGGAGAAACTGACGACCGACAGGCCGGCCGTCGTGATCCGGAACAGTTCCGAGATGCAGGTCCGCCTGAGCGTCGGGGAGTCGCAGGCTGCGGAACTGAAAACGGGGCAGAAAGCGAAAATTTCCGGGATCGGGTTTTCGTCCGTCTATGAGGGAGTCGTGGATTCCATAGCTTCGGAAGCCAAGCAGCAGGTCACGGCGACCGGCCAGGAAACGGTCGTGGAGGCCGTCGTGAAGATAAAAAACCCGGGGCAGGATATGAAACCAGGCTTTTCGGCCAAGGTTTCCATCACGACTTCCGACAGCCGGAATGTGCTGATTGTCCCGTATGAAGCGGTGGGGGCCGGGGAAAGCGGGGAAGAGTATGTGATTCGGGCCGAAAAGGGAAAAGCCGTCAGGACTCCGGTCAAAACCGGCCGGGAATTTGACAGCGGATTCGAAATCCTGAGCGGTGTCCGCGCCGGCGACACGATCATCCTGGAACCGGATTCCGTTTCCGAAGGCACCCGCATTATCCCGGTCTATCGGAAGGCGGGGGATTACTGAACGGATGGAATTTATCAAATCCGCTTTCCGGAATCTCGGTAGAAAACGGATCCGGACCGCGCTGACCGTCACCGGCATTGCCATCGGCGTGGCGTCAGTCATTATTATTTCGAATATCAGCCAGAGCGGCATCGGCGCGGTGAAAGAGGAAATGAATAGCCTGGGCCTTTCCGGCCTGACAGTCTCCGCGTCCGGAAAGGCAAATAATATTTCCCTCAATGAAAATGATCTGTCGCTGATCCGAAAAATCAGCCAGGTTGAGCAGGCGGCTCCCGTTCTGATGGCGAATTCCCGGATTACCGTCCGCAGCGTGGATACCCAGGCGGTCCTGTGGGGGATAGACTCCAATGCCGCCGAGATCATCTCCCTCCGGTCCATTTACGGGCGCCTTCTGAACGGAAAGGATATCCGGACCGGCGCGGCTGTGTGCCTGGTCGATGAGAATCTATCCGAAAAGCTCTATTCCCGCGGCAACATTGTGGGGAAAAAGCTGCCGATCCTCTGCGGGAATACCCGGCAGGAATTCACCGTAGTCGGCGTGATTCAGACCGGGACCGGCCTTCTGCAGAATATGATTGGAAACTATATTCCGACTTTTGTCTATGTCCCTTACACGACGATCCAGAATTCTGTCCAGAGGGACGATTATGATCAGATCGCGGTCCGGATCCGGACCGGCGCGGACGCGGACAGCATCGGGCAGCTGATTGTCAGGCGCCTGGACGCCCTCAACGGGACCCAGGAAGCGTTTCTTTCCAATAACCTCGCGAAGCAGAAAGACGGCCTTCTGCATGTCCTCGATATCGTCACGCTGATCCTTTCCGCGGTCGGGGCCGTCTCGCTTCTCGTCGCGGGCCTCAGCATCATGACGGTGATGCTGGTATCCGTACGGGAACGCACAAGGGAAATTGGAATTAAAAAAGCCCTTGGGGCGACGCGGGCCGACATTCGGACAGAGTTTCTTTTTGAGTCGGCCATGATTTCCCTCCTGGGATGCGCCGCCGGGATTGCGGCGGGCTTTCTGGTGTCTTTTCTGGGCGCGTCGTATTTTCATATTCCGCTTTCCGCGAGACCGGATATCGTGCTGATGGCTTCCGGGTTCGCCGTGCTGTCCGGAACCGTTTTCGGGGTATACCCGGCCTGCAAGGCCGCGCGCCTCAAACCTGTGGACGCGCTCCGGCAGGAATAACGGGAAGTCTCCGTCTCTCTCTCCGAAATGCGACGGGACAAAGCGGGTTTTCAGAAAGAGAAAAAGGCCGGACTTTTAAAGTCCGGCCTTTTTCTCTTCTTTTTAACTTGATCGCGTAGGAAAGAACCGCCGGATGAAAATCCATCGGAATCGGATGTCCGCCGGACGGGGTTTTGGTCCGCGGACCCGGCCCCTTGAAAACGGACATCCGCTTTTTCCGTCTTCCGCGGCAGAGCGGGGAAGAAAATCGGACTTGACAATTTTCACCCACATGATATAATTATACAAAATGAATATTTTGTATAATTAAGGGGAGAGAAAACCCGCTTTTTTCCTTTCAAGTTCTAAAAGTGCCCGTTTGACTTCTGGACCGCCGAATCCGTACTGTCCACAGGATCCGTCTTTTTTTATCACCCTGTGGCACGGAATCAGAATTGGCAGCGGGTTTTTCCCAACGGCCGTCGCGGTGGCGCGGACGCTCCGGCATCCGCAGATTTCCGCCAGCCCGCTGTAGGAAACGGTTTTTCCGTACGGAATTTTGAGGACGGCCTGCAGGACTTTCTGAAGGAGCGGTTTTTCCGGAAGACGGATTGGGACTTCGAAATCGGATCGAAGGCCGCTTAAGTATTCGAGGATCTGCTTTTCGGCGTTCCGGCAGATCGGGCATCCGGTTTCCCGGGCCGGTTCCCGGGGTTTTAAGGATCCGCGGGGATTCCCGGCATACCGGATCCGCAGAATTTTAGTTCCGCTGCAGAAAACTTCCATTCTGCCGATGGGAGTCTCAAAGCGGATCCCGTGAAACTGTTCCACAGAGGCTTTCCCCTTTCCCTCGAATTTATTTTAGAAGACAGGAGGAATCAAGAAAAAAATGAAACCGGAACTGATGGCGGAAGCGCCGATTGTCCTGCGGGAATTTCTCGGATATCTGGAGACCATCAAGGGGAAATCCCCGAAAACCGTGGAAGAGTACTATCTGGATCTCCGCACGTTTTTCCGGTACATAAAAAAGCGCCGCGGACTTGTGCCGGCGGACGCGGATTTTGAATCGATCGGTATTTCGGATGTCGATCTGGATTTAATCCGGACCATTGACCTTACGCAGGTGTTCGAGTATATGAACTTTCTTTCTTCGGAACGAAAAAATACCGCCGATACCCGTTCGAGGAAAGTCGCGAGCCTGAGAAGCTTTTTCCATTATCTGACCGACAAGACCGGAAAGCTCGAGAAGAATCCCGTGGAACAGCTGGAGACCCCGAAACTCAAAAAAACGCTTCCCCGATATCTTTCCCTGGATCAGAGCATTGACCTGCTGGCCCAGCCAAAAAATGCGAGGGATTACTGCATCCTTGTGCTGTTCTTAAACTGCGGGATGCGTCTTTCGGAGCTGGTCGGCCTGAATCTCGGCGATATTAATTTCCGGGAATCCAAGGTGAGGATCACCGGAAAAGGAAATAAAGAGCGGATTGTCTATTTAAACAAGGCCTGTATCGACGCGGTGAAGGCGTATCTTTCCGTCCGGCCTCATGACGGCCTCCTCGATCGCAACGCGCTTTTCCTCAGCAGCCGGAAAAAGAGGATCAGCCCCAAAACCGTCCAGTACCTTGTGAAAAAATACCTCGCGCAGATCGGGCTCGGCGGTCCCGGGTATTCGGTCCATAAGCTGCGCCATACGGCTGCGACGCTGATGTATCAGCAGGGCCATGTGGATATCCGGGTCTTAAAGGATATTCTCGGCCATGTTAACCTCGGAACGACGGAAATTTATACCCATATTTCCAATGAGCAGATGGAAAAGGCGGCGGACGCGAACCCGCTTTCCAAAATCCGCAGGAGAACGCCCCCTGCCGACCTTCCCTCGTCCAGGACGCCGGACAGGGAAAAAAAGGAAAAGAAATGA
>DAITAP010000001.1:37781-39473 GCA_036824225.1 Caproicibacter sp. | reverse complement strand
GGACGTGATCGGTAAAGGTCGGCTCTTCTTTCCCGTTCTCTTCCCCGCTTTTTTCCGCCTCTTTTTCTTTCTGCTGTTTCTGGTAAGGCTTGATCATCATTTTGTCGATCAGAGGATAAACCGCGAAATTTATAAGGAACGAGCAGAAGGCGAACATCAGGAAAATGACGAACAGAATGGCGAGAAGAATCGTAAGGACCATAATCTGGGAGAGGTAGAGCAGGAAAAGGATCAGAGCCAGAATCAGGGTGACAAGGAAATTCCGCCCGAGCCCGAGAATGGAGAAAATCAGCGCGTTTCGGTAGATCTGCTTTAAGTTAAGGTCAAACGTGATGATCATGACCGGCACATAGTACTGGGAAAAGAGCAGCAGCATCGCGATGACGATGCAGACCGCAGCCGCTATCATGAAAAGCGGGCGGCCGTTGCTGTTCTGCCAGTAAAACGGGATGGAATAGCCGAGGATCATCGCGAGAAGATAGCAGAGCGCCCCGTTTATCAGGAACGCTTTCCAGTTTCCCTTGACCGTGTCCATAAAATCGGAATAGATGAAAGCGTGTTCTTCTCTCGCGTAGTTCCGTGTAACATAGGTAAGCCCTGCGACAAACGGGGAAAGAAAGATCAGAGGAAGACAGACGATCACCCCGTTTTCCGTTTTGGAATTGATCCAGAACATCAGGAACACCGCCGCGGCTGTCGGAAGGCAGAAAAGAAGATTTAATTTGACAAGGTCAAAAAATTTTCGCCCAAGAATGGCAAAAAACCGCGGCACCGCTTTCTGAGGCGGCGCGTTCTTCGGCACCCCGGGACCGGGGCGGTCGTAATTCATGCTGAACAGACCCAAGGTCAGACCCCTCCTAACCTAATTTTGCGCGCGGATGACATTGATTGTAGACTTCCTTAAAATGGCTGCTCAAAAGGTGGGCGTAAACCTGCGTGGAAGAAATGTCGGCATGTCCGAGCATCGCCTGGAGATCTTTGAGGGCGGCTCCGTTTTCCAGAAGATGAAGGGCAAAAGAATGACGCAGGGTATGCGGCGTGATTTCCTTGACGATCTTTGCCTGTTTCGCGTAGTACTTTACAATTTTCCAGAAGCCCTGCCGTGTAAGGCGCCGGCCGTTCATGTTGAGAAAGAGGGCCTGTCCGCCTTCCGGGGCGATTAACTGGGAGCGCACCCGCAGAATATATTCGGACACCGCCGCGACGGCGGCAGGATAGACGGGGATTACGCGGCTTGTCTTTCCCTTCTTGCAGGTAAGAAGCTTTTCCTGCAGGTTGATATCCTCGATATCGAGCTCGATCAACTCCGAAACCCGGATCCCCGTCGCGTACAGAAGTTCCAGCATGGCCTTGTCCCGGCACCCCTTATGCGCGGATCCGTCCGGCTGAGAAAGGAGCAGACTGATTTCTTTCCCGCTTAAAATCTGGGGCATTTTCCGCGGAAGCCTTTCGAGCTTGACGGATTTTGCCGGGTTTTTATCCGCCTGGCCGGCAAAAATCAGATACTGGTAAAAGCATCGGAGCGATGCGACGCACCGGACTACCGTCGCTCCGGATTTTTTTATCCGCTTTAAATAGTCCGTAAACCGGACGATATCCTCCGTCGTGAATTCCGACGGGCGGTGCGGCCCGTCCTGATTTTCAAAATCCAGGAAGCGCCTGACGTCGCGGACATAGGAGAGCACCGTGTTG
>DAITAP010000001.1:36975-37745 GCA_036824225.1 Caproicibacter sp. | reverse complement strand
AAGATAGCTTTGGAACCCCTCAAGATAGTCCATTCATTTTTCCCTTTCTCGTGAAACTCCTTTAATTTAAAAAGAAAACAGGTTCCCAAAACACACGGAAAATACGAGATCCAAAAGCGCCCCCGCGCAGGCAACCGCGAGGAAAATCCCAAAGCGCAGGAAATAAGTCCGGATCCCGAGATTTTCCTTCTCTCCCCTCTTCCCCGCCGCCATCCTCCGCGAAAAGCGGATTCCTTCCAGCGACGCCGCGAGAATCGAGAGGCAGCAGAGAAACGCGCCGGGAAGAATCATGGCGAGATTATAGAGAACGCCCTTCATGCCGTAAAAGGCGTACAGATATCCCGAAGTAAGGCCCAGTCCGAATCCCCGGAATATCAGAATTGCCGGGATAAAGAACAGGCCCCAGAGAGAAAGCCCGCCTAGAAAGCAGGCGAGAAGAAAACAAAAAGAGGAAGCGAAAGACGCGGAAAAAACCATGAGGTAAGACTCTGTCGTCCGGGATTTGAAATTCCCGGCGAACAGGAAATCGAGCTGCTCGATCGCCTCATACCCGGCGTTTTTCGCGTAAAGCGATCCGAGGACCATGCCGCCCAGCAGGAGAAAGGAGAGAAGAACCATCGCCCGGTTTTCTCCCGCCGCCCTGACGGCGGCCCGGATCCACCCGTTCTTCGCGGCGGCGTATTTTCTTCTGCCGACGCGGCCCGCTATGACTACGCCCATAACCTTCCCGGTCCCCTCCCCTGGCGGTGCATTTTTAGAAGTCTTCCGTA
>DAITAP010000001.1:28070-36965 GCA_036824225.1 Caproicibacter sp. | reverse complement strand
GGGAATCTATTCCGTCCGCGGCCCGGGAAGGGAAAAGGCGGAAACCATCCCTATCCTAATACATTTTTTCCGATGTTTCAAGAGACTCCCGCTCTCAAAGCGGCGAAAGGGATCCGGGACTTTCCTGATTCCGGACAGGCTGGGCCGCGGTTTCCTTTCCTTCCTTCAGGGCGGCCTGAATCATGACGGCGCATTCGATCCGCTTTTTTTCCAGGGCACAGGAAATGCGGTGCGGTTTTTCTATCTTTCCCCCGTACTGCCAGTTATTCGCGTTGCAGCCGCCGCTGCAGTAGAACTTTGCCCAGCATTTCATGCATTCCGGCTTTGAGTAGACGTTGGCGCGGGCAAACCACTCCTTCCTCTTTTCGTCAAAGGTGCCGTCGAGCAGGTTCCCCATTTTCCATTCCTGATGTCCGACGAACTGATGGCAGGGATAAATATCTCCCTCCGGCGTCACGGCGACGTATTCGTTTCCGCAGCTGCAGCCGCGCAGCCGTTTGAATACGCAGGGGCCCTGGTTTAAATCGATCATGAAATGGAAAAAGTCAAAGCCCTGCCCGGCTTTTTTGCGCTCGATGACCAGATTGGAAAGCCTGTCGTATTCCTCGCGGATCCGCGGAAGGTCGGATTCCTGAATCGCGTAGTCCAGTCTTTTGTCGGAGACGACCGGCTCCATCGAAATCCTGCGGAATCCGAGATCGAGAAGGTGCCGCACGTCTTCCGTAAAATCGAGGTTATACCGGGAATAGGTGCCGCGTATGTAGTAGTCCCTGTCTTTCGGACGCCTTTCCACAAGCTTCTGAAATTTCGGGACAATGGAATCATAGGATCCGCTTCCGTCCACACGGACGCGCAGGCGGTCGTTGACCTCTTTCCTGCCGTCCAGCGAAAGAATGCAGTTTACCATTTCCCGGTTGATAAAATCGATTTTCTCGTCGTCCAGAAGGACGCCGTTCGTCGTTATCGTAAATCGGAAGTTTTTTCGGCGGCTTTTTTCCAGGCTTCTCGCGTAAGCCACCGTTTTTTCGACGACGCCGAAATTCATGAGGGGCTCCCCTCCGAAAAAGTCGACTTCCAGATTGCGCCGGTTTCCGGAACGCTCCACAAGGAAATCAACGGCGCGCTTCGCGATATCAAACGGCATCAGCATCCGCCTGCCGCCGAAGTCTCCCTGCGCCGCAAAACAGTACCGGCACCGGAGGTTGCAGTCGTGCGCCACATTCAGGCACATGGATTTAATGGGGGCCCCCCTCAGGAGGCTGGCAAACCGGCCGTACACGTCGGGCGAAAACAGCAGCCTGTCCCGGTAAAGGGACTGAATCTCCCGGTACGCCTCTTTGAGGGTGTCTTCCGGGAATCGCTTTTTCAGGTCGTCCATCATCTTCTCGGGCGGATTCTCCGGGACTGTTCCGTCCAGGTAATCCAGCATCGCGAAGGGCGCGTCCCCGAAGAGGTGGACCGCCCCGCTGTTGGTGTCCAGCACAATATGATAGCCGTTCTGCGTATAGGAATGAATCATAAGCTTTCTTTCTCCAGACAATAAAGATTAAGGGACAGAAAATCCTGTCCCTTCTAAAAATAAGGAAAACTCAAATTTTACCGGTTGGCGTTTTCGCACTTCTGGTTTGCCACAGTGCAGGAAGTCTTGCAGGCGGACTGGCAGGACGCCTGGCATTCGCCGCATCCGCCCTTGACGGCGCTTTCCCGTAAATCCGCGCGGTTCAGGGTTTTAATCTGCTTCAATTTTAAAGCCTCCGTTTCTTTCTAATGGAAGATGCAAGCCTTATTATAGCACGCCGGCGGCCGGAATCAAAGCCTTATTTTTTCCGGGATTTGCCGTTCACGGACAGGAATCCGCCGATTCCCCCGGAAAGTGCCATCACAAGCAGCCGGATTCCCGCTTCTTTTGCTCCTCCCCCTTCGGAAAGGGTCAGCCCCGCTGTCAAAAACAGTAGAAAAAGCAGCAGACCGGAGAGGGTTCCGAAGATAAGCCCGCGCCTTTTCAGTATTTTGGCAGCGATAAATCCTGAAAATCCGGCGCTTAGTACCGAGATTCCCAGAATAAACGGCTTCAGGAAGCCGTGCGGAAGATTCTCGGACGAAACGAACGCGATGGAACATAGGGCAAGCAGAACGGCGCAGAGTGCCGCGCCCGCGACAGCGCCAAAAATAACAGCCCTGACCGCGGTCAGAACAGGCCGCTGGACAAGCGCCGCACCGGAACCTTTCACTGGGGACCGCCTCCTTCAGCTTCTCGTCCTATAGATATTCACTGAAAGCGGCAGATATTCCTTAACTTTCCGGATTAATCCGAGTCGTCGTGGATGGTATCCACGCTGCCGATGGCCCATTTTTTTATTTTGATCCGGGTATGTTCGGAACCCGTTTCCAGAATCAGAATTTTATCGTTTTCCTTGATCCCAATCACGCGTCCGACAATCCCGCCGATCGTGGTGATGTTGTCGCCTACCTGGACGCTGTCGCGCATTTTCGATTCCTTTTTTCTCTTTTTCCGCTCCGGACGGATAAGGAAAAGATAAAAAATGGCGAAGAGGGCGACCATCCAGAGTATCGTAAACCAGGGGCTTATCTGGTCCGCGGACGTTGATGCGTTTAAAAAAATATTCATGAAATTTTCAGCACCTCCATTAATAATGTCCTGATTATACCAATAAACTGGTATTCTTGCAAGGTTTCTTCAGATCCTCTGTCCCAGCCGTTCGAGATTGTCGCGGTAAAATTCGGAAAAACGGCCGCAGTCGAGGGAAGAGCGGATCCGCTCAAACAGGGTATTGTAAAAATAGATATTGTGCATCACGCAGAGCCGCATGCCGAGCATTTCCCCGCTTTTCAACAGATGATGAAGATAGGCGCGGCTGTAATTCCGGCATACCGGGCATCCGCAGGAAGGGTCCAGAGGCTGGTCGTCCAAGATATATTTCGCATTAAAAAGGTTGCGGCAGCCGTCCCGGGTAAAGGCGTTTCCGTGCCGCGCGTTGCGCGTCGGGAGAACGCAGTCGAAAAGGTCGATGCCGCGCCGGACGGATTCGAGGATATTGTCCGGGGTCCCGACGCCCATCAGATACCGGGGCTTGTCCTTCGGCATTTCGGGTTCCACCGTTTCGATGATGTGGTACATCACTTCGGCGCTTTCCCCGACGGCGAGTCCTCCGATCGCGTAGCCGTCAAGGTCGAATTCCCGGATACGGCGCATGCAGCTGACTCTCAGGTCTTCATAGGTGCTTCCCTGATTGATGCCGAACAGCATCTGCTTCGGATTCAGAGTGTCCGGAAGACGGTTGAGGCGATCCATTTCCGCCTTCGAGCGGCCAAGCCAGCGGATGGTGCGTTCGCAGGAAGCTTTGGCGTAATCGTACCCGGCCGGATTTTTGACGCATTCGTCAAAAGCCATGGCGATCGTCGATCCAAGATTTGACTGAATCTGCATGCTCTCTTCGGGTCCCATGAAAAGTTTATGCCCGTCGATGTGGGAAGCGAACGTGACGCCCTCTTCCGAGATATTCCGAAGCTTTGCCAGGGAAAAAACCTGAAATCCCCCGCTGTCCGTCAGCAAGGGGCCGTCCCATCGGGTGAAGCGCCTTAAACCGCCTAGTTTTCTGACGACTTCGTCCCCCGGCCGCAGGTGGAGATGGTAGGTGTTGCAGAGCTGAACCTGGCACTTGAGTTTTTTAAGATCAATTGCCGATACTGCGCCCTTTATCGCGCCGCAGGTGGCGACATTCATAAACGCGGGCGTCTGAACCGTCCCGTGCGGAGTCAAAAGCTCCCCCCGCCTCGCGGCGCCTTCCGTTTTTATCAGGTGAAACATGTCTTTTGCTTCTTTTTCCGCTAGATAATCAGCATCGCGTCGCCGAAGCTGAAAAAGCGGTATTTTTCCCGCACTGCCACCCGGTAGGCGTTCATGATGTGATCATAACCCGCGAGGGCGGAGACCAGCATGATGAGCGTGCTTTCCGGGAGATGGAAATTGGTGATAAGGCCGTCCATCGCCTTAAACTGGAATCCGGGGTAGATAAAGATATCGGTCCATCCCGCGCATTCCCGGATTCCTTCTTTCTGAGCAGCCACCGTCTCGAGGGTCCGGCAGCTTGTGGTGCCGACACAGATAACCCGTCCGCCATGTCTTTTCGTCCGGTTGATGATGTCGGCGGCTTTCTGGGGCATATAATAATGTTCGGAATGCATTTTGTGATCCGTGATTTTTTCCGCGGTCACCGGGCGGAAAGTACCCAGGCCGACATGCAGCGTTACAAAAGCCATCCCCACACCCTTGTTACGGACTTTTTCCAAAAGCTCCGGCGTAAAGTGCAGGCCCGCCGTCGGGGCCGCCGCAGAGCCTACTTCCTTTGAGTAAACGGTCTGGTACTCTTCGTTGTCCTTCAGGGTAGCTTTGATGTAGTGCGGAAGCGGCATCTGGCCGATCTTATCGAGAATCTCATAAAAATTTCCATCGCAGGAGAACTTGGCGATCCGGACGCCGCCTTCCCCGACGTCGAGAATTTCCGCCCGGAGAACTCCGCCGCCAAAAGTAAAGCGGGTACCCGGCTTTGCCCTGCGGCCTGGTCCCGTAAGGACTTCCCAGATATCTCCGGAACGGTGCGTCAGCAGCAGAAATTCCACTTTCGCGCCGGTTCCTTCCTTGATTCCGTACAGCCGCGCGGGAAGAACGCGAGAATCGTTGAGGACCAGGCAGTCTTTCGGACTGAGGTAATCCGGAATGTCATAAAAGTGGCGGTGTTCTATTTCTCCCGTCTTTTTATGGAGAACCATCAGCCGGGAAGAATCCCTCGGTTCCGCCGGCGTCTGGGCGATCAGCTCTTTTGGCAGGTCATAGGCAAAGTCGCTTGTTTTCATGTTCTTCAGATCAAGTCCCATTTTTAAATTATCTCCCATAGTTCGATTTATGCCAACGCAACTTATTATAAATAAATTGACAAGCAATAGCAACACATGCTATTATATTTTTAATATTCACTATGGAATACGCCAGAAAGATAGAGGCGCGGTTTTCATGATGTACCGCCGCTAGGCTGCCAAAGCCGCAGATACGGCCGCGAAAGGGAAAACCGCCGAAGGGAGCGCCGTGGCAGGCGCCCGCCTGGTTGTTTTGCGAACAGCATCTCAACTGTCATCATGCAGGATGGAAAGAAAAGATGAAGCGCTATCGGCTGTGCCCATTCGAGAGAGAGAGAGACAAGTGGGCTGTCCTCCCCTTCAGAATGACCGGTTGAAAAACCGGTTTTTTTCTTTCAGCCGGATATTTTTCGCAGACGCCGCCATAGAATAGAACTGGGGGGTCCGTTTACAAATGAAACAGTATCATGTGGGAATTATCGGAGCTACGGGCATGGTGGGGCAGCGTTTTGCTGTCCTGCTGGAAAAGCACCCCTGGTTCCGTGTGGCCGCTCTGGCCGCGAGTTCCCGTTCCGCCGGAAAAACCTATCAGGAAGCTGTCGAGGGTCGCTGGAAGATGCGTGATCCGGTGCCGGAAAATCTCAAAAACATGAAAGTTCTGGATGCGGAAAAGGACAGGAAGAAAATCGCTGACAGCGTTGATTTTGTATTCTGTGCCGTCAATCTGGAGAAGCGGAGAACAGGAGAGCTGGAAGAATCCTACGCCCGGTGCGAATGCCCCGTGATTTCCAATAACAGCGCAAACCGGGGAGTACCGGACGTTCCGATGATCATCCCGGAAATTAACCCGGAACATGCCTCTGTGATTGAAACCCAGAGAAAAAGGCTTGGAACACGGCGGGGCTTTATCGCCGTAAAATCCAATTGTTCCATTCAGAGTTACGTTCCCGCCGTCACTCCCCTTCTGGACCTCAACGTCACAAAAGTCCTCGCCTGCACCTATCAGGCACTCTCCGGCGCCGGAAGGACTTTCCGGACCTGGCCGGAAATGTATGATAACGTGATCCCGTTTATCGGGGGGGAAGAAGGAAAGTCGGAAAATGAGCCGATGAAAATCTGGGGACATGTGGAGAACGGCCTCATCGTAAACGCGTCCCGCCCCGATATTACCACGCAGTGCCTGCGGGTTCCCGTTTCCGACGGCCATATGGCCGCGGTCTTTGTGTCCTATGAAAAGAAAATTTCCATGGAAGAAATTATCGCGCGCTGGGAAAATTACAGCGGAGAACCCCAGAAGCTTCATCTTCCCAGCGCGCCGAAACAATTTCTGCATTATTTCCGCGAGGAGGACCGTCCGCAGACAAGGTTGGACCGAAACCTGGAAAATGGGATGGCTGTTTCCATCGGACGTCTGCGCCCGGACAGCCAGTACAGCATCAAGTTCGTAAGTCTTTCCCATAATACGCTCCGCGGAGCAGCCGGGGGCGGAATTCTGATGGCGGAACTTTTATGCGCAAAAGGCTATATGGACTGAATTTTGACGGGAGGTCGAAAAATTGAAAAAAACTGTTTTTACCGGTTCCGCCGTTGCGCTCGTCACTCCGATGCACGAAGACGGATCCGTCAACTATGAAATGCTGGATAGGCTTGTTGATTTCCAGCTTCAGAGCGGAACCAGAGGCATCGTGGCCTGCGCGACAACGGGTGAATCCCCTACCCTGATGGTGGAGGAACACGTCAAAATTGTGAGCCGAATCGTAAAAAAAGTCGGCGGGCGGATTCCCGTCATTGCAAGCTCCGGAAGCAACAGCACGAAAAGCGCCGTGGAACTCTCTAAGGCGATGGAGGACGCCGGCGCCGACGCTCTCCTGACCATTACCCCTTATTATAATAAAACGTCCCAGGAAGGCTTTGTAAAGCATTTTTTCTATATCGCGGACAGGGTCCACATTCCGATGATCCTTTATAATATTCCTTCGAGAACCGGCTGCAATATTCAGCCGGAAACCTATCGGAAGCTGGCGGAACACCCAAATATTGTCGGTGTAAAGGAAGCAAACGGCAACTTGGCAGCCAACGCGGAGATGATGGCGCTGTGCGGGGACAATCTGACACTCTATTCCGGGGAAGACAGCCTGACTCTTCCGATCCTTTCGATCGGAGGAAAAGGAGTCGTATCGACAAGCGCTAATGTCATTCCGAAGCAAATGGAATCAATCTGCCGGGATTATTTTGATGGAAAGGAATCCAGCAGCCGAAAAACCTTCCTGAAATACCTGGACGTGATGAATGCGCTTTTTATCGATGTCAACCCTATCCCGGTCAAAGCGGCGATGAAAATGATGGGCTTTGACTGCGGAGGATGCCGGCTGCCCCTGACCTCTCTTAGCGGGAAGAATACGGAAAATCTGAAAAACGTGTTGAAAAGACATGGTCTGGCAAAGGAACTTTAAAGACATTTTTTAAAAAGCAAAGGAAGTTTATGATGGTCAGAATTATCCTAAGCGGATGCGAAGGAAGAATGGGACACACGGTCGCCGCCTGCGCGGAAGGCCGGCAGGAATATAAAATAATGGCCGGAATTGACAAAAGGCAGGACAAAAACCTGCCGTTCCCCGTCTTTGACAGTCCCGAAAAAATTACGGAAAAAGCGGACGCACTCATCGATTTTTCCAACCCTGCCCTTCTCGATTTCCTGCTGGCTTTTGGAGTGCGCACCAAAACCCCCCTTATTCTGTGCACAACGGGATACAGCAGGCAACAGACTGAGAAAATTCATGAATTTTCGAAAAAAATCCCCATATTTTTTTCTGGAAACATGTCTCTTGGAATCAGTCTTCTCATTGAACTTTCCAAAAAAGCTGCTCAGGTTCTGGGAAATAAATTTGATGTAGAAATCGTCGAGGAACACCATAACCAGAAAATTGATGCGCCGAGCGGGACTGCGCTGATGATTGCGGACGGAATTTCTTCCGTCCTTCCCGAGAAGATGCATTATGTCTATGACAGGCATTCTCGCAGAAAAAAGCGCGACAGCAATGAAATTGGTATTCATTCCATCCGCGGTGGGACTATCGTCGGAGAGCATAAGGTAATATTTGCAGGTCCGCAAGAAGTCCTGACAATCGCCCATTCCGCACAGTCAAAAGATATTTTTGCTCTCGGTGCGCTTCGGGCGTCGGCTTTTATGTCCCATAAGGATCCTGGACTGTATGGAATGGCGGATCTGCTTAAATAAGGAACAGGAGGCGCATTCATGATTACTTCGCCAAAAATAACGACAACCGCCGACATTACCCTGGTTACGCTGCAGAACTGTCCGTCCGAGCTTAAATTTGTCGCAGGGGTCTTTGAGAAAATTGGATCTCTGGGTGTCGATGTGGACATGATTTCCCTAGCCCCATCCCACGGGGCTTTTACTTCAATCTCTTTCACTATTTCTGATGCCGACCTTGTGAAGATACTGAATTTTACCGCGGAAGTGCGCGAAAAGGGAAACGTGAAGGCAATTGTAAGCAGCGGCAACAACAAGATTTCCGTATATGACGAAGGAATGAAACAGTTGCCAGGCGTAGCCGCAGAGGTCTTTAAGGCTGCGGCCTCTTCCGGTGCGGACATCCGCCTTATAACAACTTCAGAAGTGGATATTTCCCTCCTTGTTACCGCGGCTGATTTTGCCGAGGCCCTGAAAGCCATAAAAAATAGATTTCAGGCCTCTTAGAGGCTTACCCCCCTTTTCATTATTTTCATGACTTAACGCTTTTCTCTTTCTATGGCGCCGTTGAATTTTTAATGGCGTCATAGATTTTTCGAAATTTTTTTTGACTTCTCGGGCATATATCTCTTCGGTTTATTCATTTCTATAAATTTATAGAAAAAAACGCACCGCATGGGGTTGACAAATCTTCAGATCTTGGTATAATAATAAGGCTGTTTAAAAAATATTTTGCGGAATTGTGTAATGGCAGCACGACAGACTCTGACTCTGTTTGTGAGGGTTCGAATCCTTCTTCCGCAGCC
>DAITAP010000001.1:18885-28008 GCA_036824225.1 Caproicibacter sp. | reverse complement strand
GCGCTACGTTCGGGACGTAGAGGCCGCTGGTTCGAATCCAGTCACCTCGACCAACTAAATATCCGCAAAAGCCCGCATGGTTACTGAGTTTTTCAGTTTTCCATGCGGGCTTTTCCTTTGCTTGCTTTAATTCTTTTTTATGCGTATTTACGCAGATTTTCGTAAATATTCCGGTAAATATTCCGGTAAAAATCAGGCCGCAGGCGTCAATCCTGCGGCCCCATGTCCCTGTCGATCAGGTCGTTAATGTATGCGTTTAGGCTCATGCCGAGGCTCTCGGCGCGAGCCTTTATTTCTGCCTTCCGGCCCTTCTTGACGAGGAAGGACATCCGGTCAAAGTTCTTTGAAATATATTTATTCTGCGCTCTCGTTGCGGCTTTCCCCATGCTGGTCACCTCGCCATTATTATACCATGAGACTGTCGTTATGTAACTATAAGTTTTGCACAACATCGTTACATAATGATTGTTGAATTCACCCATTGAATATAGTTATGTAACGATATATAATGAGACCAGAAAATAAAAGCAAAGGAGATAATCCCAAATGGCAATCGAAGAAATGATCCGTGAGTACAACATCGAGCCGGTCCGTTTCGGCCCCAACAAAGGGAAGGTCGGAATCTACAGGATGCCGAAAGCCGCTGCCAAAAAGGCAGAGCTGATGAAGGCGATCCCGGAAATTAAAAAATATTTTGCCGACAAGGATGCCAAGGAGAAGGCTGAGCGCGCCCGCCGCAAAGCAAACGTGGATTCTATTCCCGGGCTCTCGGAGATCAAGGCGCTTCGCGCGGACCTCGACAGGTGGCACGATGAATTCAACCGCTCGTTCGAGGGCGAGGGCGCCTGCGGCGGTCTGGGCGTCAGGGATCATCCGAAAGGCGACGAAAAGGCTCTCTTGAAGCAGTACCCGCAGGCCGCCGCTTATCTCCGGGTCCAGGCCGAGGCCGAAAGCGCAAACTATGAGCTTGCTGCCATCGGCCGGAAGGCGCTTGACCGTTTTGAGGATGCTCCGCAGAACTGGAAAAAAATCGTCGCCGACATGGATGCGGACCTCGAGAGGAACGTCGATGAGCATATCTGGGATTGACGCTCTGGCCCCGGTTGGTCGCTGAGAGCGGCCTGCCGGGGCGCAGACGCAAGGAAAGGAGCGAGCTTTGGTGATGAAGACGTACACTGAAGATGGGCGGCACGCCGTTAGAATTATGGGAGACGAGGGTGACTATATGGCCGTTGCGCTGCAGTGCGCTGGCCAGGAATGCGGGGAGGAGTCCTGGTGGTTTTATATCGGCCGCTACAAAACAATTAAGGGCGCCCAGCAGGGCGCGAAGCGCCGGATGGCGCGGCTCGGTTACAGGCTGAGCTTTTGAGGAGCGGCGGTTGACCGCCATGAAAAAAAACAAAAAAAATAGGGCCCCCGGATCGCTCCGGAGGTCCTATTGCTATACCAGGCCATGCTTTACCCTGTCGCGTTCCTCTGCGCGCTTCGCATCGTTCCAGCGGTCCAGCGAACCGACGAGGTAACCGGTAATCCGCCGAATGCGGTCAAATTTGACCGGCACGAGCCTGTATTCCAGGTTGACATAGTCTCCATCGATCTGGATTTTCAGCGATTCAAGCTGCCTTTTCGGGTTTTCCTTCCGAACGTGCTCAACGTAGAGCGACTTTTCTTTTTCGCTCATTTCTCCGCCGACGACCTGCACCACCATCTGAATGCCCCCCCTATTCGACGATGATCCACATATCCATGAGAAGCTGTTCGAGGACCTCATAGTCCGCGCGGAAGTAGCCGCTCCCATCGATGCCGTTCCCGGTCCCCCACGAATTGCGGATGAGGAAATAGCCCCGCGACCGGTTCCGGCGGAACAGGCACTTCCTGCCGGAGTTGTCGTGGTGTCCGACGATTACCAGAGCGTGCCCGCCGAGCAGCGGACCTTCCGGCGCCGGGATGACTCCGGAAGACATGACCTCATCGTTCTCAAAGTTGGAATAGACCTTGATGCCGATGTAAGGCAGGTGCCCGACGGCGAGCGCGGCCCGCGCCTCGTCGACCGTCTCCACGCGGTAAAACTGCACGAGCTTGTCATTCCCGGCCGCGCCGTCCGCATAGGCCTCAGGCGAAGGCTCGACCGCGAACTGAGAGTTGTCGTTTGGCCAGATCGCGCTGTCACAGATGCCGTACTGCTTGAGCGCATGGCACGTCCCGCTCAGCGTGCCGCCGGTGTCCTCATCGACCGGGCTGCCTTCGACCTTGCGGGTGTTGTAATAAGTGAAAATGTGCGAAGGCGTGAAGGCATAGCCCTTGATGTATTGGTCGATCGCGTCGGCCGCATAGCTTTGGCAGGCGCCGAGCTGCCCCTGGTCCCAGATGGGCGGCATCTTGGAGCGGAAGTCTGTGTCCTGCGGGATGCGGATCGGCGCCGATGCTTTTAGGTAATCGGAGAACGTCTTTTCGCCGGGCTTTCGGGCGTCCGGATGAAGCAAATATTTATGTTTCTGCATATTTCCCTCCATAGCAAAGTGGGGCGGATTTCTCCGCCCCACCGGTCTGCCGCTTATGATTATTTTTTGAGTTCGGGATGCGCCGCCCTAAGCTGGGCGTTTACGATATCGACCTGCGCCTGCGCCTTGATGGCGGCCGCAGTCTGAATGCCGTTGTTGATGATGTAGGCGATAAAGGTGCCGACGGCCCCGAGAATCGTCGTGATCTGCTCGATGGATCCCTGAGGGACATTGGCGGCCACTCCGATGCAGCCGGCCAGAGAAATAATCGCCGCCCAGAACGATCTGTCCGAGAAAAGGGTCCTGAAGAAGTTTTTCATAAAAATGGTCCTTTCCGCCGGGAATCCCGGCTGTCACTTGTGAAGTTCCTTCCAAAGCTCGTTAATCCTTCGGTGCGCCTCTTTGTCGGACCTTTCGACGGCGACGAGGCGCTCGATCACATCCTCCATCCGCGCGCTGTTGGCCGCCTCCTGGTCCGTTATTGCCTTGAGTTTTTCGTTAACTTCCCTGAGGACTTCTGCCGTTTTCCCGTCCTCGCGGGCGCTTGATTGAAGGTGACCGTGGACTACGTCCGCAAGGGACAGGGCGGCCACAATCGCGCTGATAAGAGCAATCCATGTTTCCGGTGTCACCGTCGTCTGCCTCCGTCACTTTACTTTTGCGATAAATTGCCGCGGCCCTCCGTTGATATAGATGCCGGCCTCCTGCCCAGGCCGGCCAATCGGGACGAAGTAGTAGTAGTGCTTGTCGCCGTCATCGTACCTGTGCAACACGGTTACGACGTCCGCCGTCCCGGGTCCGACCCTGGGCCGCCCCTTGCAGGTGATGAGCGCCTGGTAGGCCGCGCCGCGTGCAATCAACACAGTGCCGGAGGTATCGCAGGTATATGGCGGATTCGCGATATTGAAGCTGGAAAATGCCCGATCAAGGTCAACGTTGCCGCCGATGCCGGCGACGCGGCCGGCGCTCCCCGTCTGCTGCAGCGCGCATTGGATGTCGGGCCCGCTGGTATAGTCTGCCAGCCAGACAAAATTGAAGGCTGCGAGGATCTGAGCGGTAAAATGATTTTTGCGGTAGTCGTTGTTGGTATAGATGCAGGTTCGCCAGCCGTCCGCTCTGACGGCTGCCTGGAAGGCCGCTGCCATGCTGTTGATGAGCGCGTTTGTCGGATTGCGGCCATAGACCCGATGAAAATAATTGAAGGAATCGTATTCGTAATCAAACGCGACGAACAGGATATTTTTGCGGTATGGCTCGATGATCTTCTTGCAGGTGGCCCACTCGCGCCGGGCATCGTCGTCCGAGACAGCATAGCTGAACCAGTAGATGGCCGCCTTCAGGCCGGCCGAAGCCGCCCCGCGGATGTTGGCCGCGAACTGCCGATCCTGCTGCGAAGAATCGTTTCCATAGCCCGCGCGGATCACCGCGCCTTTGATTCCGGCCGCCTTGACCTGCGCCCAGTTGATGGCACCCTGGTGCGCGGAAACATCGATCCACGGCTCGCCGGATGCGCCGCGGACCAAATGCGGAGGGCCCGCGCTGCTGCCGCGAATATAGCCGGCCGTCCTCAGCACGTCACGCTCCGTCTGGATTTCGGCCGCGGCATCCGCTGCGAGGCGCTGCACTTCGGCGATGGGACCGCCTTCGGCCTCCGCGATCTGTTACGGGCTCTCGCCGTAAGCGATCGCCTTTATAATCTCTGCCCTTCTCTGGTCGCTCATAAGATCATCCTTTCTAATAACTGCGCTGTAAATTCTGTTAAGCTTTAGCCTAAGGGGTTCCGAATCCGAGTGTTTGAGGACCCCGCTGTAGGACGCAATGTGCCGCTGAAATTGGCTTTTGGAAATTTCCCCGTCTCTTAGTTCTTCAGTCAATTTTTTAACCGATCTTTCCATATGCCGGGTTGTTTGCTTGCGAATGAGACGGTGCGTCGCCCAGACTCTGACCCCGACAAACTCAATTCCCATACTAACAGGCCGGATGGATGTCTTGCGATTTAGATCGAGAGCGAGGCGGTTCGACAGAAATGCCCTGATCTCATCGAGGCACTCGTGAAGGCGCCGCTTGTTTGGATCTAAAATAATGATGTCGTCCATGTACCTGGCATAGTAGTGCAGATGAAGCCGATGTTTGCAGAACTGGTCGAGCTCGTTGAGATAAATATTTCCAAAAAGTTGAGACGTCAGGTTCCCGACCGGCATCCCGACATCCGCAAGCCACTGGTCGATCGGAGTATCCGCCGGGCTCGCCCCGCGCGGCAGGCCGAAATGCTCCACTTTATCATCGATGATGTTGCAAAGCAGCCCCATCAGGCGCTCGTCGCGAATCCTGCTTCGCAAAATTTCAATCAGGATCCGATGGTCGACGCGGTAAAAATATTTACTGATATCTAATTTCAGGCAGTACCATGGGCCGCCCGGCTTCCGGTCGATCCCGCGGAGCCAGCACTGCAGGCGATCTATTGCTGCCTGCTGGCCTTTTCCAATACGGCACGCGAAGCTATCGTCGATGAAGAACCGCTCGTAAAACGGGTCGAGCATCATATAGATGCTCCACTGGATGATGCGGCTCTCAAATGGAATTGCCATGACGATGCGCTTCTTTGGGATGTAAACCATATGCCTGCGATATGGGCCTATACTGTCAATTCCGTGGAGCATCCTTTCTCGAATTTTCAATAAATTGCCTTCAAGATTGTCCGAGAAAATCAATATTTCATCGCGGAACCGTTTCTGTTTCCGGGCATTGCGATAGGCCTTTTCAAGCCAGTCAAAAGAACAAATTTTATCGTAAACGTCCGAAATAGTTGATATATCTTTTTCGTCCATTTTTGTTATAAGAATACCGCGCGTGACGTTTCCGCCTTCGCGGCAATTTGCAGTTTTTCCTTTCGGAATGGAATACAGCCCCTTTGATTCCGTACACCGAAAGCATCCCTTGAGATGCCTCCCCCATATCCGGTACGGAAGCGAAGCGGAGCGGCAGCCGATGTTAGCGTTAGAGTTCGAGCGGGCATTGTTGAGGTTCGAGTTGAAAACACCCGCGTTCGTCCCATTATTCCAGTTCCCGCCGGAGATCAGGCACCGCAATGGCCATATCCCATTGATATAAGATTTTTATCTTTTTGACTGCGTTCGCCTCGGTTGCGCCCTGCGGATATAATCCATATACCCGCCGACGAGGCGCCCGATCTCGTCGAGCTTTTCCGACCAAACCCTGTACTCATTGCGGGACAGCGGCGGAGCAAAGTTCGGCCCCTCGAAGTCCGGGTCCGCTGCCATGCGGACGAAATGTCGCAATGTGTCGAGCTCGATGTCGAGGTCTTGACAGGTCGTCTGCTTAAAATATTTCTTTTCGAGGCGAACCGCATATTTGTAGCACGCGAGCATGGAGGCACGGATTTCGTCGGCGAGCTGCCGGTGCTTTCTGCAAAATTTCATCGTCTTCGGATAGCCGTATTTCATCATATCGGCAATCTTCTCTTTCAGAATGAACGCCGGCCGTTCCGCCTTTCCTATTTGCGTCTGTCGATTCACTCCAAATGCCTTCTTTTGAGAAAGGGTGGGCTATCGCCCGCCCTTTCAGTTTCTCTGCATGCAGTTTTCAGTTATTCGCCATCATCAGTTGGGATTGTGCAAAAAGCGGAGCGGCAGCCGATGTGAGCGCCAGAGCTCGAGCGGGCACTGCCGAGGCTCGAGCCGAAACCACCCGCGCCCGCCCCACTATCCCAGCCCCCGCCGGAGAACAGGCACCGCTCTGCCTGCGAATTGTCAGCCCAAAAACAATCATCATCATAGCCGGTATCGCCGCTTTCCGGCAGCATCGCAAGCGCGCGCAACAGCAACTGCGCGGCGGTTCCGATGGTGTCGTCTACAGAAATTGCGCTGAAACCGCATCCGAAGGTGCCTTTATCAGCCGTAATACTCGTCGAGTAAGTCCATTTCCCGTCGCGGTAGTCCAGTTTGACGGTGCCTCCTGTGGTCCCGCTGCCGTCCGGCGTTACAAGATTCCCGGTTTCCGCGTCGATAGCCTTCCAGAGAACAGAAGCGGAGCTGATGTCGTTGGTTCCGTCGGCTGCATTATTGTTTGGGGTGATTTGCAGCTCTCCGTTTACGATGCGGAGTCCTGCCTGCCATTCCCACACGTTGCCGTTTAGGTCCCAGATACCCGAGGGCGTCCCGTCATGGCTCCAAGTCAAAGGTCCGGTGCCCGTGTAAATCCGAGCGGTTTTCCCGTTTTGATCCAGCGATCCGGCAGGGATTGCGCGGTAGCTCGTTTCACGGCTATCCTTGCCGAAATTATTGTTGCCGTAAGGCATAGTTCCATTTTTCTTGCACCACAGTGCCAGTGCGGCGCGTTCCGCCGCCGTGCTCTCATGCCAGCCTTGCCCTTTGGCTTTTGCCTGGCTGACTGCACTGTCGAGCGTGATCCAGACTGCGGGATCCTCGGCCGGGAGTGAATAGAGACGGCCGTTATTGGTGACGTTCTGATACTTCGAGTACCAGAACCCATCAATCTCCTTGCCATTGACAATAAATGCTGGATGAGTGCTGGTGTTTTCTGTAGCAAGGACATCATTGAGTTGAAACTTTGGGATGTAGACCATAATGGAGGGCATCCCTTTGTCGTCGTATTTTACGGCGTTGTTTGGGCACACACTTTTCAGGGCGAGCTCTGTCAAATCAAAATCAGACATCTAATTTTCCTCCTTACTATTCTTCGGCGGGGAGATTAAGCCCGTCGATGGACCACAGTGTGAGCGTGACCTTTTCAGTATCAAGATCCTTCGGCGTTCGGACAATGGTCTTCCCATCGCTTTCACCACTGGGCGACGGATTCGGGTTGTCAGCTTCCGTCTCGTCATACTCGCGTGCCGGAATGTCTACTTCGGCGACGTAAAAGCGCCCAGAGCCGAGCAAGAGGTTGCCGTCTGCGTCCGCCATTACGTCGATGTGGATCGGCCAGTCCTTCTGATAGCGGTCGAGCGCGAGCATCAGGGCACCCCCAATCGTAAGTTTTTTGTCGGTCAGGCTGTAGCCGATCTTAGCCCCGGCCGATTTTTCAATGATGTTCATTTGTCCATGCCTCCTCTAATTACTAATGCGACGCTTGCGGACGTCGCGCTGCCGTCGAACTGGACCTTGAAGCCGTTAAGGGCCTTCTCCGAAATAATGATGGAGCCGACGGGTCCACCCTCGTGGCTGAGGACGCTGGGTTCGACAGTGTAGTTGGTCGTCGCGCGGAGCTTTCCGAGAGCTACGCTCTGCTGAGAATCATTGAACGGATAATTTTGTGAGTTTGTCAGGGAGACGGTCGTGACCTCCGCTTCCGCCTCGGCTCTGGTTTCGAGGCCGAAAATGGCGAATAGGACCTGTGCGATGTAAGCATCGCTGAGCCCGACCTCGGCCGGATTAAGATGGGCCTGGTCTTGAAGTGTCCCCTGCTGAATGATCTGCCCGGTTCCCGGGTCTACCACGTGATCCTTCCAGTAAACGCGCTGGTACATAGATTTCTTCGCCTCCTGTTAGGTGCTGCTTTCGACGAGCGGAAAAACAAAACGGAAAAGTGCTGTCTGGTTTACGGCTCGTTTAACGTTCACGTCCTGCTGGCCGGCAAGGATGCCGTTGCTATCGAACAGCCGGACGCCGGTGATTGTGTCGGCCGTCTCGCCGACATGCGGCATATTGACGTACACGACAACCGCGCCCTGGGCGTCGTCGATCTCCTTGTCGTTGACCTCGGCATCGTACCAGACGGAGCTGATGCGGAACTGGAACTTCCCGATCGCATTGAGCAGCTGCTGCCGGCGCGCTTTGAGAAATGATTCCTGCCAGAATTTTGTTGCCATTCTATGCTCTCCTTTCTATTGATTTTGTCCACAGTAGAAAAGCCCGCAAAGATGCGCCGCGGGAGTATAGGTTCGGAGCGAAGCGCCAGCGTAGATTGGTGCTTCGCTGGTTTTGCCTGCGGCGGGACCGCAGTAAGCCATCCCTGCAGCGAGCGCCTGGAGCTTATAGCTCTGCCACTCCGGTTGAATCCCGATCTCGACCATATCGATGTGGCCGACCGTGGAAACCTTAGGCCTCGTTCCGCATTGGTCGATCGTGACGAGGTAACCGTCCGCGTCCGGAACTATGAGGATGGTGCGCGGCACTTCCTTCCCGACGGCCGCCGCGCTCGGGTACGTCCCGCAGAACAGCGTCCCGCAGGCCGGGGGCTTGACGCGGTAGGCGGTGAAACGCTCCGAGACGGAGATCCCTCGGCGGAACACCAGATAAACCCCGTCGAGGTGCGAGCTTTCCCGCACGACGATGGCGATGGCCGCCTCAAAATCCGCCGTTGTAATCAGCGAGATGCCGCTCTTAAGGCTGGAAATGTCGAGCTCGACCCGGTAATGGCCGGGCTTGCCGTCGTAGTCGAACCACTCGACTACCTTCGCGCCGCCATAGATGTCCCGAATGAGATCCTGAACGGCGGCCTTGGTCCCCGCATGGGCGAAGTAGACCATTGAATTCTGAATGATCGTTCGTTTTACGTCGTCGGAGAAACCCTGACGATAGTGCGGCACCCGATTCTCGACGCCCAGAATGTCGAGAACCTGTCCGACGAGCTCGCCCAGCCT
>DAITAP010000001.1:18090-18875 GCA_036824225.1 Caproicibacter sp. | reverse complement strand
GTCAGCCGCCTGGCGATGACGTAGCCGATGCCCTGCGCCGTCACTGTGTGGAGGGCTTCCGAGAGCGCCTGCACCCACGGTTCTTTATTCAGCGCTTCTGGGAGCCCGTCGGTCAGACGGGCATCGGTCAGCTTAATCATTCTCAAGGCCTCCGTAAGTTACAGCCTGCGTGCCGAGGGCCGGAATCTGGGTCTCCTCTATCGCCTGATAGGTCGGGGCGGTGATTTCCGCGCGCTTCGCACCGGCCGCGACAATCCGATGTGTAAGTTCAGATGGGTTGATGTCGCGGCCGATTTTGCGCTGCCAGGCGATGTAATCTGCGACCGCCTCGCCGACCGCGCTCTGAATGGTGCCTGCTTTGGAGGAATCGTCCGAATTGATGTAATAGGTAAGGCCGATGTTGTAGGGAACTTCCGCCGGCGCAAAACACTTGACGACATCCGTCAGCGGCCGGATGTCGTCGGCACTCAGAAAGGCCTGAAGCCCGGACAGCACGTCGGCGCCGGGAATCTGCCCTCCGGTGAGGACGCAGTAAATGTCGACCTCGTTGCCCTCGGGGCTTGTGACGAGGACGTCGTCGATATCCGGCCGATACTGTTTGGCCCAGTATTCATAGGCCTTGACCGGCCCGGCGACGCTGAAAGACGCAGGCGCCTCATAAATGCGCTTGGTCAGTGCTTCGTCGCTTTCTTCGTCGGCCCCTCCTCCGGTCTCGCCAGTGTTGGAAACGGTCGCCATGTACGCGATCGGGTCGACGAGCGTATCGATGGTGCCCGCCGGGATTC
>DAITAP010000001.1:5719-18080 GCA_036824225.1 Caproicibacter sp. | reverse complement strand
TTGCCGCTTCGCCTGCCGTTTGGCAGGTACCGGGAACGTCGACCGTCGTTTCGCTCGCGGGGATTTCAGCATATTCGTCGGTCGCAAAGTAAAATCCGCTGTCCCCGGTAATGCGGGTACCGACCGGGATCCCAATAGCGCCGGGCTGAGGCGCGCTGAGCGTGAAGCGGAAGGTCGTCTTCGCGGCAGCCGCCGGCCGGCGTGTGATTTTTTTCATCAGCGCGAGATTATCAAGATAGCTGCCATAGGCATATTTGAGCAGATCCTGCTTCCCGGCACGGTCTGCGAGCTGATAAATCTGGTAGAGCGGCGAAACGAGCGCCTTGAGGATAATAACCGCGACGTCCGTGTCCGCCATCGTCGGTTTCTGCCCCGTTGCCGCCTGGTATGCCACTTCATAGGATGATTTCAGCATCGCGTCGAGGTCGTCGATGGTCGTATTGTCAATAAAGGAAACGTCCGGGATGTTCGCAAATTCCGCGATGTCAGACATATTCAATCGCCGCCTTTCCCCGCATCCGCCCGGTCAATGGGTCTCGCGTCCAGGAAACGCCGGAAACCGCCACCCTGGGCTCATATCTTTCGGTTTTCTCGATCACTTCGGCCGAGAGCATCGCCTTAGCTGTCTCGAGCGGCATATCGACCGCTGCCCAGTCGATTCCGAAGTCTCGGTCCATTGAAAGCTCTCCCGCCCTGGTGCTGTAAAGCAGGTTCAGGCCGTTCAGGATGGCCTCCCGTTCGTCGGCCGGAGGTGCTTGGCTGATTTCTTGGATTTCAATTGCTCCCGCGCTCACCTTTTTATCGCCTCCTATGCGTATTCCTCAAACGTGCAGCTGACCGAGGCGGACCAGAGTTCTCCGCCCCGGTAGACCGCACCCCATTCGTCCGACAGCTCGGTAAGGCGCATCGGATTTCTTGCGAGCGGCCGACCGCCGATAATAAGCCGATAAGCCCGGCTCTTTTCGGCGATTGACCGAAGCTGTTCTATTTCGTCACGCGGGCGCACGCCGAGGCCTGCGTTGAGCTCGATGTCAAGCGATACGGAGACGAGCCTTTTCCCGGTGTACTCGGTGCGCGGGCGGCCTCCGATGACGTCGTGCGTCGCCCATGTACTCCCGCTGGTCCGCTTAATGCTGGACGGAACCAGACTATACTGGTCCGAGGACCGGAAGACGACCGGCCCGAACGATCCTATGGCCATTTGCCCGCCTCCTCAATCGAGTTTTTTTCCGCCGATCGTGATGCCCCCGCTGTCCGCAACGATATTCAGCGATTTGCAGTGTATGGTAACCGATCCTGTCGCGACATTCATGGCGACCGACCCGAGAAGCTGCAGGAGCTGCCCGGGCTTAATGGAAAGCGTACCGGTTGCCGGGTCGTAGGCCGCGTAGGCCTGCCCTTGGACGTTGGTAAGCTCCTTACGGAAAACGCCGGCTCCCGTCTGGGAGGGTTTGTTGAAAGCGTTGAAGAATTTTCCGAGCACGACGCCACCTTCGGAGCCGTTAGAAAGGTGCGCGACAGCCACCATGTCCCCGATGGCCGGCAGGAGATACTGATCCGAAAGCGTCGGAATTTCTTTCGTTACGGTGCTGTCCTGGTCGGAGTAAGTCACGCGGATAGTGCCGGCGGCATAATTGACGCTGGAAACCCGCCCGATGCGGATAATGTTTTTGTCTGCCATGAAAACCTCCTCACTTGACGAACGATGCCGCGATCCAGCCTGTGACATTGCTGCCAACCGGCGTCTTTCCGACGCGGCTTGGGCTGTTGGTGATGCGGTAGCGTCCGGAGACCGCCTTGCCATCGTAGAGATAGTAGGTCCCGCTGACCGTCGCAGCCTTGCTTCCGGCTGTCGAGCTGACGTAGAGCGGACAGTTTTTGAGGGAGAGCACTTTCCCGGCGCCGACCGCCGCAGTTGTTTTTGCGGCCGCTTTTGCGGCCGTTGCCGCAGTGACGACCAGGTCGTAAACGTGGTATGATGTGCCATTCACCGTTACAAAAATGCCGGCGCGGCCAGGTGAGAGCGCCTTGGCCTTATAGTAGTAAGTGCGCTTGCCGGCCTCGATGCGGTCCAGCGCGAGGGAGATGGATGCGACCTTGGCGTTGTCGACACGCGCGGCGAAAGTATCTGTGTTGCTCATGGCCGTAATCTTGACCTGGTAGGTCTGACCGACGGTCTTGCTGACCGGCATTGTGGTGTCGGAAACGAACTTGCCGGCGCCGCTCGGGTTGATGGGCTTCGCATCGGCCGCCCGGAACGGCGGCGTGCAGAGCGTCAGCTTATACTCGCAGACATAGCCGTCCGACCGACCAACCGTGTGGGTAACCTCGTCGATGTAATACTTTCCGTCAAATCTTCCGAATCCGGAAACGTTGACACACTGACCGGCGACGAACCGAGTATTTCCAATTTTGGTGATCTGAATCGTTGTTTCGCCGTGATTGTTTTTGTTCAAGGCGGCGGAGAGCTGCATCCCGGCGTCCGCGAAGCTGTCAACCTTTTGGTTTAGACTGAGCATTCTGGGGCCCGCCCCGATCTGGCACCCGATATCGATGCCCTTCTCGGAGTCGGTGTAGATGAGCTGCCCGCCGGTGTAGGTCCCGGCGATGTCGGTGTCCGCCGACCATGCACTGCAATCGCCTAAATAAATGGTCCCGACGGCGGGCTTCTGCTTATAGGCCTCGCGGTCAAAAAGCACGATCCGGTTCCCGTAAACCTTCATGGCAAGGCCATACTTGTCGGCGAGATCGCTTAAAAATGCGCTGTCGGTCTGTTTATCCTGCTCGAGCGCCGCAAGCGTGATTTCTGCGGCGTCGTAAACAAGCCCGACGCCGTTCCGGGATGCGATCTGCTGCGCGACCTGGTGAATTGTGACGTTCTGCCAATTCTGGGTGCGCTCGGTCGCGCTGAACGCTTGGCTGACCGGAGAGCTCACCCCTTTGATGCTGAGAACTGCCGGAGGGCCGGAGAAACCGATATCGTCAACGATGAATTTCCCGCAGCGGAGGGTATGGTCGTCACCTTCGTCCTCCCAGTCCTCAACGGAGATGGTGGCCGTCAGTGAGTTGCCCTTTCCGGGCATCCACTGGTTGAGCCACTTATCGTCCTGGGCATCGATGGAGATTGAGTAGCTGTCGCTTTCGCCGGACGCGGGGTCGGTGTAGCTGACCTGCTCGAGATCGCCTTGGATGCTCTCCATCAGGGGCGTCTTATTGTAGATGCAGTCGACCGATGCCTGCCGCGTTCTCATTCCTGCCTCCAGGGCGGCAGGAACCCGTCCTCCTCCTTATCAAGCTCCGGGACCTGAAGCACTGTACCGGCGTCAAACTGAAAGATGTCGATTTTGTCGGGATTTGCCTCCATCAGTTTCCCCGCATAGTGCTCGTCACCGTAGATCTTCTTGGAGATCTGGTCCCATTGCTCTCCGCTGATTGTGGTGTAATTCGTCATTTCGTCACGCCTCCCGAACCGCTAAAACTCGACGCGGGCCTTGTCTTTTTTGTAGAGTTCCATAAACTGTTTGAATTTTTTGAATTCGTTCGACGTCACCTGTTCAACGTCTTTTTTATTTGCGTCTCCGTAGATTGCAATGTGAGGCGAGTAAACGAAGCTCCCCGCGCCCCCGCCTTCTGGTACTGGACCAGAGGGTCCGCTGCGCTCCATCTCAGCGCCGAGATATCCGTGCGCCGGGATGGTATCTCCGATCCGTGCGCGCACGCCTACAGTCATATCCGAGGACAGGCCGTGGATGGCGTTGGCTACCTTGTACTTATTTGCCGCGATACCGGTCGCGAGGCCAGTCATCATGTGCGGCATCCACTTTTCATAGTCTCTCAGCGGGCCCTTGTCCGGGCGGCTGAAATGCAAGAACGAGCGGATGTTTTGGGCGACGTTCCCGACGGCCGTTTTGACGTGGTCAGCGGCCGATCGGATGCCGCGGGCGATCCCGTCAATGAGGTCTTTGCCCCATTGCATCGGGTTGAGCTTCTGGAAGCCGGATTTAATGCTGTTCCAGATCCCTCCGAACCAGGCCCCAGCTCCGTTCCAAGCGCTTTTTACGGCGCTCCATGCGTTGGAAAACCCCTGAGAAATCAGGTTTGGCTTAAAGGCGCTTTTGATCCCGTTCCATATGCCTTGGAACCAGCCGACGACAGCGCCCCAGACGGCCTTTATCCCGTTCCATGCGCCCTTAAAGATCCCGACGTAAAAGGTGATTACGACAGAGAAAATCTTGACGATTCCGCCCCATATGCCGGAGAAAAAGCCTGTCACGCCGGACCATGCGGCCTTTATCCCGTTCCATGCACCGCCGAAAACGGTTCGGAACCACCCTCCGACAGCTGAAAAAACAGATTTTATCCCATTCCAGATGCCTCCGAAAAAGCCGGTGATGCCGGACCATGCCGCCATGACGCCGTTCTTCGCGACGTTGAAGGCATTTTTGAACCATGCTCCGACGGGCGCGAAGGTATTTTTGATGCCGGTCCAGAGATTTTTGAACCACGCTTTAATCGGGCCCCAGTTTTTAATAATCAAGTAGGCCGCTGCGGCGACGGCCGCGATCACCACAAGAAGCAACAGCGCTTGGGGCGGAACTTTGAAGATGTTTTGGAAAATGTTCGCCGCTTTTTTGGCTCCGCTCAGCCCATCAACGGCTTTTTTGACGTCTTTGATTTTTGCGACAACGTCGCTTACCTTTTTGATGATCCCGGCAGCGGCGATCGCACTGCCGATCCCGACGATGGCCGCGATGACGAGCTGTTTGTGGGTGACGATGAACTCGACGACGTTTTTAATCACGTTGAATAGGATGGGGAGAATTGTTTTTACAATTGGACCGACCGTGGAAACAACGCTCTGGGCCACCCGGCTGATTACGCTCATGACCACGGGGCCGTACTTCTCAATGGCCTGCACGGCCTTGCCGACGAAATCGGCGACCTTTCCGATCGCATTGGAGATGTCTTTCTGGTGGTTGCTGATCCATCCTGCGACTTTCTGCCCTGCGCCGACGAAAAGAGGGACCACCTTGCTGATGGCCGGCATGAGGGAGGTCCCGACCGTTTCACCTATCTCGTCCATGGCATTCTTTGCGATCGTCATCTGCCCCGGGAAGGTTTTTCCCGCGGCCTCCGCGCTCCCGCCGAACTCCTTGCTCAGCTCTCCGAGAATGACTTTTTGAGCTCCAGCCGTGTTTCCGGCCGCTTGCATCGACTTTATGGCCTTAATCTGGGACGCGGTAAATGTGACACCGACACGCTGCAGCTTAGAATAGCCGGTCGCCGGATCGTTCAAGGCCTTGCCGAGCTGCTGGGCCGCCTGAGTCGGACCCATCTTCATCGCGGTCGCCATGTCTTCGGCCGCCTTGATGGTCTGCGGAAAAACGTTCGAATGGATGTTGGTAAAGGTCAGGAGCATATTTTCCGCTTGTTTGGTGGTGTCGTCGTCGTACTTGGTAACTTTTGCCTGCGCGGTAGCGAGGTCTTCAAGCTGGGCCGCCGTCATGCCAGCGACGCCGCCCGTTGATTTCAAAACAGCGCTCATCTGGGCGGTGTTGGCTGCGGCTTCGCTTGCATTTTCGATCATGTTCTTGAATGTAAAGGCCGTGCCGACGGTGGCAGCGACGCCGGTGACCACCCCGCCCAGGCTTACAACATGGGATGCAAAGCTCGAAAGATGGGATTTTATTTTTGAAAATGCTCCGCCGGAGGCGTTGGACGCCACAGTCCCGGCCCCCTGCAGGGCCTTGGAAAGACCTGACGCCTCGCTTTTCGCCGAGCTGATCGCGCTTTTATAAGAATTTTCAACCTGCCCGGCTATTTTGATTGCAAGCTGGACGTTGTTTCCCGCCATACTTCTGCCACCTCCTTGTCGATCTCGATAAAATCAGACAAAGACAGGCCCAGATAATAATCCAGACCTGTCTTCGTTACGATGGAGAGCCGCACGGCCTCTTTTCGGATTTCGGGCAGATTTATCCGCCCATGCCGAAAAAATTGTTACACACGAGCGTCCTGATCTTGAATCCTTCCGCCGCGGGGAGGCCCTTGAGAAATTCAATCGGGACATCCATCACGATGGAAATATAGTCGCAGATGAAATTGTAGTCGTTTTCCTGAAGCCCGGAAACCTCGCCGGAGTTATTGAACATATGCTGGGTCTTACAAAGATCGTTGATGGATCCTTTGCTCAGCGGAGAAAGGTCGATTCCTTCGTAGGTCTTCCCTTCGAAGGAATACGGTTTGCTGAATTTGGCATAATTCGGATTGTCTTTGTTAGCCTCGGCGGAAGACGGATCCATTTTGGCGGGCGCTGCATCCGTCTTGCGCGCAGGCTTCGATTCGATTTTTGCGTCCATTTAGCACAGCCCCCTCGCTTTTTGGAGGACGTCGACGCCGCGGACCTTAAAGACGTTGTTGAGCTTGTCAAGCTCAATTTGCGGCTCGCCGTTGCACTCGATGTAAATATAGGTCAGCGCTACTGTAATGCCGGATTCGCTCGCCGCTCCCTGCTGGATTTTGCCGGCCGTGAGTTTGCTGAACTTTCCGCGGATCACAATGCGCATACCCTCGAAATCCGTCCCGCCGTCAACCGTGCTGTACTGCTCCGAAGCACGAAGCGTGAGGTCAACTGCCGCGAGCGGGTCCATCAGGCTGAACAGATCCTCATTGAGGACGCTGAACGGAATTTCGAGCTCCATGTTCTCAAAGTACCCGGGAGTAACGGCTCCGTACTCGCCGAGGATGCCAGGACCGCTGATGGTTTCGGCTTTAGAGGAAAAGTCCGGAAGTTTGATTTCACCGGAAATCCCGATGAGCTTCGTCCCGCCGCGATAGACGTTGAACATATTGATTTTTTCAGGGATTCCGTTCATTAAGCTGCGCCTCCATTCAGCTCGGCCTCAATCGCCGTTGGATTGAATTCGAGAATAAACTCGATTGCTTCCGCCGGCGTGTAAGGCGCGAGGTACATATGAAATACGATCTTCCCTCCGAGAATCTGGGTAATCGGATTTTCGGATTCCGAGAACTGGACGTGCGCCTGAGCGCAGTAACCGCGGTTGACATAGCTGTTTCCAGTGATGTTTTCGCTGTCCACGATATTCTCGACGAGCCGGTAATTGGTCAGGTCATCAACCTTTTGGAAAAACGTCGAAATCAGGTTATTTCCCCACCAGTCAAAGAACCGCCGTACACCGATCCAGCGTTCGATCGGATCCGTGCTTGCGGGATAAGCGGCGGTGTTGTTGCCCCAGCTCCTGAATCCGCCGAAGTTAACGGCCGTCACGACGCCATAGCTGTTGACGATGTTCGCCTGCTCCAGCGTGAGCAGCACCTCCGTCCCGTCCTCGAGAACCATCGCGCTGATCGGGAGCGGCTTGTTCGAGGGGCTGAGATTCGGGACGTCGTCGTTTCCCGCGTCGGTCGACGCGATCGACGCTGCAAAAATCGAGGAATAGCAATATATTTTGTCGCCGATTTTAGCCTTCGGCCAAACGGCGATCTCGTGCTTCCCGTTGAGGCCGGCCGTCTCTTTCGCAGTCTTGACGCCGGTGTAGACGATGGCGCCGTTGGCTGCCGCGGAACTAATGTCGACCACGCAGTTGCAGGTGAACTGAGCTCCGAGATTGGAGCACATGGCGTTCATGGCTGCGGCGACGCTTGCGCTGGACGACCATTTCGGCGCCACAATGATGCCCGGCACGACGCCGAGCTTCGGAAAGATGTCGCGCACCGCCTGCAGGCCGGTGTTTTTGCCAGTCGTCGGGTCTGTTGCCCCGACGATGTCGGCATCCGTGACCTTGCTGGGGTCGAGCGCATCGGCTGTAACCGAGATTTCCTCTGCGTCGGCGCCGGCGCCCGCAGGGAGCAGCGTCACGACGAGGTTTCCGCCGTCATCGAAGCTCAGCGTGTAGTCCGTGTCTTTGACGAGAGCGGTCTCTCCGGCCGTGACAGCCACGGTCGCCGGAAGAATGCCGGGCTGCTCGATGACCGCCTGGTGATCAGTTACCGGGGCGGTAACGGCCTCGAGGGTCTTTTTGTGTTTCGCCGGATCGAGGACATTGATGAGGATGATGGGTGCGACCGCAAAATTGCGGAATGATGCGTCGATATCCTCGCAAAGCGTATAGTCCGCGAAATCATCTGAATAGCCGACGGCTTCCTGCGCCTCTGCAAACGAATTGCAGAGGACAGGGATATTGACCGCGGCGGTCGGGTTTTTAGCCTGGTTGATGGGAGCTGTGCCGACGCAAACCTGCAGGCCGGCGCTCGTTGTGGACGGCGTCGTCAGGCCGGTCGGCTGCTCCTGTTTGTAAATACCGTGCTGGTAGACTGCCATTAAAATTCCTCCTCTCGGACGTCATACAAGCGTGCTGTCCGGCTCCTGGTTGTAGGATGGGACCGAAAGCGTGAGCTGCATGGCGCCGAAATTGTACGGGCTGGTATTTTCTTGGTTGATGGCCCACGGGATATCGTCCTTATGAACCTCGAAATTTTTCCCGACATACGGCTTTGCCTTGACGCTTGCGATGACGCGCTGAATCATCGAGACGACGTCCCGATATCCGCTGCGGTCGTTCGCTTGATCGTAGGCCCCAAAAATCAGAATGAGGAGGATGTTGTTGTCATCGCCCTCCACCTTGCCTTCCGTCAAGCGAGTGATGATGTAGGGGGTCTCCGTCACGGCCGGATCGCTGTCGACATCGTCGTCATTGCCGTTTGGGACCGGGAGGTCCTGAGGGTAAATGCTGACGGGCTTTCGCACGCCGGCCGCGCTGTTATAGGTGGTGCCGCTGAATATCTTTTCGAGCCTGCTGCAGACGGCGTCCTGCGCGTCGAGGATCGTAAGGCCTGGATCGTTTTTCATAATGCTGCCTTCGCCGCCTTTTTCGCAACGCTGTTCATTTGCTTTTTGACCTCCTGTTCCAGCAGATCGCCGATCTTCGGTTTAACAATATTGAGGACGCTTTCTTCGTTGCCGACCATTTTAGAGATTGAAAGCGAGTAGAGCGTCTTCACTGGAAGCCTGGCGTCGCCTTTGCGCTGGGCGATCGCGACGTGCCCGGACTTAAACCGGATAAAGAACGCTTTCCGGCTTCCGACGACGAGGTCTTTGTAACCGCCGCCCTGCTTTACTTGAGCCCGGATCATCTCCGGTGGAATGCCCCCGACGGACGGCTTCGGGGAAACCTTGAAGTGCGCCAGATCCGTCACCGGGCCCTTCGTGGTGATGGTGGCCGCGAGCCGGCTCTTGGTCGCGCTTTTGAGCTTCATTTCCTTTGCAAACCCGGATTTTCCGATGGCATAGGTTTTCTTTGCCTGGTCATCAAGGAGGTTCCGGGCTTGGCGGGCTGTAGAGTTGAGCGCGTTTTTGAGCACATTCGGCGTCTGGTTGCTAAACTCTCCGAGCGCGGCGCTAACTTTTTTATCAAGGTCGCCGTTGTCAAACTTAAAAACAATCATCCTCGGGTCGCCTCCAGCGTCATGGAGTAGATGCCGTCTTCGTCCACGCAGTCAGTGATGCTGTAAATCCGCCTCCCGTCCAGCAGGAGGCGCTTGCCGATTTGCGGCTTCGGGCCGTAATCCGCGACCGGGATATAGATCAGGAGTTTCGTCCCATAGACGCCGTCCTCAGCATTCAGCCCAGTCTTTTGCTGCCTCTCGATCAATTCGTTGTTGTCGATGAGCACCCGCATTGCCCTTCCGTCGACGATGCGGGTGTCAAAAAACACGCTCTGATCCGTAAAGGCGTTGTCGATGTCGGCCTTGGCGACGTCTTTGAATGTCATTTTGAGCCGCCTTTCGATGCTCTCTTTGCCCTTTCGGGCGCGGGGCTTCCAATGGCGAAGCCTGCCTTAAGCCACTTTCCTTCCGTCGCAGAATCCGCCCGCGGCAGAGCGTCGCCGGGTTTGTACCTTTTGCCGGCGTAGGAAATCCGGCTGTTTGCAATTAGCATCGCCGCCGCCCCCTTAACCCGGCAGGCGGACCAGCACGGTCCCGTCTCCGGTGGCTGCAGAGGCGATCGCATATCCGCACGCGATGTTTTCAGTTGCCGTGGCGGTTACAGCATCGTCCGCGGCGCTGAAATAAACGTCAACGCCGGCCGCGATCGCTTCGTCCGCTTTTTTTGCGAGCTTCCAGACGCCGGAAACAAGGAGCGTCCCTGTCCCTCCGGCCGGGATGTCGGTCCCGGCGACGCCGACATGGGTGCCGAGCGCGACAAGGGTGTTCGCCGGGATGGTGCTTTCTGTGGCGTTCGCGAAGTCGATCGCGTCGCCTTTCTGCCAATAGATAGCTTTCATCGATTTTTATCTCCTCTCACGGTTAAAGCGTGGGGATGGCCACGCCGGGATTTTTCACGAGGCCGCGGAAATCCATGACGGTGATGCCCCAGTCAAGGTAAATGTCCCAGGTGAAGCCCAGAACACCGGGCGTTTCCATGCGGCGGAACGTCGGAGTCTCCTGCCCGTTAAGGTAGTCGACCTGCACCCCGGCGACGTCGGTCTGTGCGCCGAACAGGAACCACGGGCAGGCATTCGCGCCGGCCATGGTGTTCAGCGTCGCGTCTGTGACCACGGTCAGCGGTTTGTTGTAAATCGGGTTGGCCGCCTGAGTATTCTCAGGGGTGTTCACGCTCTGCGAGTGAAGGGACGCATAAGCAGCGTTTTCAAACCCGACCGGAAGAATGATCCCGGCCGGCTGGATGTTGATGGCGTCGCCGAACGGATCGGTCTGCAGCGCAAGCGCCTGGAGCGCGCTCTGAATGGCGGCGATGGTCGGCTCCGCGCCCTGAGTCAGGATATTTTTATGATCCGCGCTGAAAAGCGCCTTGCCGTCGTAGATGGCGCCGTTGCCGTAAAGGATTTCATAGCACGCCTTATTGATCTGCCTCTTGGCTTTCGCGGCATAAAGCCCCGGTACCTCGGAAAGGAATCCGATGTCGTCGTTGATAAAGGCCTGCCGGGACATGGAGAACTGCCGGCCGTAGGTGTCCAGCTTGCGGGTCGGGAGCTTTTCGGTGCTCGGAACATCGGCCTTGAGTTCGCCGTTTTCCGGGACCAGCAGCAGATCGCCGGCGCCGCCGATCAGGTAACTGTGGCCGTCCGTGCGCTTGAAGTCAGTCAGCGTACCGGTGCGGGTCCAGAGCTGATAGGTCGTGTTGACGCCGTTGTAAATGTGAACGATGTTTTTCTGGATCGCCGTGTCGAGGATGGCAGGGAAGGCGGCGGTCGGGTTGTAGAAGCTCCGCGCGAGTTCGTCGTAAAACTCGGTCTTGTCTTTCCGCATCAGCTCGGAGACGCTCCGCGATGGCTCTGAACGGGCGACGCTCTCGATGGCAAGGTCACGCAGGCTCATGCCGCGCAGGTCAGCGGCTCCGTCCGCCGGGTGTTCAAGCCTGGTTCCGGAGCGCATGACGAGCGCGTCAGACGCCGCGGCGCGGAATTTGTCCGCCTCGTCGTGGGTAACGGACGCGCTGACCGGGCCCCTCTGCTGTTTCAGGTGCTCCAACACGGCCGAGCGAACCTCGTCCATCGTTTTCCCGTCCTTGATGTACTCGTCCGGGGCGATATCGAATTCGCGGCAAAGCGCCGTGATGTCAGAGACGCGCTGGCGCTCGGCCGTGACGGCCTGCTGACGCGCCTGTTCGGCAGCTTGGCGTTCTTCTTCCTCGGCCTGAGGCTTCAGCGCGTCGATTTCGCCTTGGAGGGAATTGAATTCACGGAGTTCCTCCGGAGCGAGATCGCGATCCTCTTTGCGGGCCGCCTCCGTAATCGCCCGCTGCCTCTGGATTTTCTGTTCCAGAATCTGTCTTTTAGTCATGTTCTTATCCTCCTGTCAAAGTGAATTAAGATTAAGCCGAACGAGGCTCTCAGCGAGCGAGCGGTTCGACGGCTTTTTCTGGAGAAATTCTTCCGGCGCGGGCCCGTACTGGCGCCCGACGCCGACGGTTGGATCCGCCGGGACGGAAACAATGCTGACTTCGAGCGGCGTCCACTTGTGGAAAATGATGCACGGCCCGTCAAAGCGACCGTCATCGGACTTGTGATCCGCTTTCACGTCCTCGGCGGAATTCCAGTCAGGGACATAGCCGACCGAAACGCCCTTGAGCGTTCCGCCGGCAACCTTATCCCGGACCATTTGGCTCGCATCATCGCCGTCGAACGTGATTTCCGCGCATCCGCGTCCGTCCTCGATCCACGCCCGGTTGATTTTTCCGCAGACGGCGTTGACGTTGTGGTTAAAAAGCACAACACCGATGTCGTTCAACCGCGAAAGGTCGACGGAACCAGGGGAATGATCGAGGATTTCCACAAAATCCACCCAGCGTTCATACGGTTCCTCGCTCGAAAAGCTAATA
>DAITAP010000001.1:4271-5709 GCA_036824225.1 Caproicibacter sp. | reverse complement strand
CTGATTGTCGTCCGAGGAATTGACGGCGCGCGCGTCGAGTCTAAAAAAGCGCATGAGCTGGTTATTCTTCATCGCCGACGTCCCCGCCGTCACCGGGAAGCGGTTCTTCACTGCCGTCGTCTTCTTCTTCGCCCCCGCCGCCGGAACTTGGCTCTGGCTGCTGGGATGGGTTTGCTGCTTGGCTGCCATCTGCCGTACCTCCATTCCCTAATTTGACGCCCTTCTCTTTTGCGTAGGCCGCGACCTCCGCCATGTCGTCGATCTGTTCTTTCCAGTCGCGGCCCTGCTCCGCCGAGATTTGCTTGAACGTCTTCTGGCCGGACTGGAGCGCGGTCGCGTTGGCACCCGCTTCTTTCTGGGGATCGACCCAGCGTTTCGCGCCTGCCACCCACTCGTGATTCGTATAGGCGTCCCGGTTTTCCCAAAAATCGGGGAGATCAAGAACGCCCGCAAGCACGGCCGAGATCAAAAACGATTCGTAGATTTCGTCCATGACGCAGCTTTCAAGCAGTTCGATTTCCTCACCGTAGGTGAGATCGTCCTCGATGCTGCCCTGCCGCGCGCTGGAATAGGTCGTCTGCTTCATGTCCCGGGAGGTCGCTTCGTAAGATAGCCCCTGCCCGGCGCCGACCATTCGCTGCTGCAGTTTCAGAAACTCGGAAGCGTCCGTGCTTTCGCCCTTCGGGTCCACGACTTGGATTTCGTCTCCGGCATTCATTTCTTGAATCATGCCGGGAGAAATCTTCTTGCCGTCGTAGTCCTGATGGGCTCCGGCCTGAACGGCTCCGTTGCGGCCAAAGCCTCCGGTTGGAACGGTCTTTTTGATAAAGACCGCGAGGCAGGCGGCGATCCGCTCCTTGACGCTGACCGCCGTGATGTACTCATTGGCGTCCCTGATGCGCGTGAGCACCGGGGAAAGGTCGCTGAACTCACGGAGCTGTGACGGCCGGCGCTTGGTGAAATAAAAAATAATATTTTTGGCGGGATAGTAAATGGGCTGGGTGATGCTATATCCGTCAATGCTGTACTGCTCGATCCAGTAACCGACCGGGCGATTGTACTGGTTGTACTCGATCCCGCCGACGACCCGATCGTTTTTGTTGTGCGGGACGACCACGCTCTGGGCGAGCTCGTCGACCTCGAGCGCCTGCAGCTTGAACGGAAGGATGCCGCCGGTAGTGTAGCATTTTTTGAAAAGCATGCCGCCGTCGACCTTTTTGCGCTCGACTGCCATCCGGAGGAGCTGAGTAAATGTCTGCTGACCAGTAACGTCGCAATTTTTTGCTTTGCACCAGCGTTTCCAGAGCGTCCCGATCTCCTTGTTGAGGGCCGGATCGTCCGTTTTCGGCTGCAGCGTGAAGCCCCGGCCGACGACGTTCCGGCGGAAGGCGCTGAGCAGACTGTTTTCCATATCGGAATTCCGCTCAAGATCCCGCGC
>DAITAP010000001.1:0-4261 GCA_036824225.1 Caproicibacter sp. | reverse complement strand
ACGACGTCCCGGGAAACGCGGTCCGTAAGCTCCGCGCTTTCGTTGTAAGCCCTCCAGTTGGAATTGAGCCTGCCATGGCCGCCGGCGTCATAGCCGAACCCACGGTGCATGAGACCGAGCGCCTGCCGAAAATTTTCGCGCCGGTATGCCCGCTCGGGAGACACGGACTCAATGATCCGATCTAAAAAATTCGCCATGTCATTCCTCCCTTCAGCGCCCGTCGAACACGGCGACGGACACATTATCCAGGAGGCCGGATCCGGCCTCCTGCGCGGTCTGCGCCGTAAGGTCCGCGCGGAGATTCCGCAGCTCGGTGATATTCGCGCGGGTAAGCTGCCTGGACCCGATGCGGTAGGATTGCCCGCCGACCAGCACAGCCGCGATCGCTTTATTGACTTCGTCAAGAAGCTCTTTGGCCGTATAGCCGGTCGACTCCTCAAGTTCCGTTATTGCCGATTTATTTTCCATGGGAGCGCGCCTCCTCTCCTTCTTATATCCAGTCTCCGCCGGGGAGCCATCCGTCCGCCTGCTGCTCCTTGGCCTGAGGCTGAGGATTGTTCCTTGGCTTCGGCGGCGGCGCGGCGTTGTCGTCTCTCAAAAATAGCTGTCGGACTCCGAGCAGGTCGGCGGCCGCCATGCAGTAGACCTCGCAATCGAGGTAATGGTTGTCGGCATGGCTGCTTTTGATTTCCCAGATCGTCCGCTCCTGCCCATTGGACTTGCGTTCAACGACCTTTTGCTCCGCCGTGACCTGCTCGCAGTAATCCCGGTCGACGCCCCGATATACCATCCATGATCCGCGGCCGTTCTCCCTCCGCATCCTGGATGCGATCATGTCCTTATACTTGCCGCCATCGACGAGGACCAGGTTCATGCCGTAGGCCTTGGAGCCGGTCTTGTTGACGGTGCTGAGCTTGTAATGGCTGAGCATGGTCGACGTCCCTTTGCACGGCATCGCCCACTCGCTGTTGATGGCACAGAATTCATAGACGGCGTCCGTCTGGTCGCCGGAATCGATGAGCACGAGGTCGACCAACATCGGGGAGCCGTCCGGCTTTTTATATTCGAGGTTCATGGCGTCGACGATCTCCGCAAAGGAAGCCGCCTGCCCGTGCGCGACGTTCTGAGACGTGAGGTAATTTCCCCACGCCCGGATCGTCCAGTACAGGCAGTTTTCCTGAACGTCGACGCCCGCCGTGAGCAGCTTCGCCCACGGCGGGACCACAAATTCCGCGAGGTCCGTCTGACGCTCCATAACGATGTCGGCGTTGGTCTTGAGCTTGGTGTCTTCCCACGGCTCCGCGAGCCATGAATTAGCAAAGTTATGGAGGCGGTCCGGATCATCCTTGGCCTGCATGAAGGCTTTTGCGATGTCCGCGAACCTGGTAAACGGGCTGTAAAGGGTATTGATCCAAAAGGCGACGGTGCGGGCGACCTTCGTCTTTTCGCGGACCGGACGCCACTCGCCCTGCTTGAGCATCGCGGCCTTTTGCTGATCCGTGATGATGCACCCGCATTCCTGGCAGACGTAGGTCGCAAACTCAGCGCGGTCCGCACTGCTCATGCCGGTGTCCTTCCCAGGCCAGCGGATGTTGGCGAACTTGAGTTCGATGAACTTCCCGCAGTGCGGGCATGGAACGAAGAAATGTTTTATGACGTCTGCGGACTCCATGGCCTTCCAAATATGCCCGTTCCGAAGCGTAGGCGTCGAACACATATAAATTTTACGGTTGCTGACAAAGGTCTTTGTCCGCTCGCGGGCGAGGCTGATCGGGTCTGCCTCTTGGCGCGTCGCCGCCGGGTACTTGTCAACCTCGTCGAGAAAAAGGTACCGGATGGGGCGCGACGCGAGGCTGGACGGGCTGTTCGAGCCGCTCAGCGTGATGTACATATTATCAAACTGAAGCTCTGTTTTGGAACTGGCCTTGCGGTTGAAATGCTTTCGGAGTGTCTGGCATGAGCGAATCATCGGAACGATCCGGTTGTCGCTCGTGCTCTCGGCGAGGACGTCGGTCGGGTAAACGATCATCGCCGGCGCCGGGTCCTGGTCGATGACATAACCGAGCATATTCTGGATGGCCTCCGTGCCGCCGACCTGAGTCGGTTTAACGAAGATCACTTCCTCCGTCTCCCAGCAGTTGAACTCGTCCATCACGCCGACGAGGTATGGCGTGACGCTGTTCTTCCATTTCCCCGGGAGGTTAGAGCTCCGGGCGTCGAGGATTCGGTGCTTCGCGGCCCATTCGCTGACCGTGATGTCCTCGGGCGGCCGGAGGATTTCGAGCGCTTCTTTGATATAGCCGGGGACATTGTATTTTCTAAAAACATGACGGCGGCGGCGTTTCATCCGCTACCACCAGAATCGCGGTCTACTGCCGCGACGACGAATGCCCGCAGAAGATCATCGGCCTCCTTGGTCATTTCTTTTTCCAGCGCCCGGGACGTCACCGGATCGATGGACGATCCGGCCAGCCCGATGACGCGGTTCGGGAGGCTGTGGACGAATTTCTTCAGCACGACAAAGAATTGCTGATAGTCGAGCTTGATCTCCTCGATGCTTTTGTACTTGCCTTCGGCGATCTCTGTCTTGAGCTTATGAAGATCTCCCTGCGATTCCTTGAGCGCGATCTCGGCCTTGAGCTTTTGCTCCCGGAGCTCCGACTCCCGCTCGGATCGGTCTTTGCCGTAGGCCTTGTCGCTCAGGTACTTGATGTAGTCGTGGACAGTCGGCGCGTAATCGTACTTCCGATATCCTCCGTTCGGATCCCGGATGGTATGGATGACGCCGTCCTGGGTGAGCTGCTGGACGCGGCGGACCGTGACGCCGAAGGTCTGAGCAATGATTTCAGGCTTGACGAGGTTTTGCGCCATTATAAAGTCCGCCTCCCTTCGCGTACTGTTGCGGGGGGGGGGGCGGCCATGGGAACCTTATTTTTTCTCATACTCGCACCGCCTTTTTCCCGGTAAAGTCTTCCCAGCGGCGGACGATGACGTCGCAGTATTTCGGCTCGAGCTCCATCGCATAGGCCGTGCGGCCGAGCTGCTCCGCCGCGATGATGGTGCTTCCGCTCCCGGCGAATGGATCGAGGACAATCCAGCCGGGCTTGCTGCTGTTCGCGATGAACTTCCCGACCAGCTCGACCGGCTTCATCGTCGGGTGCAGGTCGTTCCGGTGCGGTTTGTTTTCATAAAAGACGGTGGTAAAATCTTTGCTATCGCGGATCCGCTGCTGGATCCATGCGACGAGCTCCGCCTTCTTCATGTTTTCAAAGTCGATGTCGTCTTCCAAGAGGACGGTGTCCTGGGTACGGTCTTTCACAAAGTAATGGCCGGCCCCCCTCTTCCATCCATAGAGGATCGGTTCATGTCGCCACTGGTAATCCTGCCGGCCGAGAACGAAGGCGTTCTTTTCCCAGACGAGGCCTTCTGAAATTTTGAAGCCGGAGTCCTCCATGGCCCGTCGGAAATTGACCGTTTCCGTGTCAGCATGGAAGATGTACGCTGCGGCACCGGGCCGCGCACACTCCGCCATAGTCTCAAATGCGCCGAGAAGAAAATCGTAGAAAGACGAATCCTCCATCTTGTCGTTTTTGATGCCGCTGCCGCCGTTCGCTTCGCGGACTTTGTTCCGCCGGTTCGGGAGGTCGTCGCAGAGCTGGCCGTAGTCGACGTTGTAGGGCGGGTCCGTGACAATGAGGTCTGCCTGCATCCCGTCCATAAGCTCTGCCATCTCGTTCGGGTCTGTGCAATCTCCGCACATCAGGCGGTGCTTGCCGAGCGCCCAGATATCGCCGCGGCAGGCGACCGGTTGGGAGGAATTGGCGCACGAATCCGGGTCGAAGCCGTCGTCTTCCGCCTCCGGCGGGATATCGAGCTTCCCGACGAGGTCATCGAGGTCGGTTTTCGTAAATCCTGTGGCGTCCAGCCCGAGGTCTGAATCGTCGAGGTCGAGGAGCAGGCCTTTCAGCTTGTTCTCGTCCCAATTCCCGGTGATTTTATTGAGGGCGACGTTGAGCGCCTTCTCGTGGGTTTTGTCAATATCCAAAACGACGACATCAACGGCGGTGTAACCGAGGTCCGCGAGGACCCGCGCGCGCTGATGGCCGCCGATTATGGTGTTGTCTTTGTTGATAATTATGGGATCGACGTACCCGAAGGTCTTGATGCTCCGGGCGATATTCTCATATTCGGGGTCGCCGGGGTGCAGCTCTTGGCGCGGGTTGTATTCTGCCGGCCTCAAATCTGCGATCTTTCGCTTCTC
>DAITAP010000115.1:0-6399 GCA_036824225.1 Caproicibacter sp. | reverse complement strand
CAGGATCCGGGGAAACCCCTCTTTGATCTGGAAAACATCTGCTTTATGGGAACCAACGTCGTCAGCGGATCCGCTACGGCCGTCGTTCTGGCGACGGGAGACAGAACCTATTTTGGAAACATGGCAAAGGCACTTTCCGGACGCCGGGAACCCACGAGCTTCGACCGCGGCATCAACGCGGTGAGCCGGATGCTGATCCGGTTTATGATGACGATGGTTCCCATCGTGTTTCTTATCAACGGATTTGGAAAGCACGACTGGCTTCAGGCGCTCCTGTTCGCGATTTCCATCGCCATCGGCCTCACCCCCGAGATGCTGCCGATGATTGTCACGACAAACCTCGCAAAGGGCGCGGCCAGCATGGCAAAGAAGAAGACCGTCGTCAAGCATTTAAATTCCATTCAGAGCTTTGGGGCGATGGATGTTCTCTGCACGGATAAGACCGGGACCCTTACTAGGGACGAGATCACGATAGAGCGCCACCTCAACATCAAAGGGGAAGAAGACGTCAGCGTCCTCGAGTACGCCTATCTCAACAGCTATTTCCAGACGGGCCTTAAAAACCTCATTGACCTCGCGATTATCGAAAAAGCCTCGGAGGAAAGCCTGACGTACTTAGCCGGAGGGTATACCAAGGTGGACGAGATCCCGTTTGATTTTTCCCGTCGGAGGATGAGCGTTGTCCTGAAAAACCGGGACGGCGAGACCCTGCTCATCACAAAGGGCGCCGTGGAGGAAATTTTTCAGATCTGTTCTTCCTGCGAGTCGGGGGGAAAGGCGGTGCCGATGGACGCGGAGCTCCGCGCCGCCGCGGACAGGCTCGCGGGAGGCCTCAATGCGGAAGGCATGCGCGTTATCGCCGTCGCCTGCAAGAAAAACCCCTCCGAAGAAGGCGTGTTCGGCACAGCGGATGAAAGCGGCATGACCTTCCTGGGGTGCCTGGGGCTTCTGGATCCGCCGAAAAAGTCAGCGGCTTCCGCCATCCGGGCCCTCGGGCGCTACGGCGTCAGGGTAAAAGTCCTCACGGGGGACAGTGAAACCGTCACGCGCAAGGTCTGCGAGAAAGTCGGACTCCGGTCCGACCGGATCCTCCTCGGATCTTCCCTGGAGTCCATGACGGACAAGGAGCTGGGAGACGCGGTAGACCAGGTATCGATCTTTGCGAAGCTGTCCCCCCTGCAGAAAGCCCGCGTCGTGGGCGCTCTGCAGGGCGCCGGGCATACGGTGGGGTTCCTCGGGGACGGAATCAACGACGCCCACGCGCTCAGCAAGGCGGACGTCGGCATCTCCGTCGACACGGCCGTCGATATCGCCAAGGAGAGCGCCGACATTATCCTGCTCGAAAAAGACCTCAACGTCCTTGTGCACGGAGTCGTGGAAGGGCGCAAGATTTTTGGAAATATCGTCAAATATATCCGGATGACCGTAAGCTCCAATTTTGGAAACGTGCTTTCCATGCTCGCGGCAAGCATTCTGCTTCCATTCCTGCCCATGATGCCGGTGCAGATCCTCCTTCTGGACCTGCTCTATAACATCTCCCAGATTTCCATTCCCTGGGATAACATGGATTCCGAGTATCTCCTTGTTCCACGCAGATGGGACGCGTCGGGAATGGGACGCTTCATGCTCTGCATGGGACCCGTGAGCTCGGTGTTCGACCTTGTCACCTTCGCGCTGATGTGGTTTGTGTTCGGCTGCCGGAACGCCGCGGATCCCGGCCTGGTCGGCCTGTTTAATTCCGGGTGGTTTGTGGAAAGCCTTATCTCCCAGACGCTGATTATTCATATGATCCGCACGCCGAAGCTGCCGTTTGTGCAGAGCCGGGCGGCAAAACCGGTTGTTCTTCTGACAACGGCCGTGATGGCCGCGGGTGTGCTTATCCCGTTTACCCCGGCCGGTTACGCCATCGGCTTCCGGCCTCTCCCCGGTCGCTATTTCGGCTATCTTGCCGCCATCGTGGCGGGATACATGCTGCTTTCCCAGATCGTCAAGAAAATCTATATCCGGATCAACCGTTCCTGGCTGTAGAAGGGCAGAAAAAAAAGACCGGCGCCTTTAGAAAAAAGCCGGTCCCGAAAACACGGCGGAGCTTTCCTACTCCTTTTTGCTTCCCATCCGGATTTCAGAATTTCGAATGAGATTTAAAAGGGAGGACGCGAAAAGCGGGTATTCCGTGGAAATTATTTCGGGGGACGCGGAAGGAGCGCTTCCTTTTCCGGCGGGTTCCATTCCGTCCGCCTTTTCTCCCGCAAGGAGGCATCCCGCGTTGCTGAGCGCAATTTCCTGGGCCGCGCTGGACCTTCCGGCGGACTGCCGGAGAGGGACCGCGAAAAAGCTCTGCGGGTTTTTAGGATTCGCCGAATAAAGGAGCCGGAATACCTTATAGACCGCGAGGCTTAAATAGGCGGAAACTTCGCCGGTCAGGGCGTTGCAGTTGATTTTTTTGAGGGCGCCGTAAACAATGTTGAGCGAATTTGCTATCAGCTTCTTGTTGAGAAGCGGCAGCAGACTTTCGCCCCTGCCGTGCATGATGTTTTCCCTGCCGGCCGAATCCGGATCCGGAATCTCGTCGATCGAGATAATCGCGCCGCTCCGTTCGGGAGTCCTGCCCAGAAGATAGTCGCACGATACCCCGTAATAGTCCGCCGCCTTCACGACAAAGTCCAGGCCGCACTCGCGGATCCCCTTTTCATAGTGGGAAAGCAGAGCCTGCGAGATACCAAGAGCCTTCGCCGTTTTTTTCTGGCTGCTCCCCTGCTCCTTTCGCAGCAACGTAATGATTCTCGCAAAATCGTTGTTCATCCGCTCTCTCTCCCGTCGAATTTTGTCCGTAAACGTCTTGTAAATCATATAACAAATATTCCAAGTTGTAAAGTGCCAGATATCGTGCCCGGAAACCGTAGAACTTCATAATCTGGGATAAAGTGTGATAGAATATGGTAAAAATGGAGGAAATAGTTAAATGAAATCCTATGTTATCCATCTTATTCGGCACGGACTGACCGCCGGGAACGAAACCGGAAGGTATGTGGGGAGCCTGGATCTCCCGCTTTCCGCCGCCGGGATCCGCGGGATCAGGAAACTGAAAAAGGATCACGCCTATCCGAAGGCGGACGCTTTTTTCACGGCCCCGCAGAAACGCTGCGTGGAAACGCTCCGCCTTCTTTATCCGGAAGCGAGGCCGATTCAAATCCCGGACTTCCGGGAATGCGGTTTTGGCAGCTGGGAAGGAAAGACCGCAAAAGAAATCGCGGCCGGCGATCCGGAATTTGCCCGCTGGGTCTCCGGAAACGGAAAATCCGTGACTCCGCCGGGAGGGGAAAACGGCGGAGTGTTCATGCAGAGGGTATGCGCGGCGTTCGAAAAAATCGTGAACGGAATGCTGCGGTCGGGTGTGACTTCGGCGGCCGCCGTGATGCCGGGAGGTGCGATGATGGCGATCCTTTCGGCCTACGGTCTCCCGCGCGCGAAATTTTACGACTGGATGTCCGCGAATGGATGCGGCTATTCCCTCCGGATTACGCCCGGACTGTGGATGCGTTCGATGGTCGCGGAAGTCTACGCGAAAGTCCCCGCGGATTTAAAGGAAAACGACGAAGGGATGGATATGCTCGGCATAGCGAGAGAAGCCGCCGATCAGGCTTTCCGGAAAACGGCGGAGAAAAACGGATAGAACCGGAGATTTTTGTGTTCTTTTTTAAAAGAGAGAAAACGGAAGATTTTCCGCGTTTCTGGTCTCTGGGATTTTCTCGCCGTCTTAAAAAAGCCAAAAGCAGAACGGACCGGTCATTTGACCGGTCCGTTCTGCTTTTGGGGAGGAGTTGTATTGAAAAGGTGTGGCATTCCAGCCACGAGACTTGTAATCGAATAAACTTTATGAAAAGGGGAATCCAAAGGATCCGAATCGACCTTTTCTGATTTTCATTATAGGGGGAAAACTTAGGTATGTCAACGATTTGCGGCTGTTTCGGAATAGATTCTACCCATTGTATAAAACGGAAGTTTCAGGTGAATGTTTTTTCGTGATAGATTTCCGGGAATTAAAAAAAGAAGGGAGAAATCTGTCAGAAACAGGTGAATTTTAAAGGAAGGGGAGAACCCGCTCTTGACGGAAAACGTGGATCCGCCTATGATATCAGTAAGGAAGCAAGAAGCTTCCGGATTCTGCGAAAAAAGCCTGTTTTCCCTCTGGAATCGATTTTGTATCCGCGGCGGTAAGGAAAGAAGGCAAAGCGCATGAAACCTCTGGTGTCCAGAAACCCGCTTTTCCGGTTTTTCACTTTCTTATTTTACGAAGCGGTCGCTCTGCCGCTTCTTTTTATAAACGATATCGCCGTTTTTGGACTTCGGATCCGCGGCAGGGAGTATGTCCGGGCGCTGCGGGGAAAAGGGGCCGTCCTCGTATGCAACCATGTCCATAAGCTTGACTGTACTTTTGTCGGAATTCTGGCGGCGCCCCGGAAGGTCATCTATACCGCCATGGCCCCGCTGTTTCAGTGGAAAGGGATCGGACCTCTGATACATATTCTGGGCGCCGTTCCCGTCCCGTCTCCCCATGCTTCCGCGGCGTCCCTTTTCAGCTTTATCCGGGAGATGTCGGAAGAAGCGGCAGGAGGAAGGTTTATCTGCGTATATCCGGAAGGGGAGCTGATTCTCTACTGCCACAGCCTCAGAAAGCTGAAAGACGGGGCATTTCTGATTGCCGTGCGGGCGGACGTGCCCGTTGTCCCCATCGTCATTACCGGGCGTGACTGCAAAGGTATCCGCTGGATTCTGGGACGCCGCAGGCCCTGCCTGTCGGTCCGCGCCGGGAAACCTTTATTTCCGGGAAAGTACCTGAGCCTGCAGGACGGGGTGGAGAACCTCCGCCTCAGGGCCGAAGCGTCGATGATGAAAATGATAGAGGAAGACGGACGCCGACCAGGGAGAAGAAAATGCGGTTCCGCCGCGGACGATGAATCCGACAGGGTCCCGGAAAGGGCCTGATAAATTGAAAAACGGGAAGAGGACTTTTTTCAAATGGAATTAAAAAACGGACAGATTGTGACGGTATCTATCACAGGGTACACTTCTGAGGGATATGGAGTCGGAAAATACGAGGGGATGGCTGTCTTTGTACCGCGCGCTGCCGCGGGGGACAGGCTGAAAGTCAAAATTCAGAAGGCAGCCAGAAACTATGCGTATGGGAAAATTTATTCTATTCTGGAACCGTCCAGAGACCGGATTGCCCCGGGCTGCCCGCAGTATGGAAGATGCGGGGGCTGCGTTTACCGCCATATTACCTATGAAGCGGAGCTTCGCGCGAAGCAGCGGAAAGTGCAGGATGCCCTGGAACGAATCGGGGGGTTCCATTTTGCTGTGCTGAAGCCGATTCTCGGATCAGACCGATCTGAGAATTACAGAAATAAGGCACAACTTCCTGTCGGGGAGGGACAAAATGGGGAGATACAGCTGGGCTTTTATGCGGCCCGGAGTCACAGAATTATAAACTGTGAGGAGTGCCGTCTTCAGCCTCCGGAATTTACGGCGGCGATGGAAGCGTTCCGGCGCTGGGAGAAAAAGACGCGTGACAGCGTCTATATAGAAGAAACGGGGAAAGGGAGGCTCCGCCACCTTTTCCTTCGAAAGGCGGAGAAAACGGGAGAGATCATGGTATGCGTCGTCGTAAACGGCAACGGCGTCCACGATGAGCCTGGTCTTGTTGAGCTGCTGCGGGAAAACGTTCCTGGACTCAAAAGCGTTATCATAAATTCAAATCGGGAGAAAACCAACGTCATTCTCGGCAGTCGCTGCAGGACAGTATGGGGACAGGATTTCATTACGGATGAACTCTGCGGGCTGCGATTCCGGATTTCCCCGCTTTCGTTTTATCAGATAAACCCCCGCCAGGCGGAAAAACTTTACGGCGTGGCCAGAACCTATGCGGGACTGACGGGAAAGGAAACCCTCCTGGATCTTTACTGCGGGACGGGGACTATCGGACTATACATGGCAAGAGACGCCGCGCGAGTAATCGGCGTGGAAATCGTTCCTCAGGCTGTCGAGGACGCAAAGCGCAATGCCTTGGAAAACGGGATAAATAACGCGAAATTTTTCTGTACCGACGCGCCAAAAGCCGCAAAACTTCTGAAAGAACGCGGCCTTGTCCCGGATGTCGTTGTCCTTGATCCACCTAGAAAAGGATGCCAGGAAGAGCTGATAGACGAAATTTCCGTCATGGCCCCATCCCGGGTCGTTTACGTTTCCTGTGATCCGGCAACACTTGCCCGCGATTTAAAGCGCTTTGCGCTGCGGAAATACAAGACCATGGAAGTCACCCCCGTGGATATGTTTCCCCGTACGGCACACGTCGAGACGGTCGTATTGATGTCAAGGGTAAAAGACTGAGTGTACGGAAAC
>DAITAP010000114.1:3295-6411 GCA_036824225.1 Caproicibacter sp. | reverse complement strand
TTCATCTCGGGGATCTGGAGTCGGTCCTGGGAGCCGGAGGAGGCGTCCGTTTCCTTCCGCTGCCTTGCCGGGCGGATACCGCGGCCTTCGCGTTTGGAAGCGGCCTGGCGGGTCTCGCGGGCGCGCTTGCCGCGCCGGTCCGGAGCGTCTCGCCCTTTATGGGAGGGCCGTATCTTGTAAGCTCCTTTATGACCTCCGTCGTCGGGGGAGTCGCCTCATTTGCCGGAACTGCGGCCGGCTCGCTGCTGGTCGGGGAGTCTACGGCGCTGCTGGGAGGCGTCAGCAATGACGTCCTGGCCAGCATCCTCGTGTTCCTGCTGATTATCGCCGCAATCCGGTTTAAGCCCGAAGGCCTGTTTGCAAAGGAGAAAAGATGATATGACTCGTCTTTCAAAAATTTCCGCCCTCCGGTATGCGGATTTTGCGCTGTTCCTGGCGCTGGGGCTTTTCCCCCTGACGGGGCAGATGTTCTATATTCAGCTTATTCAAAAGTACCTGGTCTTTCTGATTTTCGCCTATTCCCTCGACCTTCTCTGGGGATACGCGGGACTCATGGATTTGGGCCACGCGGTGCTTTTCGGGATGGGAGGATATCTGATGGCGCTTTCCCTGTCCGCGCAGGAAGGAGTGCCGGAGTTTATGGCCCGCTACGGGGTCACGGAGACGCCCGCCTGGCTGTCGGCCCTGGTCCCCCTCCCGGCGGCGGTCCTTGCCGGGATTCTGGTCCCCGCGCTTTTCGCGGCCTTTCTGGGCTGGTTCCTGTTTTACAGCCGCATCGGGGGCGTGTTCTTCTCCGTCATCACCCTGGCGCTTGCCCAGATTTTCAATCTGTTTATCCAGAGCCAGCAGGAATATACCGGCGGGTTCAACGGAATCGGGGGGCTTCCGGGGCTTTCCCTTTTCGGGCGCCCGCTCACCCTCCCGGAAGGGTATTATCTGGTATTTGCCCTTGTGCTTCTCGTATACGCGTTCTGCCGGGGTCTTACGGCCTCGCGGTTCGGGCTGATTCTCCGCGGCATCCGTGAAAACGGGACGCGGCTCGAATTTCTGGGCTATAACCAGGCGCGCTTCAAGACGGCGGTATTCGCGGTGTCCGGCGCCCTGGCGGGCCTTTCCGGGGTGCTGTACGTGCCGGTCAACGGGATGATCGCCCCGAACGACGTCGGGATGGAATTTTCGACGGCGGCCGTCGTATGGCTTGCCCTCGGGGGCCGCGGAAACCTGACCGGCGCGACGCTTGGCGCAATGCTGATTAACCTCGCGGGAAACGCCCTTTCGGAGCATTTCGGATCCTATTGGCAGCTTTTGCTGGGAGCGGCCATTCTCGCCGTGGTTTTCTTCGCGCCTCGCGGCCTCACGGGCGCCCTGGAAGAGTGGGAGCGCGGCAGGAAAGCGGAAAAGGCGGCGAAGAGCCGTGCGTGAGATTTTAAGGACGGAGAACCTTTCAGCCTGCTTCAGCGGGTTCTGGGCGCTTCACGGGGTCAGCATTTCCGTCGGCGAAGGCGAACTGCGCGTCATCATCGGCCCGAACGGGGCGGGAAAGACGACGCTGATGGATCTGATTACGGGGAAGACGAAGCCCGCGGGGGGGAAGGTGTTCTTCGACGGGCACGATATCACCGGAAAGCCGCCTTATGAGATCGCGGCGAAATACGGCATAGGACGTAAATTCCAGGGGCCGAACCTGTTTGAAAACATGAGCGCCCTCGAAAACCTGGAGCTTGCCGCCCCGCGGCAAAATACGGTGACGTGCACGTTTTTCCGGAAAAACCCGGAACCTGTCCGGGAGAAAGCTTCCCGGACGCTCGATCAAATCGGCCTCTGGGGGAAGAAGGACCGATTAGCTTCCGAGCTTTCCCACGGGGAAAGGCAGTGGCTCGAAATCGGGATGCTGATGATGCAGAATCCGAAAATGATGATTCTCGACGAACCGACCGCGGGAATGACGGCCGAGGAAACGCGCCTCACGGGCAGGATGATCCGGAAACTGCTCTGCAGCCATACGGTCCTTGTGGTGGAACACGATATGGATTTCGTGCGGCAGGTGGCGGAAACCGTCACGGTCCTTCATATGGGGCGCGTATTAGCCGAGGGTCCTCTTCATGAAATTGAAAACGATCCAAGAGTCGTGGAGGTATACCTCAAGTCCGGCGGAAAGGGGTGGGACAGCCATGCTTGAGCTTCAGAACGTTCATGTCGGATATGGAAAAAGCCGGGTCGTCAACGGGATTTCCCTTACACTGCGGGACGGCGGAAGACTGGCGGTCCTCGGGCGGAACGGCGTGGGAAAAACAACGCTGCTCAAGGGAATCGTCGGCCTTCTGCCGGTTACCGAGGGGAAAATCTTTTTCCGCGGACAGGAGGTTTCCAGCCTTCGCCCCCATGTCCGAAGCCGGATGGGGATGGCGTATGTCCCTCAGGGCCGCGAAATCCTTCCGGAATTTACCGTCCGGGAAAACCTGGAGCTCGGGTGTCTCCGGGAAAAGGACAAAAAGCGGGCCGGACTGCGGATGGAGCGGATCCTCGAATGGTTTCCGATCCTCAAAAGCCAGCTCGGCCGCCCGGGAGGGCTCCTTTCCGGGGGCCAGCAGCAGCAGCTCGCCGTAGCGAGGGCGCTGATGACCATGCCGAAACTGCTGATTCTCGATGAACCGACCGAGGGAATTCAGCCGAATATCGTAGAGGGATTCGGGCAGATCCTCCTCAAAATCTGCGGAGAAACCGGCCTTTCCGTCCTTCTTGTCGAGCAGAATATCGGATTTGCCCGGGAAATGGCGGAGGAATTCCGGATTGTCCAGAAAGGGGAGGTGGTCTGCTCCGGAAAAATGGAGGATCTCGGGGAGAAAACCATCCGGAATTACCTTTCCGTCTGAAGCCGAAATTTCAGCGTGCTATTTTCCGGAACGGACTGAAAAGGGACGCGCTCTCTGATACGATGGTTCTGCTTTTCCCTGTTTCTGAAAAGCGGAAGGAAGGGTTTCTGATGGTTTCGCCGTGGTCCGTCTTTTTTCTGTCCGTTTCCGCCGTCCTTGAGATTTTTCTTCCGGCAGCTTTGTACCTGATACTCCGGCAAAGGAGGAACCTTCGTTTTCTGCCTGTCCTTGCCGGAATGCTTG
>DAITAP010000114.1:0-3285 GCA_036824225.1 Caproicibacter sp. | reverse complement strand
TTTCCGATGATCCTGGAATCGCTTCTGCACCGGGCGGTATTCTCCGCTTTTCCGGAGATGAAAAGCCGCCCGCTTCTCTATATGCTCTACGGCGGGTTTGCCGCGGGTATTTTTGAGGAAGGAGGACGAGTCTGCGGCTTCTGGGCGCTCAGGCGCTTTCCCGGCCAGCCGGACGGCCTTTCCCGCGCGGTCGGATACGGCATCGGGCACGGAGGCCTCGAGTGCATCGGGGTCGGAATTTCGGCTGCCTCCAGCCTTTCCCTCGCGCTTGCCGCAAATTCGCTCGGCAGGGAAGGGCTCCTTTCGCGGGTGCCGCGGAACGCGGAATCCCAGGTTCAGGCGGAGCTTGCCGCCCTGGCAGGCGCCGCTCCGCCGGCTTTTCTCCTTTCGGTCCTCGAGCGGGCCGGCGCTCTCGCTTTCCAGATTTTCCTGTCCGTCCTTATCTGGATGGCGGTTTCCGGAATCGTGGGGAAAATCTGGATTCCGGCGGCCGTGGCCCTGCACGCCGCGGGCGATTTCGGCCCCGCCCTCTATCAAAGCGGGGCGCTTCCCCTCTGGGGCGCCGAGACCGCCGCGCTTTCCGTGGCCGTTCTGACAGGATTTCTGGTTTATCGGCTTTTTAAAAAGCGCGGAATCCGCGTCCGTCTGTCCGGGGTCAGGGGACGTCCGGGAACCGGGACATAAAAAAAGGTCTCCCGGGTTCCTTGGAGCGTGAGAACCGGGAGACTTCGGCGGGGAAAGCCCGTTAGGGGAGGGAATCCGCGGACGGCGGATAGGAATAGCCGTATTTATTGTACCGCGCGGCGGAATAATCGCCGTAGCTATAAACGTTCGCTTCGCCCAGTCTGCGGTAGAACAGCCCCGCGTAGAACCTTCCTCCCGCCTGATTCCACCGGATTAGTTCCGTCCCGAATGCCCAGGCGTTGGTGTAGTTAAGGTCATGCGTCAGGTTTTCCGCGCCGGAAAGCGAAACGTACCCCGCGTTCATCCAGCCGGTTTTTCCGTCCGGGAGCGAAAGCTGATACCAGCCGTCCTTTGGGTTGGAAAAGTCGCAGCCGGTCACCTGGACCGCTTCTCCGGAGGGGACATTCTCCAAAGGGGAGGAGGAGTTTTCCTTTTCCGCGTGCAGAGGGGCGTCCTTTGTCACAACCCCGGAAATCCTTCCGCCTTTCGGGATTTCCGGGGGGACGACGGCGTTTTTCATAATCTGCCGGAAGTCTATTTTCTGCTGGCAGTTAAAATATCCGGATCCCACGTTATAGGCGAAGCTTATCAGGCAGTCCGCCTGGTTCTGGTTCATGCGGAACCCGTTTTCCCGGATCATCCGGTTGAGTTCGGACGTATAGGAGGAATGATTGATCCGGTTGACCAGAAGGGACCACGCTTCCGTTTTGCTGATATGGTTGTAAAATGTGTCGTTCGCGCCGAACGTGCAGCCGTACCCGACCGTTGGAATTCCGCCTGAAGCCAAGCGGTCGGCGTAGACTGCCGGGGAATATCCTTCCCATTCCGCGACAAGGTTCAGCATTTTGTCGCTTACCCGCCGTTCCTCTTCCGAAGTCAGGGAAAAATCCCCGTCCGAAGAAACCAGGATGTCGGAGGAAGCTCCCGTACCGCTGTAACGCCCGCCCGTGGAGGAAACGGCCGTGAACGTGTAAAGCCCGGGCTGATCGAACGAAGCGGTGGCCTTAAAAACCTTTGTGGATTCACCGTCCGTCGTTTCGATCGAGGGGCTGCCGGCGGGGATGGTCTCTTTTTTCCCGTCCGGGGACGTAATCTCAAAGCACACCCCGTCCCTCTGAGTATCAGTCACCGCTTCCAAGGTCACCGCCGCCCCGGGAGAAGCGATATTGGGCGACGCGAAAGCGGTCCGCACGGGTTCCGCGGAGGTGACGGTTACGCTGCACGAAGCGCTTCCCCCGGGGCAGGAAGCGGTGATTATCGCGGTCCCGGGGGATTTTGCCGTGACATATCCGTTCTGGACTTCCGCGGCGGAGGGATTGCTGCTTTTCCAGCTTAAATCTTCACCGGACGGATTCTCATCGGCCGTGAGATAGAGGGTCTTGCCGGCGGGCAGACGAAAAGACGAGGAAGAAAGAGATACCTGGACGTCCGTCTGCCCGGAAGTTTCGTTTTCGGAAGGGTTTTCGGAAGAGATTGTTACATACTGCGCGCATACGTACCCCGTCTTTCCGCCGCCCGTCTGAACCTTGATCCATCCGGACAGGGAAGAGTCCAGGACTTTGAGGACGGTTCCGTTCGGCAGGTTGTCAAGAATTCTGCCTTGCGTGGAAGCCCTGTCCCGAAGGCGCAGGATATCCGCCGTGACTTTCGCGCCCGTGACGGCCGTTCCGCTTTCCACCGGCTTATCCGGGGAGGGGTCTGTTTTTTGAGATCCGGACAGGACGAGGTACTCTCTGCTGCACCACCCTTCCTGCCCGTCTTCCGCCCGGACCTTGACCCAGAGAGGGCTGGAACTGTCCAGGACGGAAATGGAAATCCCCTTCGAAAGTGTCCGGATCACCGCGAACGAAAGCCCGGCTCCTTTCCGGAGGTTGAGGTAATCCGTCGTCGTGGCGGTCTGCCCGGAGGAAACCGGTTTCGCCGGCTGCTCCGAAAACCCGAGGTACAATTTGGAACACCAGCCCTGCAGCCCGCCGCTTGTCTGGACCCGGGCCCAGGCGGAATTGGAGTTGTCGAGGACGGACACGGACGAGCTTTTCGGAAGAACGGCAAGGACCGCGCCGCCGAGAGACGGCTCCTGGCGCAGGTTCAGGTTCGCCTTTGTCGTCGCCGTCCCCGACGCCGGGGATGAAACCTGCGGGGCCGCGGAAGAAAAGCTCAGGTACTGCTTGAAGCAGAAACCCGTTTTGCCGCTCTGGGTCCGAACTTTGGTCCACTGGGGATCGGTATTGTCGAGAACTGTCACCTCGACGTTTTTCCCGAGCGTCAGGAGCACTGCCGAGTTGAGGCCGGCCCCCGTGCGCAGGTTCAGGTAATCCGTCGTTCTCGCCGAAGCGGACGCGGAAAAGGGAAGCGGGGGGAAAAGGAGAAAGAAGACAAGGAATCCCGCTAAAATTCCAAAGACTTTCCGGGAGAGTTTTCTCAAAATCAATCCACTCCAAACCTGAAAAAGGGGAAAACAATCCTTTTTATACAGGAAGTAATATAATACGCCGGTTTTCTTCATTATAAACGAAAATCTTCCAGTTATCAACACAAAATCCTGGAGTATTATTTTCGCTCTAAGCAAAACGCTTGCAGGGGGACCATTTAGAGAGGTAT
>DAITAP010000113.1:5182-6449 GCA_036824225.1 Caproicibacter sp. | reverse complement strand
TTCCACTCCACCAAGGCGCAGGCATTCGCGTCGTTCTGCAGAAAGGCCGGAACCCCGAACTCCTCCGTCAGCATTTTTGTAAACGGGACGTTGTCCCAGCCCGGAAGATTGGGCGGGGACAGGATCAAGCCCCTGCGGCTGTCAAGCGGACCGCCGCAGCTTACGCCGATGGCGCGCACATCCGAAATGTCCCGATGATTTTGGGCCAGAATTTCCCGGATGGTCCGGAACAGCCTGTCTTTCGTGCCGGGGAACCCGAGCCCGGTCTCTGTCGGGAACTCGATCCGGCTCCGGATACGGATGCCGTGGTCCAGAGAAGCAAGCACGACGGCGCACTTGGTTCCCCCGATATCAAGCCCGATGAAATATTTCAAAGCGATCCTTCCTTTTTGTTTCCATGCGGGCGGCCGCCCGCATGGAGTATCCCTCCAAAGCCGTCCGATCCGCATGGCCGAAGGGAATTTTCTTTGCTGAATTGAACCGCGGAAACTGTGTCAAAGCGGAAAACGTATTCTAAAGTAACCGTCCTTCCCCAATTGGGCGAAGGATGCTTCCGCCTTAAAGGACATTATCCGGCCCCGCCTGATATTAAAGAAGGGCAAACCGGAAATTTCAAGGATTTACCCTTTCTCGAAGATATTCTTCCGCTTCCTTAATTTCACGGTCCATGGCCGCATGCCCCGGAGCGCCAGTCGTAGACCGCTTCTCGACGCAGGTCCCGAGACGGATGGCGTCGTAGATATCCTTGTCGAACCGGGGGCTCGCAGCGCGGAATTCCTCCAGCGTAAAATCCTCAAGCGGCTTATTTTCCTTGATTCCGTGCAGCACCAGCTTTCCGACCACGGCATGGGCGTCGCGGAACGGGACGCCTTTCCTTACAAGATAATCCGCCGCGTCCGTCGCGTTGGAAAAGCCCTTTTTCGCGCTTTCCTCCATCCGCCCGCGGTTAAATTTCATGGTCGCGAGCATGCCGCCAAAGATCGAAAGACAGTCCTTTACGGTGTCGACCGCATCGAAAACTGGTTCCTTGTCTTCCTGCATATCCTTGTCATAGGCGAGGGGAATCCCTTTCATCACCGTCAAAAGGGACAGCAGTTCCCCATAAACCCGGCCGGTTTTCCCACGCACCAGTTCGGCGACGTCCGGGTTTTTCTTCTGCGGCATGATGCTGCTTCCCGTGCTGTACCCGTCGTCGATTTCGACGAACCGGTACTCGTTCGAGTTCCAGAGGATAATTTCCTCGCAGAATCGGCTGAGGTGCATCATG
>DAITAP010000113.1:0-5172 GCA_036824225.1 Caproicibacter sp. | reverse complement strand
GCGCCGCTAAAAACTCAATGGCATAATCGCGGTCGGAGACCGAATCCATGCTGTTGCGCGTCGGGCCGTCGAAACCGAGAAGCCGGGCGGTATAATCCCTGTCCAGAGGATAGGTTGTGCCGGCCAGCGCCCCCGCTCCGAGCGGGCAGAGATTCAGCCTCTTCCGCGCGTCGGAAAGGCGCGACCGGTCGCGCCGGAACATCTCAAAATACGCCCCGAAATGATGGGCAAGGGTCGTCGGCTGCGCTTTCTGCAGATGGGTAAATCCGGGAAGAAAGGTGTCTTCATTCTTCTTCATCAGCGTAAGGAGAATTTCCAGAAGGTTCCGGAGAGCGCCGTCGATTTCTCCTATTTCGTCGCGTATATACAGTTTCATGTCCAGCGCGACCTGGTCGTTGCGGCTTCTCCCCGTATGCAGCTTTTTCCCGGCTTCCCCCACGCGCTCAATAAGGTTCGCCTCCACAAAGCTGTGAACATCCTCATACTTTTCCGTTACCGGAAGCTTTCCGCTCCGGACGTCTTCCAGAATCCCGTCAAGCCCCGCGAGAATGGCGTCTCGGTCCTTCCCGGTCAGGATTCCCTGCTTCGCAAGCATCCGGACGTGCGCCCTGCTGCCCTCGATATCCTGTTTCAGGAGTCTATGGTCAAAGCGGATGGACGAGTTGAACTGATACGCAAGCCTGTCCGTCTTTTTTGTAAACCTGCCGCCCCACAGTTGTGCCATCAAAAAGAACCGCCCTTTCATTTTCTGCCCTGCGCACTAGTCTACCATAAATAACGGCCGATATCAAACCCTCCCGCCGGCTGTCCCGGCCTCTTCCCTTCTAAGCAAGGACATAGGAGGATCCGCGCGGAAGAACATCCGCGCGGATCCTCCTATGGTTCGAAATTTCCTTTATCCCTTCACGGTCCGGACCCATTCGGCAAAAGCGTCCATATACTTTTTAAAAAATTTCCGGGCCGATTCATCGGTGACTTCGCCTTTTTCATTCAGCACGGAATCAATTCTTCCAACATAGGCTTCCGGCTGCTGCATCACGAGAATGTTGAGAAATACCATGGACTGGCGCAGGTGATGATTGGCTCCGAATCCGCCGATGGCTCCCGGCGACACACTGATGATGCCGCCTGCCTTGCCCGACCAGACGCTCTCGCCCCAGGGTCGCGAACCGACGTCCAGCGCGTTTTTGAGCACGGCCGGAACGGAACGGTTGTATTCCGGCGTCACAAACAGGCAGCCATCCAGCGGTTTGACTTCCCTACGGAACTTTGTCCACGCTTCCGGAGGGGTTCCGCCGTCGTCAAGGTCCTGGTTATACATTGGAAGATCCGCAAGACAGATAAAGCGCATCTCCAGATCTTCGGGCGCCAGGGACGAAACAAACCGCGCAACGGATTTGCTGTAGGATCCTTTCCTCAGACTTCCTGCGAATACTCCGATCTTTTTTCTGTCCATCCCGTACCATCCTTTCCTTATTTCTAAATTCTCTGTTTTTTCCCTCAAAATCCAGGCACACTAACGGAAGGAATGCAGAGGACTTTTTCTGATTTCATTATAATTTTCCGGCCGTCCGGCGTCAATGGATATTTAAGAATATTTCTCGTTTTTGAAAAGAATTTAAGATTCACTCTTGTTTTTTAACCGAAATCATCCTATAATAAAAGTCAGGAATCAAGGTCAGAGAAATCAAAATGAATCTTAAATCGGATAGAAGAAAAAGGAAAGGATGGGATAGAATGAAGCTTGTCCTGATTCGGCATGGAGAAAGCGAATGGAACCGCAAAAACCTGTTTACCGGCTGGACGGACGTCGATCTGACGGACACCGGACGGCAGGAAGCGAAAAACGCCGGGCTGCTTTTAAAGCAGAACGGATATGATTTTGACGTCTGTTACACTTCCTGTCTGAAGCGGGCCATTCACACGCTGAATCTGGTGTTGGAAGAGCTCGATCGGGAATGGCTTCCGGTGATAAAAAGCTGGAAGCTCAATGAACGGCATTACGGTGCGCTCCAGGGGCTCAATAAATCGGATACCGCCAAAAAATACGGCGAAGCACAGGTCAAACTATGGCGCCGCTCCTTTGACGTGCGCCCTCCGGCACTCGGCGACAGCGATGAGCGGAACCCCAAAAAATCAGTTCTGTACCGGGATGTGGATCCGTCGGAACTCCCGTCCTGCGAAAGCCTGAAAGATACGATTGAACGCGTTCTTCCCTATTATAATGAAGTCATCCGGAAAGATATCGAACGCGGCAGGCGGGTTCTGATTGTCGCTCACGGGAATTCCATCCGGGCTTTGGTCAAGTATTTTGAAAGCCTGAGCGCCCAGCAGATCAGCGAAGTAAACATTCCCACGGGGATTCCCCTGGTCTACGAACTCAATTCCGAAGGCCTCGCGGAAAAGAAATACTACCTGGGCGACCCGGAGCTTATCCGGTCTAAAATCAACCGTGTCAAAAATCAAGGCAGAGCCGCGGGCACCGGAAAATAACACATTCCAGGTTTTCGAGAACTCTTTTCCGGTCTTTAATAACCGTCCTCTGCCAAGAAATAAATTTTTCAAATCATTCTTTCAAGAATAAGGGGGATTTATCATGCCAGCTTTTGCAAATCCATTTCAGGGAAATGTCGACCGTAAAATGAACAAGGCGGAACTAATCCAGGCCGTTCGTCTGGATATTGCGGGTGAGTTGGAAGCTATCTATCTCTATGATTCCCACGTTCAGGCTACCGACAACGAGGCCGCAAAGAAAGTTCTCTCCGATATCCGCGACGAGGAAAGATCCCATGTCGGGGAACTCCTGACGCTTCTCCGCACGCTGGATCCGCATGAAGTTGATCTGCTCGCTTCCGGCGAGACGGAAGTCCGCACCATGCTGAACGAGCTGGGAATTTCCGTCCCCAGCAGCAAACCGGCGGAAAAGGCCGGCGGGACGGCAACGGTCGGGAGTTTAAACGGACAGAAGTAAGGTATTTCACCACATTCGTAAAAAATGGTTTTAAGGAGGTTCCAAGATGAGTTATCTTTCCAGAGAGTCTTCTTCCCTTTCCAATGAGCTTTGGTCTCAAATTGATTCTACTGTGGTTAAATCGGCACGCAGCGTCTTAACCGGCCGGCGTTTTCTTCACCTGGTAGGGCCGCTGGGAGCTGGCACACAGGCGGTTCCGGTTGACGACGCGGATTCCCTTAAGGAAACGGATGCGGGAGGTCTCAAGACGGTTTCGGGAAGAAAATTCATACAGCTCCCGATCCTCTATGAGGATTTCAAGCTGCTTGCAAGGGATCTCGAAAGCGCGGACCAGTCCGGTCTTCCTGTCGATCTGTCCAAGGCGGCGCGCGCGGCGCAGAACTGCGCTCTCAAGGAAGACAAGCTGATATTTTTTGGGAAACCCGAATTCGGATACGACGGTCTTCTGACCGTGGAAGGCGCCCGGAAGATTCCGAAAAAAGACTGGAGCACCGGGGAAAATGCCTTTACCGACATTGCTTCCGGGATCACCTATTTTGCGGAAGCGGGGATTAACCCCCCTTACGCTCTTGCCGTAAGCCCTGACCTCTACCTTCAGATGGAGCGCCTGCAGCCTGGAACCGGTCTTTTGGAAATTGACCGGGTTTCCAAGATGCTGGACGGACACCTCTATTTGGCCCGGGCGCTCGGGCAGAAAAAAGCGGTGCTGGCAGGATGCGACGCCATAAATATGGATCTCGTCGTAGGTCAGGATATGGCGGCAGCGTATCTCGAGCAGACAGACATGAACCACAGTCTTCGTGTGGTGGAATCCGTCCTTCTCCGGATTAAGCGCAAAGAGGCCGTCGCCGTATTCGAAGAATAAGGCCATCCTGGCCTGTTTCAGAAAATTGAGAGTTCTGTTTTCCAGAGGAAGAGATTCCGAAGTTTAAATGTCATCATTAGAAAGGGGATTTTCAGTAATGGCTTCTGTCGAGTTTTATCGCTGCGAAGTATGCGGAAATATCGTCGCGCTGCTTAAAAAGGGCGGCGGGACACTGACCTGCTGCGGGCAGGATATGACCAAACTCAAGGCGAATTCCACAGACGGAGCGAAAGAGAAGCACGTCCCGGTTATCACGAGGGAAGGCGGAAAGCTCAAAGTCGTCATCGGGGCTGTTCCCCATCCGATGGTTCCGGAGCACCACATCGAATGGATCGCTCTCGCTTCCGGAAGAAGACTGGAATTTAAATACCTGAAGCCCGGAGAAAAGCCGGAAGCGGAATTTGACGAAGCGGAATCCGGCACCGTCTATGAATACTGCAACCTGCACGGCCTGTGGAAAGCAGATTTTTAATTCAGAAATCAGAGAAAAGCCGGAAAAGGAACATAAAAGAGGATTTTCCCTTTTATAAAAACACCAGAGGAGGTTTTATAATGGCAGTGAAAAACGGGATGACCGCTGATTTTCTCCGTTCCGCCTACGCGGGGGAAAGCATGGCGCACATGCGCTACAATATTTGGGCCGACGTAGCGGAAAAGGAAGGTTTTCCGAACGTCGCGCGTCTGTTCCATGCAATTGCCTATGCGGAGCAGGTTCATGCGACCAATCACTTTAGGGAAATTGATGGAAAAACTGCCGCCGACGCGACGGTCACGGCCGGCGGAGTATTCGGATACGGCAAAACCGCCGATAACCTGCAGGGCGCCATCAACGGCGAACTTCATGAAGTGGAACAGATGTACCCGGTCTATCTGAACGCCGCAAAGTTTCAGAATGAGCCGGGCGCGGAACGCTCTTTCCACGGAGCGCTGGAAGCGGAAAAAATCCACGCGAAGCTGTTCCAGAAAGCGCTGGATTCCGTAAAATCCGGAAAAGACATTTCGTTTAACAAGATCTATATCTGCCCAGTCTGCGGATACACCGTGGTCGACAACCCGCCGGCCAGATGCCCGGTCTGCGGCGCAAAGCGGGAAGTATTTAAGGAGTTTTAAGGCCCCGCCAGAGAGAGAAAAAAGTCGAGGGAGAAGTTCCAGTTTCCCTCCCCGCCGTGCGCACCGTCCGGTGCACGGCGGTTTTTTTTGCATTCGTGGGAACTTAATGCGCCTTCTGCGTCCGCACTTGCCGGAAAATCCCCCGGGACTAAACTTGCATCATCGGGGGGGATCTCCCGGCTTGCCGGCACGGGGAAAGCTTTGCCCGACGTGCTTCCGGCCAGCG
>DAITAP010000112.1:0-6506 GCA_036824225.1 Caproicibacter sp. | reverse complement strand
GGAGAGACCCCGATGCTCTGCCTCGTATCCGTTTTGGCTTTAGGAAAAGCGGAAAGGGAAAATATGGAGAAAAATCGACGCAGAAAACGGAAAGGGCGGAAACTGTGGGGAATATCCATTTTCCTGCTAGCCTCGCTTTTGATTCTCGCTGGCTATATGACCTTTTTCCAGAAGAAAATTCTGGATGTGCCTTACTTAAGCCAGGAGGGGACGCTGGCGACCGGATGCGAACTGGTCAGCGCGACCATGCTCCTTAATTACTACGGGTATAACGTAACCCCGGAGCAGGTGGTGGAAAAGACGCCGAAAGGTCCGTTAAGGCAGACCCCGGAAGGCCTGGTCGGCCCGCATCCGGCCGAGCTCTTTGTCGGGGATCCGCATTCGGCGTCGGGCTTTGGATGCTACGCGCCGGTCGTCGTCTCCGTGCTCAATTCCTTTCTGGAGGCCGACGGGAAAAGGCAGGCGGCCGATCTTACGGGCACGGATCTGGACGCGCTGATAAAAAACCATGTCATGCAGGATCGGCCGGTCCTTGTCTGGGCGACCATGAACATGAAGGCACCGAAGGCGGGGAAAAGCTGGACCGTCGAGAGCACGGGTGAAAAATTTCAGTGGATTGCCGGGGAGCACTGTCTGGTCCTCGTGGGGTTTGACCGGAACCTCTATTATTTTAACGACCCTTACGATTCGAACGGCCTGATTTCCTTTCCCAAAGATCTTGTGGAGAAAAGATACACCGCTCTGGGCCGCCAGGCTGTCGCGGCGCTGGACGTCCGTTAGGAGGGATCCGATTTCCCGCTTTCCCCCTTTATCGGAAGGCGGCACTTTAGAACCAGGCGGCTGGATTCCCGGATTTCAAGCAGAAAATCTCCCGGTTCGACGCGAAAATGCATGGCTTCATCCCACAGGGCGAAGTCTTCCGGACCAAGGAGAAAACTGATTTTACGCTTTTCCCCGGGCTTGAGGAAAACTCGCTGGAACGCCCTTAAATTCCGTACGCGGGGCACCACGCTCGCGTGGAGTTCCCGCACAAACAGCATGGGGACGGCCGTTCCCTCCCGGTTTCCCGTATTCTGAACCTCGAAGGAAAGGGCAAAGCCGTCCGTCTTAAGCTCCCGAAGAGAAAGGGAGGACTCGGAAGGGATCAGGCCGGAAAAGGAAAATTTCGTATAGGAAAGTCCGAACCCGAACGGGAAAAGCGGCGTGTGCGCTTCGTCGTGGTAACTCATGGCTTCATAGGAGCGTTTCTGGTTATAGTATACCGGAAGCTGCCCCGCGCTCCGGGGAAGGGACGCCGGGAGGCGTCCGGAAGGCCCGATGAGGCCGAAAAGGATTTCCGCGATGGAGCGCCCGCCCATCGGGCCGGGATAAAATGCGCAGAGAAGGGCATCCGTCTTTTCCGCAATAGCCGGGACAGCATAGGGGCGGCCCGCGATGAGAACCGTGACGACCGGTTTTCCGAGAGAATAGACGGCTTCCGCGAGGGCGGTCTGTTCCGCCGGGAGGGCGAGCGACGCGCTGTCGACCCCTTCCCCGCAGTCCATCGGCTGGTTTTCCGCGTGGGCCGCCGCGCCGTTTCTGTCAAACCGGGCGCCCTCAAACCGGCTGCTGGATCCGCCGAGAACCAGGACGGTGAGATCGCACCGGGCGGCGCATTCCACCGCCTCCGGACCGCAGCCCTCCCGCGAATCGACGCGGATGGTTTTCCCGGCTTCCCGCCGGATCCCCTCGAGAACCGTGATCCCGTCTTCCGGCCGGAGGGGAGGCGTATAGTCCCCGCACTGTCGGTAAAGGCTGTCGGCGTTCGGGCCGAGAACGGCGATGGACCGGGAGACCGATCGGCAGAGGGGGAGGAGGCCTCCCTCGTTTTTGAGGAGGACGGGGGACCGGCGGGCCAGCTCGAGGGATTCCCTGTGTTTGGAATAGGAAAAGCGGCCGGGATCCAGCGGCTCTTCCAGGTACGGCTTTTCAAACAGGCCGCGCGAGAATTTGAGAGTCAGGACGCGGAGGACGGACGCGTCGAGCTCCTCCATGGTTATTTTCCCGTCTTCCAGGGCTTTTGGGAGGAGGGCGAACCCCTTGTCCCAGAGCCCCACGTCGACCCCGGACCGAAGCGCGAGCGCGCCGGAGTCTTCAGGGTTTCCCGTTAAAAGATCCAGACGGTCTACCGCCGTTCCGTCCGCCATCACGATGCCTTGAAAATGAAACTCTCCCCGGAGAATATCCTTGAGAAGGCGCGGATTGGCATGGCAGGGAATGCCGTCGATTTCATTGTAGGCGGCCATGACACCTCCGGCCCCCGCCGCGCAGGCGGCCCTGGCGGGGGGAAGATGGATTTCGCGGAGTTCCCGTTCCCCGATGCGGGCGGCGCTCGCGTTGATTCCGCCGGTCCCTTCGCCCTGGGCGCAGAAATGCTTTGCCACGACGGTAACGCCCTGGCTCTTGATTCCCCGGACAGCGGATTCCGCCATCCGGGAGCAGAGATATGGGTCTTCGCCGAAGCACTCTTCGCTCCGGCCCCAGCGCGGGTCGCGCAGGACGTCGAGCATGGAGATGAGCGCGAGATCTACGCCCGCCGCCTTTAGCTGCGCGCCGCAGACGGAAAAGGCGGATTTTACAAGATCCGGGTCGAACGAGGCGCCCATCGCGAGCGCGACGGGCAGCAGATAGCCTCCGAGCGCCTGGTGGCCGTGGGGACATTCGCTGCTCATCAGCACGGGGACCCCGAACCGGGAATGGGAGATGGTGTATTTTTGCACGGTATTGTAGGCTTTTCTGGCGAGATCCGCGGGGATGCCGTTTTGAAAGCCGCGGCCCGACCAGGGGTCGGCACGGTAAAGGCCGTACAAAAGCCCGAGACCCCCCCACCGGGATACCTCTTTTTTGAATTCTTCCGTGAGAATTATACTGCCGCCTTCCCGGCGGTAGCAGGAAAACCCGTAAAGGCCTTGATTCAGCTGCCCGGCCTTTTCCCGGACGGTCATGCGGGAAAGAAGGTCCCGGGCGCGTTCTTCTGCCGAAAGCTCCGAATTTTGATATTTCATCATTTAAAGATCACCTGGACAATATAAATTCATGGACAGGACAGCAGAGAGAGAGAGGCAGGACGGAAGATTTTTCCCATCGGAGCGGTTCTGCCTGCCGCTTTTGAAAAGACCAGAAGTGCCGCGAAGCAAAGTCCTTCTCCGCGGTACTTCTGGGGCTTTTCCTTTTTGAAAGGGTTATTTTTCCTCTTCGCAGGCGCGGAGAAATCCGCAGAGATCCTGAAAAGTGTCCCGGATGCGGAAAAGCTCGCTTTCCCGGTTCCGGCTGCGCCAGCAGGCCTCAAATTTCCGGAACCAGAGCTCAATGCTTTCCGCAAGATCCCAGCAGCCCATCACGAGCCGGGTTTCCTTCTGGCCGAAAGCGTATTTTTTAAGGGCCAGGGCGGCGGCATCCATCAGCGCGGTGCCTTCCGCGGAGCACTGGTACTCGAGAAAATCCTCCCTCCGGGAAGGCGGGCACCGGTAAGAAAGAATTTCCTTCTCAATTTCCAGGGCGCGCTTTGCCCCGTCCCGGCAGTCCCCGTCGTTTAATTTCATCAAATGGCCGCAGCCGCGCCCGGCGGCCGGGTTTTTCAGGATCTTTGACTCCCTCCAGCTGACGACGTCGCTCCAGGTGCCCTCCTGAAGATGGGAAAGCTCCGTTAACTTATCCATCAGGCCGTCCGCCTTTTCTCCAAACTCAATCCGGGAATAGGCTTTTGAAAACTCCTTCCAGTCCCGGCCGTCGTCCGGATTCCAGGAATACGCCGCGCCGAGCGCCATGCCGGGCATGGAGTTTGCGAACAGGTTGATATGCCCGTAATCCCCCCAGTCGGTGTTGAGAACCCCGCTGGCTCCGTATTTTACGCCGAATCGGACCATGCGGGTAATATTCAGATAGGAGCTTTCAAAGAGATTCATCATCATGTTCCACCCGCAGACGCCGGGGCAGACCAGGAAATCGACCCCCGAATCCGCGATGGTTTTAACTTCCTTTTCCGGGACGTCCCTTCCGTAATTCCAGTAGAGGCAGCTTGTGCCTTTCGGAATTTCACGGAGGTATTCGGGGGTCTTCAGGATGATATCCCCCCAGAAAAGCACTTTTCTGCCCTTACTCTGCACGTAGGAGATGACGCGTTTCAGAAAATCGACGTAAACCCGGCCCTTTCCTTCCTTTTTCACGAGGCCGGCGCTTTTGCCCGCGCCGATATCGAAAGTTTCGTCGCAGCAGATGTTGAACTTGTCCGAAGAAAACAGCGGGAGATACTGGTCGATCATGGTCCGGACCATTTCAAAACTGCCTTTTCCCGCCGGATTGAGAGTGTGGTGTGCCATGCGGTCGTACCAGGAAAACGGAGTGGAATCGCTGACGTCCAGCTCACAGTTTTTCCTCCATGTCCTGGTTTTCAGAATTTCATAAAGATGCCCGAACGTCGCGAGCGCCGGAACCAGCTCGATATGGCGTTCCCTGCAGTACTCGTCCAGTTCGAGGATCTCTTCCGCCGTCAGGGGATCCTTGCCGCTCCAGGCCTCGCTGAAGCCCCGAAAAGCGAACGTATGTTCCACGTAGAGCTGAAGCTGGTTGATTTTGTAGAACGCGAGCCGGTCCGCGAGTTCCTTTAAGGAAGCGAGCGTGGGAACTTTGCCGCGCGTGATATCGTGGAAAAAACCGCGGATCGGGAATTTCGGGGCATCCTCTATTTTAAGGCCCGGCCAGGAAGTTCCGCACTGGCGCGCAATCTGACGGAGAGTCTGGACCCCGTAGAAAATTCCCGCTTCTCCGCCTTTCAGGACGGCACCGCCCGCGGAGATCGAAAGGCGGTATTCTTCTCCCTTTTCGTCCGTTTTCTGAAAAAACAGGCCGCCTTCTGGTTTCACGTCCGACTTTTCAATCGGGGATTCGACGCTGGAAATCCGCCGCAGTTCTCCCTTAAGAAGTTTAGCCGCCCGGAATTCCGGAAAACCGCACCGGGGGTCAAGCACAATTTGAAACGCGGGTCCCAGAAGAAATTTTTCACCGCTTAAAGAAAGCTTTGCCGGTTCTGGTATCAGTTCCATTTTAAGAATCCTCCCCTTAAAAACTTTATATTTTTGTGTAAAACAGGCCGATATCGGAAAATAGGGGTTCCCCCTCCGATTCCGTGACCCGGACATGGACTTCTTCCGTCGCGACGGTTGGAAAAACGCAGATTGCCTTATGCCCGACGTTTTTTCCTTCGTAGACGGAGACAAAATCCCCATACGGGTAGGGTTTTATCAGGACTTTATACGAATGGATCCGCTCCCCCTGCCGGATGTCCTCCTGGAGGACGGCGCGGTCCAGGAGGATCTTTTTCCCCGGGCGGAAGACAAAGTCGCCGCCGTCCTTTTTAAAATCTTCCCGGCGCGCGAGAGGGTGCGAGTACCGGCGCTTTAGCTCCGCCCCGAATTCAAGAAGGCGCGCGGAATCCTTTTCCGGGAGGAGGCCCCTCCGGTCAGGACCGATATTAAGAATCATATTTCCTCCGCGCCCTACGGAATAATCGTAGATCCCCAGAAGCTCATCGACGCTTTTTACCGTATCTTCGTCCGATCCGCTGTAAAACCAGTTGTGATCGCGCATCCGGACGTCGCACTCGACCGGCAGCCATTTGAGCTCCGGCAGGCGTTTTTCCTCCCGGCTCCGCATGGAAAAGGGCGCCGCGTCCGCCACGTTGACGCACTGCCTGGGGGAAAGTCCCGCCTCGTTTCCGACCCAGCGGAAATCCGGAATTCCCATGTTGAAAATCATGACGCCCGGCTGCAGCCGCTTGATTTCGCGGATAATCCGGTTCCAGTCATACTGGTGGCCTTCCGAGCCGCAGCCGTCAAACCAGAGAATGTCGACGGGCCCATACCCCGTCAGAAGTTCGGAAATCTGACGGATAAAGTAATCATCATATTCTTTCCCGCTTCGATGGGCGCGGTTTCCCTGCGCGTCGGCGGGAGAGTAATAAAGGCCTGTGCCCATCCGGTATTCCCGGCAGGCGTCGGTAAATTCGCGGACAACGTCGCCTTTCCCGCCTTTCCACGGTGCCGCGGCGACCGAATAGTCCGTATACCGGGACGGCCAGTTCGCAAATCCGTCGTGGTGCTTGCAGACCAGCACCGCGTAGTGGAATCCGGCCTGCCGGACGGTCCGGATCCACTGCCGGCAGTCGAGGGATTCGGGGCGGAAAGCGGAAGGCGGCATTTCCTTTCCGTCCCAGTCCTGATGCCCTTCGTAGAACGTGCGGATGCCAAAATGGAAAAACGCGCCCATTTCCCAATTCTGGTACCGTATCTGGTTCTCGTTTGGAAGTATCATGGTTCTTTTCCTCCTAAAAGTTCCCCGCTTCGATATTTTTTATCTATCATAGACTGCCTGCTTCAGCCCATATTTCTTAATAAGACGGAAAAAGGGAAAAAGGAATGGGCTTTCCGGGGAAAAGATCCACGCCTTGCCGGACTCCAGTCCGGCAAGGC
>DAITAP010000111.1:5283-6525 GCA_036824225.1 Caproicibacter sp. | reverse complement strand
TCCCGCAGATAGCCTCTTCCCGCGATTTCCCTGCGGGATGACGTAAAAAAGTCCTCCATCGCGCGGTTTACCGACGGGGCATGTTTTTCCGCGTACGCCCGGAACTGCTTCATGGTAAATCCGCCCCGCAGTTCCGCCGCGGCGGCGGAAACCAGCCGGTAAAAGACTTCTTCGCTTTCCGTAAGCGGAAGGTTTCCCGCCTTTTCCGCAAGCTCCACGGAAAATTCCTTTTTCCCGCCGGAAAAGCACACGTACCCTTTGCGCGCGAGGCTTAAAAGCGTCGCGCTATAAATCCGGTCCTTCTGTTTCTGTCCGAGGCCCTGATAGAAATAATAGAGATTGGCGACGCCCGCCGGGCTGTTCCCGGGCGGGATATCCCGGGTATATTCCGGTGTTTCGACCCGAACGCGCCGGTTCTTACGCAGGGCCAGGAGAAAAACCACGATGGCCGCTAACAGGAAGATGGCCCCGCCCGCCGCGTCCAGGACACCGAGGCGGAATTCCCGGTCCGCCCGCTTCTGCGCTTCCTCCGCGTCGCGCTTTTCTTCGTTTTGAATCCTTAAAAGCGCTTTCCCGGGCGTCTTTCTCGTGGAAGCGGGAAACAGCGCCGTATCCGCCAAGACCCGGATCTCAACGGGTGTTTCCGCGGGAATCCCCTCCACGGAAAAATCGACCCGATCCGTCGTGCCTTCCTGAATCCCGCTCGTCCGGACATCCGTATGCAGCCACGCCCAGAGACCCGCGCCGAGTTTTCCGCTTCCCGGCAGCAGGACTGTCCCCTTGAGGTTTTCCACCGGAATTTCGAAGTTTTCCGGCAGGATAGAAAGGTACAGCTCCGCCGTATCGCTGTAAACGGTCATCAGATTGCGGATGGTATAGGTCAGCGTAAACGTGCGCACGCCCTCTTCGACGGCGGGCATAAACCAGCCGAACTCCACCATGCCGTTTTCAAAATGGCGGTAGCATTTTCCCGCCATCTCATCTCCCGCGACACTCCCGGGGTCGATATCCCCCGCATAGGGATAGGAGACATTCCGATCATTGTCATAGACGGACGGATCCGAAAAGCCGTCCTCCCTGGTCCGGTCATCCGGAAGAGTCCAGTAAAAATTGCGGTACGGCTTTCCCCTGTCCTCCAGCCTGACGCGCCAGATCTGCCTTACCGTCACGTCTCCGTTCTCTCTGGGGCGGATTTCCACATTCAGCGACTCCATGGACTGCTTTCCCGCCTGGGCCGCGCCG
>DAITAP010000111.1:0-5273 GCA_036824225.1 Caproicibacter sp. | reverse complement strand
ATGCAGCATCACCGGGCCGGAAACAGGCACAGCGCCAGCGCGGCTGCCGCCGGAAGGAACAGGCGCAGGATTTTTTGATCACGGCGATGCTGCATAGGCTCCCCTTTCCGGATTTTTAAAACCTGACGTTCGGAACTGTTTTCGCGGCTTCCTCCGCTTCGAAATAGGGTTTCTGAGGGAAATGGAACATGGATGCGATGACGCTCGAAGGGAACCGCATGGTGTATTCGTTATAGCGCATCGCCGTATCGTTGTAAAACTGGCGGGCAAAGGCGATTTTCGATTCGATTTCCTGAAGCTGCCGCTGAAGATCGAGAAAATTCTGGTTGGCCTTCAGATCCGGGTATTGCTCGGCCGTAGCGAACAGGTTCACGACAGCCCGGGACAGCTTTTCGTTGTTTTTCATAATGTCTTCCGGGGTTTTCGCGTTCATGGCGGCGCTCCGCCATTTTGTCACTTCCTCAAACGTCGATTTTTCATGCGCGGCGTATCCCTTGACTGTTTCGACCAGATTGGGAATCAGGTCAAACCTTTTTTTCAGCTGGACGTCAATCTGCGCCCACCCGTTGCGCACCCGGACAGAAAGCGCGATCAGCTTATTGTAGGCAGAAACCGCCCACAGAACCAGAATCAGAAGAATACCGAGAACAACCGCCCAGGGAATCCAGTTCATGAAATTACCTCCTTACCGCTCTGTTTTCCACGGTCCCGTTTATCTGCTTCAAATTGCCCGGCGCTTGTCTTTTTGCCGGCGCTCTATTGGAAATCCGATAACAGAGAGTCATCAGACTGTCGTTCAGGTGGACGTTTTCCGCGAGGGTGTCGGGATATTTGAGGGTGACGTCGTAATGGCTGAAATTCCAGTAATACCGGATGCCGATCTGATAAAGGCGGTCCGCCAGCTTTTCCACCGAACCGCGCGGCACGCAGAGCACGGCCATGACCGGTTTCTGCTGCCGGCAGAAATCCTCCAGCGTTTCGACGTTCCGGACGGTCAGCCTGCCGAGCGGCGACCCAATCTTCTCCGGCGCGTTGTCAAACGCGCCGATGAGCTGAAATCCCTCGGCCCGGAACGACATGTGAAGCGCGATGGCCCGGCCAAGGTTTCCCGCCCCGAGCAGGATGGCTCGGTATCCATGGGAAATCCCGATAATCTTTCCGATTTCATCGCAGAGCTGGCCGACCATATACCCGTATCCCTGCTGACCGAATCCTCCGAAGCAGTTGAGATCCTGGCGGATCTGCGAAGCAGTGAGACCGAGCATTTCGGAAAGCTCCGTCGAAGAGATCCTGGTAACTCCATCTTCCCTAAGATGATAAAGGAAGCGGTAATACCGCGGAAGACGCCGAATTACCGACATGGATATGTTTTCTCGCTTTGGCATACAGAATTCCTCCCTTGATCCGAATTCCAGAATTTGAGAATTCAGATCAGTTTTTGAAGCCTCCGGCCGACTTCCTCCAAAAACTCAAATGTGCCGACCGCGGTCTTATTCGGCAGTGTTGAAATCCTTTCCAGATCCCCCGTCATGATTCCGTCCTCAATCGTCTCAAAAGACGCCTTTTCCAGGGTATCGGCAAAATGCTCAAGGTCCGGCAGACGGTCCAGCTGGGCGCGCTTTTTCAGCGCTCCGGTCCAGGCGAAGATGGTCGCCATCGAATTGGTGGAGGTCTTCTCCCCTTTTAAATACCGGTAGTAGTGGCGCTGCACCGTCCCGTGCGCCGCTTCGTATTCGTAGTCGCCGTCCGGGGAGACCAGGACGCTGGTCATCATCGCGAGGCTTCCGAACGCCGTCGCTATCATGTCGCTCATCACGTCTCCGTCGTAGTTTTTAAGGGCCCACACAAAACCGCCGCGGGACCGGATGACCCGCGCTACGGCGTCGTCTATCAGGGTATAGAAATAGGATATCCCTTTTTCCTCGAATTTTTTCCGGTAATCCTTCTCATAGGTTTCACGGAAAATATCCCGGAACCGGCGGTCATATTTTTTGGAGATCGTGTCCTTGGCGGAAAACCAGAGATCCCTCCCCGTATCGAGGGCGTACTGAAAACAGGATTTTGAAAAGCCCCGGATACTGCGGTCGGTATTATACTGTCCTTCGAGGATTCCCGGCCCGCTGAAATGGAAGATCGGCGTCCTTTCTTCCGTTCCGTCCGCTTTTTTTACGGAAAGCTCCGCGTCCGCGCCGGCAGGAACCACCATTTCCGCGTCCCGGTAAATGTCCCCATACGCGTGGCGGGCTATGGTAATCGGCTTTTCCCATCCTGAAACCAGAGGCCTTATGCCTTTTACGAGAATCGGAGTGCGGAAAACCGTCCCGTCAAGGACGGCGCGGATTGTCCCGTTGGGGGATTTCCACATTTTTTTCAGCCCGTATTCCTTTACCCGGTCGGCGTTCGGGGTAATGGTCGCGCATTTGACGCCTACCCCGTACTTCTGAATCGCCCTTGCCGCGTCGAAAGTGACCCGGTCGTCCGTTCTATCCCGGTTTTTCAGCCCAAGATCATAATATTCGGTCTTTAGGTCAATATACGGCGCAAGAAGAATTTCCTTTATCTTTTTCCAGAGGACACGGGTCATTTCATCCCCGTCCATCTCGACGAGCGGGGTTTTCATTTTTATCGGATTCATATTGCCAAAGATCCCCCTATCTTTTTCAAATTAAAAAGGACAGCCCCCGGACAGCGGCCAGGTGCGCCGGATAGAAAACGTAAAAAGCCCACTTGGATCCGGTCCCTCCGCCCCGTTTCCCGTTATAGCAGAGAAGAAGCGGGATGCACAGAAACAGCCCCGCCTGAAACAGCTGCCCGAAAGGCTGGCCGGCCAGGGCGGATTCCGCGCTGAAAAGGATCACGACGCAGGCGGCAGAAACGGCGAACCACTTCATCTGCAGGCGAAGGTTTCCCCGGTAGATCCAGAACAAAACGGAAAAAATGACGTCGCAGAACGTCCAGTCTCCCGGGATCGCCAGAATGCAGAGAGCCAATATGGCAAGGGCTCGGAGCGTTCCCGAGCGGATAGAGTCCCAGGCCCATATCGCGAGCAGGCTTAAAAAAAGGGTGTAAATCACGTTCAAGGATTCGGAAGGATCCCCGCCCGCGAAAAGGGAATCCGGAAAAAACTGAAATTTTCCCGTTTCAAAGAATACAAACGGCGCCTGGGAAATCAGCGCGAACAGCGCCAGCCGCAGAGCGTACCGGCCTTTGCTCCGCGTATGGGCGTAGCCTTCCGAGAGAAAGAAGCACATCACCGGGGCGGTAATGCGGCCGAAAAGGTGCATTCCCTGCCCGAGAGCGGAATAGGTCGGGACGAAAACCCACGCGGCATGATCGATCGCCATGGCGGCGACCGCAATCCACTTAATCTGATTCGCGGACAGTCCGGATGCCGTTTTCTCCATTTTTCATTCCTTTCCCCGCTTTTTCCTTTGTATAGGGAAGCAGGCCCCCCGCGAGAAGGATTTTCCTCTGGCGCGGCGTGAGGATCGCTTTCGTCCGGAACAAAAACCCTCCGGTGCGGTCCCGGACGTCAACCGCCAGACCCTGTCTTACCTTTTCCCGCAGGCCTTCGAGGACCAGTTCGTCCATCTGGTTGACCCTTTCATAATCTTTTTCGTCCTCAAAGACCAGAGGGAGAATCCCCGCGTTGACGAGGTTCGCAAGGTGGATCCTCGCAAAGCTTTTCGCGAGGACAATCCGTATGCCGAGATAGAGCGGGACCAGAGCGGCATGCTCGCGGGAAGATCCCTGCCCGTAATTGGAGCCTCCCACGAGAATCCCCTTCCCGTATTTTCTGCAGCGGGCGGGAAAATCCTTGTCGCATACGGCGAAGCAGAACCTGGAAAGATACGGAATATTCGAGCGGTACGGGAGAATTTTCGATCCCGCCGGCATGATATGATCCGTCGTGATGTTGTCCCCGACTTTTAAAAGCGCCTCTGCCGAAAAGGAATCCGGAAGCGGGGACGCGATGGGAAATTCCCGGATGTTCGGCCCGCGGATAATTTTTACGTCCGCCGCCTTTTCTATCGGGGCCGGGGGAAGAATCATCCGGTCATCCACATCGAACCGCTTCGGATCCTCCACGGCGGGTTCTTCCGGGCCGAGCGTCCTCGGATCGGTCAGGACCCCTTTGAGGGCGGACGCGGCGGCCGTTTGAGGGCTCACGAGATAGATCTCCGCGTCGGCGGTTCCGGAACGCCCCTTGAAATTGCGGTTGAACGTGCGGAGCGAGACCCCCCCGGATCCAGGGGACTGGCCCATTCCGATACAGGGGCCGCAGGCGCATTCGAGAATGCGCGCGCCGGCCCCGATCAAATCGGCAAGCGCCCCGTTCTCCGCGAGCATATGATAGACCTGCCGGGATCCGGGAGATATCGTCAGGCTTACGTCCGGGGAAATCATCTTCCCCTTGAGGATCGAGGCGACACACATCAGATCGCGGTAGGAAGAATTGGTGCAGGATCCGATGCAGACCTGGTTTATCGGGATCGGACCGATTTTTTCGACCTCTTCCACGGCGTCCGGACTGTCCGGACAGGCGGCAAGGGGCCGCAGGGAAGACAAATCGACAATAATCTCCCCGTCATAGGAGGCGCCGGGGTCGGGCCCGAGTTCTTTCCAGTCTCCCCCTCTCCCCTGGGATTCGAGAAACCTCTTTGTCACTTCATCCGAGGGAAAAAGGGAGGTCGTGGCGCCGAGCTCCGCCCCCATATTGGTGATCGTCGCGCGTTCCGGCACGGAAAGGCCCGCGACTCCCTCCCCCGCGTACTCGAGGATTTTTCCCACTCCTCCCTTGACCGTCAGCATCCGCAGAATCTGCAGGATCACGTCTTTCGCGCTCACCCACTGCGGAAGATTCCCTTTGAGGAGGACCCGGAGGATTTTCGGCATGGTAATGTAATAGGGACCGCCTCCCATGGCGACCGCCACGTCCAGGCCGCCCGCTCCCATGGCGAGCATTCCGATTCCGCCGCCCGTCGGGGTGTGGCTGTCCGAACCAATCAGCGTTTTTCCCGGAACGCCGAATCGTTCGAGGTGGACCTGATGGCAGATCCCGTTTCCCGGCCTGGAATAATAGACTCCGAATTTTTTCGCGGCAGACTGGATAAAGCGATGGTCATCCGCGTTTTCAAACCCCGTCTGGAGCGTGTTGTGATCAATATAGGCTACCGACCGTTCCGTCCTGACGCGCGGAACCCCGAGCGCCTCAAATTCAAGATACGCCATGGTCCCCGTCGCGTCCTGCGTCAGTGTCTGGTCGATTTTTA
>DAITAP010000110.1:5879-6534 GCA_036824225.1 Caproicibacter sp. | reverse complement strand
ATTCCGCAGACAAAGGGATTGATTTCTTGCCGTTAAACTCATTGCAAAACATGGATCTTTCAATCGAAGTTCCAATGGCCGTCGGCGCGGCCAACAAAATTTTCGGTTCATAACCCTGACGGGCATCAAGCTCTTTTCTTGACAATTCGATCAGGCGTTCCATATTCCGCGCGATATCGTCCACCGTGGTAAAGAGGTCCGCTTTTAAATCGTTCGTGCCCAACATAAAAATCATTAAATCAATTGGATAGTGAGAGCGGATGCACGGATTGAGGTATTTTAACCCGTTCCTCGCTTCGGGGCAATCGTCGTTCGGGTCATCCAGCGCCGTTGTCCTGCCGTTTAATCCCTCTTCTATCACTCTGAAATTATCTCCCAATATTTTTTGCATGACGTTCGGCCAACGCACCCCATAAGGAAATCTTTCCAGTGTTTCATAATTAAATCCCCACGTGTTTGAATCGCCGTAGCACAAAATTGTTTTCATGATGTCAGGCACCTCACTTTGTCTACTTTGCATTATAGCACCGGGGCCATTGTCTGTAAAATATCTTTTTGCCCGAAACGGCCGGCTGTGTGATGAGCCAAGAAAGCCATGCCTCCGGAAAAGCGCTTCGGATTTTGGCCATTGCTTTAAAGGGCCCAATCCTGGCTT
>DAITAP010000110.1:4425-5869 GCA_036824225.1 Caproicibacter sp. | reverse complement strand
TGCAGCTGCACCATGCGGCGGAACAGGCCTTCCTCCCGGAGCAGTTCGGCGGGCCTTCCGGTTTGGACCGCCTTTCCGTCGGACAGCACGACGACCTTGTCGGCCCCCATCACCGTGCGCATCCGATGGGCGATGATCAGCACGGTCTTGTTCCGAATCAGGCCGGACAGCGCCTTCTGCACGGCCGTTTCATTTTCAACGTCCAGGCTGGCCGTCGCCTCGTCGAGCAGGATGACCGGAGCGTCTTTCAGAAGAGCGCGGGCAATGGAGATCCGCTGACGTTCTCCTCCCGAAAGGGTGGAACCGTTTTCCCCGATCACCGTTCGGTATCCGTCCGGCATCTTCTGAACGAACTCATCGCACTGCGCGGCTTTTGCCGCCGCGAGGACCTCGGCGTCCGTAGCGTTTCGGCGTCCGAGGCGTATATTCTCCAGGACCGTATCGTGAAAAAGGACCACGTCCTGAAAAACGATGGAATAGTTTTTCAAAAGGGCTTCCGGTTCCACAGTGGAAACGTCGACGCCGCCCAGCGTGATCCTGCCCCCGTTCACATCCCAAAAACGCGCCGCAAGTTTGGCCGCCGTGCTCTTGCCGCCGCCGGACGGTCCCACCAGCGCAGTCACCTCACCCTGTTTCGCAGTGAAGGAGACGTCTTCCAAAACGCCCTCGTTTTCGTTGTAGGCAAACCGTACATGATCGAAAGCGATGCCGTAGCCGTCCGGGGAATAGCGGTCGGAACCGGTCTGCACCGGCTGCTCCTCGATTGCCCTCATTCGTTCGATCTGAAGCTTCGCGTTGAACGTTGCCGCGAGATTCATAAAGCAAATGTTCAACGGATCATACAGCTGCGCCGCAGTGATCAGAAAAATCAGAAAGACTGTGAGGCTTAACTGTCCGGCGACCAGCAGATTCACTCCCACCAATACGGTCGTTGCGACGCCAAGCCTTAAAAACGCCTGAGCGGAAGAAACGGACACCCCGGACGCCAGTTCGGAACGGATCGCGGCTTTTTCGACACCTGCGAACTTTGTTTCCAGGCTGTCCATATATGTTTGCTTCCGGTTGCAGGCCTTGATATCCTTGACGGTTTCCAGAAGCTCCTGCAGGCCGTCGGTGGCGGCGCGCTTGGCAAGGATGCTGCGCGTTCCATATTTGTCCTGAAGCCACCGGGAACCGAAGACAAGCAGTGCCGAGAACGGAATGACCCAAACGACGGAGAGTCCCATCCGCCAGTCAACAAACAGCAGGCCGACGGCGACCAGCACTGTGGAAATCACGGTTCCGAACAGTTGTGGGATGTAATGGGAAAAAGCCTGTTCCAGCGCGCTGCAGTCGGACATGATGGTCGCCGTCAGGTCGGAAAGGTCCCTCTGCCCGAAGAAAGAGAGAGGCAATTCCCGCAGCTTTTCCCCAAGGGTCACGCGCCGGTTGGCACTTTCGATGT
>DAITAP010000110.1:2204-4415 GCA_036824225.1 Caproicibacter sp. | reverse complement strand
AACATACAGGCTTTTGTATTGAAACCAGTGAACGATGTAGACAACTGCGACCAGAATGGCGGCGGCCGCCGTATATTTCCATACGCCGGCAGACGGGTCGGACCCTCTTTGAAAAGCCTCAATGATGCGTCCCAGTGCCGTGACCAGCAGCCCCACGGGAAGTATCAGGCTCAGATTGGCGGCGACGGTCAGCAGGGTTGCCAAGACCAGATCCTTTGCGCCTTTTTCCGTCAGGGCGAAAACTCTTTGCAGCCTGCGGATCATGCGCCCACCTCCCTTCCGACTTTCCACATGACCGAGGTCCGGTAATCCTTCCACATCCGGGCATAGAGGCCGTCTTTCTCAAGCAATTCCCGGTGTGTGCCCTGCTCTGAGATTTTTCCGTCTTCCATCGCCAGGATCAGGTCGGCGTTTCGCACGGTGGAAAGCCGGTGCGCGATCATCAAAACGGTCTTGCCCTTTGTCAGCGTCTCAAACGCCTTCTGTATCAGCGCCTCATTTTCCGGGTCGGTGAACGCGGTCGCCTCATCCAGCACCACAATGGGGGCATCCTTCAGGATCGCCCTCGCCAGCGCGATGCGCTGCTGCTCGCCTCCCGACAAATAGACCCCCCTGGTCCCAACCACCGTATCCAGCCCTTCGGGAAATTTGGACACAATATCGCCGCATTGGGCCGCACGGGCGGCGAGCTCCACCTGTTCCATCGTCGCGCCCGGACGCGCGGCCCGAATGTTTTCAAGCAGACTGGCCTTGAACAGCCGCGAATCCTGAAACACAAAGGCTACGTGTCTCATCAGTTCTTCGGAAGAAAGCCTTCGCACGTCAATGCCGCCGACAAGGACCTCCCCTTCCTGCACGTCCCAAAAGCGCGGGATCAGGGCGGCGGCGGTCGTCTTGCCCCCTCCTGACGGGCCCACCAGCGCCACCGTCGCACCCTCCTGCACCCGGAAGCTCACGTGCGACAGCGCCGGGACCGCGGCTCCGGGGTAAGTAAACGTCACATCCCTCAGTTCCACGGAGAAGCCCTTCGCTTTTTCCGGATTTTCCGGTTCCTTCAGAGGTTCGGCGCGCATGATCTCACCCAGCTTGCGAACCGCCTCGTCCGCCTGCATCGCCGCCTCACTCGCATACATGATCCGCATCATCATCAGTGAGCAGAACGGAGTAAACAGCATGTAGAACAGCAGATTGGCGAGCGCCGTCCATCCCTCGGACGCGTACGCGCACAGAAACATTCCGACGGGAATCAGCAGCAGGAACGTCCCGTTCAGCACAGTGGTGAAACCCGTCATCGGATTCCGGCAGGACAGGGAATAATCCGCCGCGAGATCCCGGTAGCGGATAATGGAAGAATAAAAGGATTTAAAGGAATATACCGTTTGCTGAAACACCTTGACCACCGGGATGCCCCGGACATATTCCGTAGCCTCCGAGCTCAAATCTTCGATCGCTTTCTGATAACGGCTGAAAAATCCGGCGTTCTTCCCTCCCATCATCTGCTTCATGAGCAGCACCGCGACAAACAGGGGTGCCAGACAAATCAGACCCATCCGCCAGTCGAACACAAACAGCAGCACAATGGCGGCAACGGGGGTTACGATTGCGCCGACCAGGTCGGGAAGCTCATGCGCCAGAAGCGTTTCCGTCATTCCGGCGTTGTCGTCGATCAACTTTCGCAGGCGGCCGGACTGGTTGGCGGCGAAATAGCCGAGCGGCAGGTCCATCAGATGCCTTGCACCCTCAGCGCGCATATTTCTCGCCGTGCGGAAAGCGGCCAGGTGAGTGCACATCAGGGCCGCCAGATAGATCAGCGTGCTCACGGCGGCGAACACCAGCGCCATCCATCCGAATTTTGTGAGTCCTCCCGCCGAGGTAAAGTCCGGCATTGCCTGGAAGACCCCGCGCGCAACGAACCAGATGCAGACATAGACCGCCATGGAAAGGACGGCGGACACGCCTGAGAGGACACAGCCCAGTATCGTCAGCTTTTTACGGCCGCCCGCATAAGCCATCAGCTGCGACAGACTGCTCTTTTTTTTCGATTGTTTCTTCATTGGATCTCTCCTCTGCTGTTATCTTTTAGTTAGCATATGCTAACCATTGGTTAAAAATTATAGGGCTTAAAACCCCATAACCTGCTTCCAACCCGCGGAATAAAACGCCTGAAGGTCTTTGACATATCCCGCTGCCTGTTGTTTCGGCATATCGTGA
>DAITAP010000110.1:1752-2194 GCA_036824225.1 Caproicibacter sp. | reverse complement strand
TTCGAAGATTGCGGAAAACTCGCCGCTGATCAGAATATGCTCCAGCGCGCCATCCACCGATTTGATCCGACTGCCAAGGCCGCGCTGGACTTCAACGAAGCGGTGCGTCGCTTCCGTTTCGATGCCAACCATCGTGTTGATGTAATTCTCATATTCCGTGCCCTCCGACCTGCACAGAATCAGTTTGAACGCATCGAAATGCTCATAGACATATTCAACCATCCAGCTCATGCAGTCGCCGGAGATTTTACTCATCTGGCCCAGCTGTTCTTCCCGCGGAAGGGCGGCAAATCGATCCTGTGCTTCCCGGTATTTGTCAAGCAGCGCTTCTGCGGGCTCGTTCACAAGCGCGCGGAACAGCTTCTCCTTGCTGCCAAAGTATCCGTAAAAAGCGCCGGTGGTAACTCCCGCCGCTTTTACAATGCTTCTCAGCGAAGCGGCC
>DAITAP010000110.1:1160-1742 GCA_036824225.1 Caproicibacter sp. | reverse complement strand
CCTTACCGAGAAATTCCATTTTTCCCGCGTTCAGAATCGCTTTTCGTGTGCCTGTTTCTTCCCCGCTCAATGAAACGCCTCCGCATGCCTTCGGCATATAACACTGTTATATTATCAGTCATTCATCCATTTGTCAAGAGATTAATGTAAATCCGCGGATATTCACTCTGCTTCAACGTCCCGCTCAAAACACGGAACAGAATAGATAAAATAAGGACGGGACCGCGGCATCGAATGCCGCAGCCCTGTCCTTAAGCCTTTCAAAGAAAGTGCGGAAAACGACGGAGCGCTATAAGTCTTAAAGGGGTTTAAAACTGTTGAGGCCGGCAGTCTGTCAGAATTAAAATGTACGATTGCCGCTAAACGAATCAGTTGGAGATGTTTGTCATCGGTTTTCCCTGAATATAATTTTTAATGTCTTCAAAGCAAATATCTACGGAGTTGCGCATCGTGTCACAGGAAGTTCCCGCCAGGTGAGGCGTAAGCGTCACGTTATCAAGTTTTAAAAACGGATTATCCTGCGAAAGAGGCTCTTTGTCGAAAACGTCAATTGCCGCGCCGCCAATGGACTTTGTCTGCAGC
>DAITAP010000110.1:697-1150 GCA_036824225.1 Caproicibacter sp. | reverse complement strand
TTAAAAGTGCGGACGTGTCGACAAGCCCCGCACGCGCCGTGTTGATGAAGTACGCCGTCGGCTTCATGAGGGAAAATTCTTTCTCTCCGAGGTATTCCCTCGTCTGATCGGACAGACGCATATGAATCGTGACATAATCGGACTGTTTCAGCAGTTCCTCCAAAGACAAGGCCGCACAACCCGCTCTTTCGATGGCCTCCGGCTTCTGGAACGGGTCGAAGACGACAATTTTGGAGCCGAATGCTTTTGCCCTGTCCGCAACGCGGCGGCCGATGTAGCCAAAGCCGATGATCCCTACGGTGGAACGGTTCATGTTATGGATGTAGGACTGATTGGTATAGTTTTTGCACCACTTGCCCTCAAACAGAAGTTTGTGGGCCCGCGCAATGTTCTTGTTTTCGGCGATCATCATCCCCACAGTAAAATCTGCAACCGCATCCGCGCTGCGCCATG
>DAITAP010000110.1:0-687 GCA_036824225.1 Caproicibacter sp. | reverse complement strand
AGCTTGATCCCCCTTTCCTTCAGCGCCGGAGCATCCGCGTTTTCAATTCCGCCTCTCAGCACGGCGGCGACCTTCAGGTTCGGGCTTGCCGCAATCACCTCCCGGTTGATCGAAGCCACATGAACGACAATGATTTCCTTGTCCGCGCAGTTTTCAAGCAACGGCTCACAGCTTGGGGCAGCGTTTATACCCTCTCTCTCCAAGAGTCCCATCCGGTCGGTAATATACCCCATGAAGGCATATCCGTATCTTCCACCAATGTGATTTCCGCACCATAAGGCTCTAACTCGTACATTTTCTGCATCAGTGATTTTGTGACGCCCCCGTCGGACACCAATAAGATCTTTGTTTTCTTCATTCTAAAACTGCGCCTCCTGAGCAATATAATTATTTTTCATCCCAATAAGACATCAAGGCATTCATCAGCCGTTCCCATTCCTTGTAGCGTTCGGCGAAGCCTTCCGCGTGTTCCGCCGACGGCTCGAACCGCTCCTTGATCCTTACGGCATGTTGGAAACCGTCCTGATAGTCCTCGTATACCTTCGCCCCAATGCCCGCCGTGATAGCGGAACCAAGAGCGCCCACTTCGTCGCTTTCGACGACTTCAACCGGAATCTGCAGGATATCCGCAAAAAGCTGAGCCCATTCGCCGCTGTGCGCAATCCCTCCTGTGAGCCGGGCCAAATT
>DAITAP010000109.1:0-6576 GCA_036824225.1 Caproicibacter sp. | reverse complement strand
GCAGAGGATCGGCATTGCCCGGGCACTCGCCGTGAACCCGGAATTCATCGTCTGCGACGAGCCGATTTCCGCTCTGGATGTCTCCATCCAGAGCCAGATTATCAATCTGCTTAAGGATCTGCAGAAAAAATTCGGCCTGACTTACATGTTTATCGCGCATGACCTTAATATTGTAAAATATATCTCGGACCGCATCGCCGTCATGTATCTTGGAAATCTGGTGGAGCTTGCTGACAGCGACGAGATCTATGCCCATACCCTGCATCCGTACAGCCGCGGGCTTCTCGCGTCCGTCCCCATACCGGATCCGGACCGCGAAGCTCATAAAAGGGCCGCTGTCATGAAAGGCGATGTTCCCAGCCCGATCAACCCGAAGCCCGGCTGTCCGTTTGCAAACCGCTGCCCTTACGTCAAGGAGATCTGCAGAAAGGTTTCCCCGAAGCTGCGCGAGCTTCGACCGAACCATCTGGTTTCCTGCCATCTGGTCGACGCCGATGGCAGATATTCGGAACAGAATTACAAAGCCTGATTCTTTCTCTAGAGATAAATATCAAAAAACGCGCCCTTGACCGGTGTATTTCCGCCGGTTTAAGGGCGCGTTTTAAACTGTTTTCAAAACAGAGAGAGTGTCCCCTTTCGAGGGAGATTCCAGGGGCGGGGATTCCTTCCGCGTATTCCGTGGGTTTCCATTTCTGCAGAGGGGGGCGTCTTTTGCCTGCTCATTTATTTTCAACGATCCGATCGAAATTGCAGCTTCATATACAAAAATTGGATTATTTTTTTAGATATCCTTGACATTTCAAGAGAAGCTTCTATAATAATGCATATATCCGGAAACAAGTTTCATTTCTTCCGTTTCTCCGCCGGTTCCTGCCCGTCTGACCGAAGGGAGGAAAATGGCGGAACGAAGGAAGGAAACATGGCAGGTGCATTCAAAGGGGAATGTGCCTGCTATTTGCATAGTTTCCGGCTGAAATCAGGGGGCCTTGGGAAAGAAAGCGGTGCTTTTCCACGCGCTGTTTTAGAGCAGCTGCAAAGGTCCGAAAGACAGGAGAAAAGGGAAAAAGAAAAGATAATCTGAATATTTTCTCCTCGTGCTCTTCATTTTATCTCGCCGTTTTGTTTAGAGGCGGGCATGCTTTTGATTCCATGTTGTCAGGAAACGGAATCCAGAGAGCCCGTTATCATAGAATTCCATCCTATAGAAAGGCGAAATATGAAAAACAGAAAAGAAAAATTCGGCTATGTCAGTCTGGCGCTTGCGGTCTGCCTGGTGCTGACTTCCTGCGGCGGCGGAGCGGCAAGCAGCACAACGCCCGCTTCCTCCGCCGCAGCGACGAGCGGGGCGGAATCAGGCAGCGCTGCCTCTTCCGCGGCGGATACGAGCGGAGTAGTCAATCCGGATGAGCTTGCGGCCAAGAGCAAATACCCGGGCACCCCGGATCCCGACATGATTACGATCAATGACGTTGCGGAACCGGCGGAGCTCAATACCGCGAAGGCTTACGACGCCGGTTCGTGCACACTCCTGCGCGAAATTGTGTCCGGGCTGTTTAAGCTGGACAAAAATGACAAACCTGTCCCGGACCTGATTGACAGCTATACAGTCAGCGACGACAAGCTGACCTATACGTTTAAGCTGAAAAAGGGTCCCAAATGGTCGAACGGCGAACCGGTCACTTCGAAGGATTATGTCTTCGGGTGGACGACCGCGATGAAAAAGGAGACCGCTTGTGTCTATAGTTATATCCTGACGGACAATGTAAAAGGCGGCCAGGATTATTTAAGCGGCAAAATCAAGGAAGACGGTCTCGGCATCTCGGCTCCGGACGATTATACTTTGAGCATTACGTTCGTCAAGCCGATTCCCTATGCGCTTTACCTGTTCACTTTTGTCACCTATATGCCGCTGAACGAAAAGGCTTATGAGTCGATTGGCGCCGACAAATATGCGAAAGACGCCGATAAGATCGTGACGAACGGCGCCTATAAAATGACCGAGTGGAAACATAACAGTGATGTTATCCTGTCAAAAAATGAAGATTACTGGGACAAAGACAAAATTGGAATCCCGAAAATCAAGTATGTTCAGCTGTCTGACGCAAACGCGACACTCAATGCCTTTAAGGCCGGACAGCTTGATTTTATGACGGTTGGCAAAGATCAGATTAAGCAGTTTCAGGCCGAAGGCCAGCCGATTGCGCAGTATGTCACGGCCGGCCCCTGGTACCTTCTCTATAACACGAAGAAAAAGCCGTTTGACAATCCGAAAGTCCGGAAAGCGTTCGGCCAGGCGATCGATCTGGACAGCCTTACCAAAAATGTCCTGACGAGCGGCGCCGTCAAAACGGACGGGCTTATCCCGCCGGCGATCACCGGGGCAAACGGGAGCTTCGCCAAGGCGCGCGGAAGCATTCAGCCGAAATTTGACCCGGCCGCGGCCAAGACCCTGCTGGCGGAAGGCCTCAAGGAGTCTGGAATTTCCGCCGCTGATTTTAAGCCGGTCTTTACTTCTTCCAACACGACGGGAGCCCAGAGGGAGTCGGCCTTCTATCAGGAGCAGTGGAAGAAAAACCTCGGCGTAAACGTGGAAATCAAGCCCCTCGACAACAAGGCCCGTTTTGAAGCGATGCAGGCGGGAAATTTTGATTTCGTATTAGCCGGATGGCAGCCGGATTATGATGACCCGATGACATTCCTTGACATGTTTATGACGGACAATGGGAACAACAACGGCAAATACTCCAGCAAAGAATACGATGCTCTGGTCACAAAGGCGATGAAAGAGTCAGATGCTTCCAAGCGCCAGGATGACCTGATCCAGGCTGAAAAAATGCTGATCCAACAGGATGCCGCGGTATTCCCGATGTATGTCAATACGATTAACTACACGACTTCCCAGAAGTATACGGGCGGCACCTACACAGCCTTCCAGGGCTGGCCGGGAACTTATCACAATGGCGCGAAACTTACAAAATAACATTTCCGTGAGATTAAACTGACAGTCCGACTTCTCAAGAGAGCGGATCTTTTCGAGAAGGACACTTTGTCTCTGCAGATAAAGCCATGTTTCCGGATATGGCTTTATCTGCCTGTAGAAGCCGCAAAACACCGCTTTGCGGTTTCTACAGGCAGATAGGCTGTATGCTTCCGAAACATTAGGAATCATCGTTTTCCCTTTTCTTTTATTTTTGTTAAGGAGTTGATTCAATTTGCCGAAGCAGCTTCAATATATTCTGAAAAGGGTGCTGTATTCTATCATCACAATTTTTGTTTTGATCTGTATCACCTTTTTCCTGATGCACCTGATGCCGGGAGATCCCTTTACAGGGCAGAAAGCAATTTCCCCCGAAATAAAGGAAGCCCTGTACTCAAAATACGGCCTGGATGAACCGCTTCCCATTCAGTTTTTTAAATATGTCGGAAATATCCTGCGGGGCGACTTTGGCGTTTCGCTTCAGGATAAGCGCCCCGTAGCCCAGACCATTATGGAATCTTTTCCGGTCTCTGCGGATCTTGGTATCCGGTCGCTGATTTTTGCCACCATCCTGGGGCTTCTGCTTGGCATTGTCGCGGCAGTCAAACATGGAACGGGCTGGGATACGGGCGCGCTGATTGGAGTTTCCGTCCCTTCGTTCATTCTGGGAGCGCTGCTTCAGTATTTTCTTGGGCTGAAGCTGTATCAGGCGACGGGACACCAGATTTTTGCCGTGATGGGCTGGGGGCCCGCCAACAGTAAATTACTTCCTTCGTTTGCTCTGGCCTTCGGCAGCATGGCGAGCATCAGCCGGCTGATGCGAACCAGCATGCTGGATGTGCTCAACCAGGATTACATAAAAACGGCGAAGGCGAAAGGGCTGAGCCGTCCAGCGATTATCTGGAAACACGCTGTGCGCAATGCCGTGATGCCCATTGTAACCATTATGGGTCCGCTGGTCGCCGCCGTGCTGACGGGCACTTTTGTTGTGGAGAATATTTTTGCCATTCCTGGACTTGGGAAAATCTTTGTACAGTGCGTTCAGAATAATGATTACACCACGATTGTGGGAACGACGCTGTTTTACGGATCCTTTCTGGTCTTTGCCAATCTTGTGGTGGATATTATCTATGGACTGCTTGACCCGCGGATTAAACTTGGCGGAGAAAAGGAGTGAGCGGAAATGACAGAGGAAAAAACCATGGGTGCCGCGGCCGAGCATATTGATTCTTCGGAATTCGAGTGGGTCGGACCCAATGCAAGAGAAATGGAGGAAATTTCCCGGCCTTCCATCAGTTTCTGGAAAGATGCTTTCCGGCGCCTTCGAAAAAGCAAAGTCGCCGATGTCTGCCTGATTATTCTGGCCGTGCTGATTCTGGGGGCCATTTTCCTGCCGATGATCTCTCCCTTTGACTATTCGCGCCAGAATGTGGCTTTTTCCAACCAGCCGTCTTTCTGGGTGGATAACGAAACCAACCAGGTCCATATTTTCGGGACGGATTCTCTCGGACGTGATATCTGGGTCCGCATCTGGATGGGAGCCCGCGTCTCTCTGACCGTCGCCATCGCCGTCGCCCTGATCGACTGCTTCATCGGCATTGTCTACGGCGGAATATCCGGTTATTTCGGCGGCATGGTCGATAATGTGATGATGCGTATTGTCGAAATTGTGAGCGGGATTCCCTACCTGATTATTGTCATGCTGCTGATGATTGTCCTGCCGAGAGGAATCGGCACCATTATTGTCGCTTATTCGATAACCGGATGGACCGGAATGGCCCGCCTGGTACGCGGGCAGGTCCTGGCCCTGCGGCATCAGGAATTCCTGATCGCCGCCGAAGCCATGGGCGCCAGACCGTCGCGTATTATCGCGAGGCATCTGGCGCCGAACCTTTTAAGCCTGATTGTGGTCAATGTGACCCTTGATATTCCGGGCGTTATTTTTACTGAAGCCTTTCTTTCCATGCTGGGCCTTGGGATTGCGCCTCCCCAGTCTTCCTGGGGAATCATGGCAAACGACGGCATCGCGACATTCCAGGTGTACCCCATGCAGCTGGTCTATCCCGCGATATTCATCAGCGTGACCATGCTGGCTTTCAACTTGCTGGGCGACCAGATGCGGGATGCGTTTGATCCCAAACTGAGGAGGTAATCACCGGATGGAACGAATACTGGATATTCAGGATCTGGAGGTTTCTTTCGATACTTATGCGGGCGAAGTACATGCCGTGCGCGGAGTATCGCTTCATGTGGACGCCGGCGAAGTCCTGGCGATTGTCGGGGAAAGCGGCTGCGGAAAAAGCGTGACGGCTCAGACGGTGATGAAACTGAACCCGATGCCGCCTGCGCGGATTAAAAACGGCGCAATCCACCTGTGCGGCAGAGATATTGTCGCCTCGAGCGAAAAGGAAATGCAGCAGATCCGCGGGCAGCTGGTCAGCATGATCTTTCAGGATCCCATGACCTGCCTGAATCCGACAAAGAAAATCGGAAAGCAGCTGACCGAGACGCTGAAAAAGAAGGAGCATCTCAGCCGGAAGCGGTGCCGGACAGAGGCTATCCGTCTGCTTAAGGAAGTACAGATTCCCAACGCGGAACAGCGGGTAGACGAATACCCGCATCAGTTTTCCGGCGGGATGCGCCAGCGTGCCATGATTGCCATGGCACTTTCCTGCCACCCGAAACTGCTTATCGCCGACGAACCCACGACGGCGCTCGACGTGACCATTCAGGCACAGATTATGGAACTGATGCAGGATATCCGGGATAAAACCGGGACGTCAATTATTCTGATCACCCATGACCTCGGCGTGGTAGCAAATCTTGCAGACCGCGTTTCCGTTATGTATGCAGGTAAAATCGTGGAGGAAGGATCCGTTCGGGACATTTTTTACCGAGCGGCCCATCCTTATACCGCCGCTCTGCTCAGAAGTCTTCCCACGGTGGAGACTTCCCGCAAGCAGGAACTGATTTCCATCCCCGGAACCCCTCCGGATCTGTTTTCTCCTCCGGAAGGCTGCGCGTTTGCCAGCCGGTGCCGATACTGCATGAAACTGTGCCGTCACAGGCAGCCGCCGAAATTTACGGTAGCGGATGGCCACACTGCTTCCTGCTGGCGTCTGCATCCGGATTTCCCCCGGAAAAAGGAGGAAAAATAAATGGAAAAGCTGATTACGCTGGATCATATTTCCAAGCATTTTTATCTTGGCAGGAAACAGACCCTTGTCGCCGTGAACGACGTGAGTTTTGATATTTATAAAGGCGAAACGCTCGGTGTCGTGGGCGAAAGCGGATGCGGGAAATCCACGCTGGGCCGGGTCGTAATGGGAATTTACCATCCCACAAAAGGAAAGCTGTATTATCGTGGCAGGGAAGTCAATCTGAAGCACACCGAGGATCGGTACCGGTATTCCGAAAAGGCGCAGATTATTTTTCAGGACCCGTACGCGTCGCTGGATCCGCGCATGACAGTCGGCACGATTATCTCGGAAGGCATGGAAATCCACAACATGTACAGCAAGGAAAAACGGCAGCAGCGCGTCTACGAACTGCTGGAAACGGTCGGCCTCAACCGGGAACACGCCAATCGCTTTCCGCAT
>DAITAP010000108.1:0-6589 GCA_036824225.1 Caproicibacter sp. | reverse complement strand
CAGATTGCGGGTACCGAGCGCCTGTTTACGCAATCTCAATTCGTTCATCTCCTCGTGACAGTTTGGATTTCGCATGCCGTTCTTTTTCCATATCCCGTTGGTACGCGCATATCGGCGAAACCTGTTTTTCAGAGAGGTGGCCCACCGGCCGTACCTGCAAATTCAGTATAATATTTATTTGTTATAGATGCAATATAAAATGGAGTTTTTTCACATAATGAATGAAAATTTTTCTTTCTATCCATCATTGAGACAGGATCCGGGCCTCTTTTTCCTCAGCTTCTTTCTTTTTTCGCACCGTCCCGGAGCCCGGATCAGGTTAAAAAAATGAATTCTGCCTTTCAAAGCCGGACCGCCGGGGCGGAACATCCGTCTCCGGATACCGGCTGGCTTTTCATCGCGGCTCCGGCTCATTTTCTGGAGTTATTGAGTAGTGTTTGCCGTGCCGTTCCATAATATGTTTATCCGTAGTGAGGAAGTCACAAATATTTTAAGAGCACACGATTGGGGGATGATTTCTTGTCCAACGTCAGCCGTTCGAAAACCAATTTGACCATGCTGACGGATTTTTACGAAATTACCATGGCCAACGGGTATTTTTCCAACAACCTCGGGGAAAAGACCGTGTATTTTGACATGTTCTTCCGCGAACTGCCTGATAATGGCGGATTTGCCATCATGGCAGGCGTCCAGCAGATTATCGATTATCTCGACGACCTGAACTTCACGAAAGAAGATATCGATTATCTGCGGAACTGCGGGATTTTCAGCGAGGGATTTCTTGAGTACCTTGAAAATTTCCATTTTTCATGTGATGTCTGGGCGGTGCCGGAGGGGATGCCGATCTTTCCGGGGGAACCGATTGTGACGGTCCGCGGGCCGGCGATCCAGGCGCAGTTTGTGGAAACGATGATTCTTCTGACAATTAATCACCAGAGCCTGATTGCCACAAAGGCAAACCGCATCTGCCGCGCGGCGGGGGGAAGGCCGGTCATGGAGTTCGGTTCCCGCCGCGCGCAGGGGCCGGACGGCGCGGTCCTCGGCGCGAGGGCAGCGTATATCGGCGGATGCAGCGGAACGGCATGCACGCTCTGCGGAGAGGATTACGGCATCCCGGCGCTCGGGACCATGGCGCACAGCTGGGTGCAGCTTTTCGATTCCGAACTGGACTCCTTCCGGGCTTACGCGAGGGAGTATCCGCAGAGCTGTATGCTGCTGGTGGATACCTATAACGTCCTCAAATCCGGCGTTCCCAACGCGATCCGCGTTTTTCGGGAAGAGGTTGTTCCGCGCGGATTCCGCCCTGCCGGAATCCGCATCGACAGCGGAGACATTACCTACCTTTCCCGCAAGGCGCGCAAAATGCTTGATGACGCGGGGTTCCCGGACTGCAAGATCTGCGCGTCCAATTCGCTGGACGAGTATATTATCCGCGATATGCTGATGCAGGGAGCGTGCATCGACAGCTTCGGCGTCGGCGAGCGGCTGATCACATCCTCCAGCCACCCGATCTTTGGAGGAGTCTACAAGCTGAGCGGCGTGGAAGATGCGAAAGGGAACGTGATTCCAAAAATTAAAATCAGCGAGAATGTTTCCAAGATCACGACGCCTGGTTTTAAGAAAATCGTCCGTCTCTATGACAGAGGAACCAGCAAGGCCATCGCGGATGTCATCATGCTTCACGGGGAAACGATTGACGATTCGCGGCCCTATGAAATTTTTGATCCGGATTATGTCTGGAAGCGGAAAACGGTGACAGATTTCCGGACAGAGAATATCCGCCGCCAGATTTTCAAAAATGGAAAATGTGTTGTCAAGCCGCGCAGTCTCAATGAGATCAGGGATTTCTGCCGGAAACAGGTGGATACCCTCTGGGATGAAGTGAAACGCTTTGAAAATCCCCATCACTACTATGTGGATCTTTCTCAGAAGCTGTGGGATCTGAAAAGCCGCATGATTTCCGATCATTCGTTCTGAACTTTTTCCCCCCCTCTGAAACTGTCGGACGTGCCGCGCGCGGAACCCTGGTCGTGAAACGCTAAGGACCGCCCCGTGTTTTTCCCCCTTCCTGGGAAAAGGATGGGCCCTTTTTCTGCCCCCCGGAACCGGCGGGCAGAAAAAGCGGGAATAAAAAAATCTGCCGAAGGCGGGACGATAGGCCAAAATCGGCAGAAGACGGAAAAAAGAGAGTTCCTGCTGTCCCCTTTCTCTTTTTAGGGCGCGCAGAAAAAATGCCGCAGAAATGCGGCATTTTTTTATTCTTTCTAAAACCGCGTTTTCTTTAAAACTGCGGTTTTTCCTGCGGCCCCGTCCGGATCGTTTCGCATAATGGAAAGGATCCTGGAGATCATAGGGAAGGAATAAAATCTGACGGGAAAGGAACAGACGGATGAAAACAGACAACGGGCGGGTATCCGGGATTGCGGCTCCTTCGCAGTTTCCCGAACAGCATCAGGACAGGCAGCCGGGTTCTCAGAAGAAGATGATCCCGGAACCGCTTACCATAGAAAACGATTACCGCGGGTCTAAAAAAATGGAGGGACTGACGGCTGTCATCACGGGAGGGGACAGTGGAATCGGCCAGGCCGTGGCGGCCGCATTTGCCCGGGAAGGCGCGGATGTTGTTGTCACCTGTTACGGGGAACCGGAAGATGTCAAAAAGACGGTGCATCTGGTTGAGGCCGCGGGACGAAGATGCAGCGTGGTGGAATGCGATCTGCGCGTGGAATCTTCTGCGGCCCGCGTCGTGGATCGGGCGATTCACGATTTCTCGCGGCTTGATGTTCTGGTCAACAATATTGCTGTGCAGTACCCGCAGGACAGCATCGAAAAGATCACCGGGGAGCAGCTTCGAAACACCTTTGAAACCAACGTATACAGCTGCTTTTTTATGACGAAGGCCGCTCTGCCCCATTTGAGGGAGGGCGCCTCCATTATCAACACCGCCTCCGTTACCGCGTACCAGGGAAGCAAGACTCTCCTGGATTATTCCTCGACCAAGGGCGCGATTGTATCCTTCACGCGATCTCTGGCGTCTTCCCTGGTTTCGAAGGGAATCCGGGTAAACGCCGTCGCGCCCGGACCGGTCTGGACGCCGCTGATTGTTTCGAGCTATCCGAAGGAAAAAGTGGGAAAGTTCGGGCAGGACGTTCCCATGGGCCGGGCCGCGCAGCCGGCGGAGCTGGCGCCGGCCTATGTCTATCTCGCGAGCGGGGATTCTTCCTATGTAACCGGTCAAGTGATTCATGTCAACGGCGGCGTGATTACCGGAAGCTGACAGGGTGAGAAGTGGCCTGTACCCCCCCTCTGAGAGCCGCGCTCCGGAAAGCTGCCGGGAAACAGAGTTGCCGGGGCACGGTGCTTTGTCGGCAGAGCCGCGCGGGGAGAAAACGGCTTTTCACTCCCGTTTTCTGATAACAGGAAAGCGGCGGCGGGTTCTGGAAACGGTCATGAAAACCCGGATGCCTTTTTTCCAGTCATAGAATCGACGGAGATTTCTACGACGCACAGCTTGTCCCAGTCTTTTTCGAGTGCCGCTTCCCCCCGTTCCCGGTACTGGGAAGCGTATTTTTGGATCAGGAGCAGCATCGCTTTCCGTATGGCATCCCCCCCGCTAAGGACGGAAGCGTTTCCAAACGCTATCACGCTCCGGTAATCGGTTGCCAGCCTTTCCGGCACCACACGGCTTCTCTCGACGACGCAGAAGGACACTCTGCTGTTTTTCCGGATTTCATCCAGCTTTTGTCCGCTTTTGGCGCAGTGGAAGTAGATTTTCCCACCCTGGTAAACATAGTTAAGAGGGACGGCGTAAGGATAGCCGCCGTCCCCGGCGGCAGCCAGAACGCCGAAACTTCCCCGTCTTAAAATGTCCTCCGTTTCGTCCGGGGAAAGGATCTGCTTCTCTCTGCGCATTTTTCTGAACATCGGATTTCTTCCTCTCTCTCTCTCTTGAAAATCAGAACTGAAAGAACCGAAAATTTGAAAATAGTATAGATCCTTTTTCTCCTTTCTGCAAACTCCGCTCTGCCGGCCGGACAGGGGGGTTCCGGCGGCAGGAGGAACGGGTTGTCCCCGCCGGCTGCCGCACGTTCCGGGGCCTTCGAAAACAAAATCGGGAAAGCGGATTCCATATGGGAAAGCACCGTGTTATAATAGTCGGGATAAGGTTCTGAAATCATAAGGAGGAACGGTGCGAGTTATGGAATTTGTCAAGCTGAATACGGATCCGAAAGTCAGCCCGAAGGCTGTTGTCCAGGGAAAATACTACCGTATTTCGGTTCTGACGGCTGGTCTGATCCGCTTTGAATATAGCAAGAGTGGGATTTTTGAGGATCGGGCGACTCAGTCTGTCATCAACCGGAATTTTCCGGTGCCGGAATTTCAGGCGGAGGAGACGGACGCGGGCATTCGAATCCGGACGGAAAAACTGGAAATCCGGTACGACGGGAACAAATTCTCGCCGGAAGGCCTTTCTGTCAAAATGGGAAACGGACATCTCTGGCATTACGGGGAAGAGCCCCGGGATCTGCGCGGGACGACCCGCACCCTGGACGGAGCGGACGGGGCTGTCCCGCTTGGGCACGGCCTGATTTCGCGGGAAGGGTTTTCCGTTCTGTACGACCGTTCTCCCGTCGTCCTGCTCAGCAACGGATGGGTGGGCCGGAGAGAAGCGCCGGAAGAGGACTTTTATTTCTGGGGATATGGGCACCGGTATCAGGAATGCCTCAAGGACTTTTACCGGCTCTGCGGACCCACGCCCCTTCTGCCCCGCTTTGTATTCGGTAACTGGTGGAGCAGATACCACCGCTATTCGGGGGAGGAATACAAAAATCTTGTCCGCCGCTTTGAAAAAGAGAAGATCCCTTTTTCCGTGGCGGTCATCGATATGGACTGGCACCGGGTCGACGATGTCCCGGCCGAATACGGAAGCGGCTGGACGGGATACACCTGGAACCGGAAGCTGTTTCCGGATCCCAGGGAATTTCTTGAGTGGCTTCACCGCCATGGCCTCAAAGTGACGCTGAACGTGCATCCGGCGGACGGGATCCGCGCCTATGAAGAGGCGTACCCGCGGATTGCGGAAAAAATGGGAATCGACCCGAAGACAAAAGAACCCGTTCCGTTTGACGTGACGGATCCGCATTTCATGAAAGTATATTTTAACGACCTCTGCCATCCCATGGAACGGGAGGGCGTGGATTTCTGGTGGCTGGACTGGCAGCAGGGGACTTCCACGAAGATACCGGGACTTGACCCGCTGTGGATGCTGAACCACTACTATTACCTCGACAGCAGATGGAAAGGGACCCGGGCGCTCACTTTTTCGAGGTATGCGGGGATTGGAAGCCACCGCTATCCCATCGGCTTTTCCGGGGATACCATCATATCCTGGAACAGCCTTAAATTTCAGCCGTATTTCACCGCAAACGCCAGCAATATCGGCTACGGCTGGTGGAGCCACGATATTGGCGGCCACATGAAGGGAACCCGCGATGACGAACTGATGGCGAGGTGGATTCAGCTTGGGGTATTTTCTCCCATCAACCGCCTTCACAGCACCAACAATCCGTTTAGCGGAAAAGAACCATGGAACTTTAACCCTACGGTCGAGCAGGTCATGATCCGCTATCTGCGGCTGCGCCACGCGCTGATTCCGTATCTATACACCATGAACCGAATCGCGAGCTATGAAGGACAGCCGCTGATCCGGCCGATGTATTACCTGGAGCCGGATCGGGAGGAAGCCTATCATGTCCCGAACAACTACTATTTCGGGACCCAGCTGATGGTTTCCCCGATTACGGAGAAATCGGATCCGAAAGCCTGCGTGGGGAAAGCCCTTACCTGGATTCCGGAAGGGACCTGGTATGATTTCTTCCGGGGGCGCCGTTACCGCGGCGGATTTCTCAGAAACCTCTGGCGGCCGATTGAGGAGATTCCCGTGCTTGCAAAGAGCGGCGCGGTCATCCCTTTAAAAGACATGTCGGAATATGACAATTCGACTCAGAACCCCGTGAGCCTTGAAGTCCGCGTCTATCCCGGAAAGAAGGGCAGCTTTATCCTCTGGGAGGACGACGGGAAAAAGGCCGAGGTCCGCCCCGAAGACTGGGCTTCCACGCATCTTTCCCTCAAAACGGAAGAAGGAAATACGGTGTTTTCTGTAGGATCCGCGCGGGGAAATACCGCCGTTCTCCCGAAGACACGGAACTGGAAGATCTGCTTTTACGGAGTGGAAAACGCGGATCCGTCGGTTTCTTTAGGGGGAGAGCATCTTCCGGCGGAGACGGATTACTGCCGGAAAAGCCACTGTATCCGCGTGACCCTGCGGAGTGTGCCCGTAGAAAAGGATCTTTCGATTGTTTTCCGCGGCCCTCTCAAGGAAGCGGTTCCTGATAGAAAGGCGGAAGCCTATGAAATCCTTTTAAGGTCTCAGATTTCCAACGATCTCAAGGTGGCTGTCTACCGCGTTGTGTGCGAAAAGGGAAGCGGCGCGGTCGCCACCCTGGAGGCCATGGGCCTGCCGGAGGCGATTTTCGGGGCGCTGTGTGAGATCCTGACGGCTTGACGGGAGCTATTTTTCTCTTGTAGC
>DAITAP010000107.1:0-6599 GCA_036824225.1 Caproicibacter sp. | reverse complement strand
GGGTGGGTTCGGGTCTTTCTCCCGTTAGAACGTGCGCTCACCGGGCGCACCAGGCAGAAAGCCCGGGAGAACCTGATTTCATCAGGATCTCCCGGGCTTTCTCCGGGTGATTATAATTTACTCGGCGGATTTACGCTTTTGCGCCGCCGTAGCTTCCGTTTGTATCGGAAATGACAGACTGAACGTTTTTAACTTTGGAAGAAGCAATACGCTTTTTTAGTTCGGAATAGAAAAGATCCTCGTCAATGGGCAGTGTCACGGGCTTTCCAAGCCAGGAAGAAAGGTGCATGGCGTTCGAGATGGAAAGTCCCCGAATTCCTTCTTCCCCGCGCGCCACAAGCGGCTCCCCCCGCAGGATCGCACCGGCAAACGCCCGCAGCACGCCGACATGCTGCAGGCCGTTCCCTTTCGGTTTATATTCCGTGAAGGTACATTTAGGGCTGCCGAACGCTTTTTTCGTTGTTCTGCAGAATTTTCTCTCGTTCATCTCCAGCTTATATTCCTGCAGACTGCCGTTTTCACATACGAGTTTTCCGCCTTCCAGGGTAATTTCAAACCGGTTGGTTCCCGGGGCGTCCGCCGTAGACGTGACGAATACCCCCGTCGCTCCGTTCGGGTATTCCACATAGGCCGTCACGTCATCCTCTACTTCAATATCATGCCATTTCCCGTTATGGCAGAAAGCCCGGACCAAACAGGGCATGCCGCAGATCCACTGCCAGAGATCGAGGTTATGGGGGCACTGGTTTAAAAGCACTCCTCCTCCTTCGCCGGCCCAGGTAGCACGCCAGCTGCCGGAATCATAATAGCACTGCGGGCGATACCAGTTTGTAATGATCCAGTTGGTACGCTTAACTGCACCCATTTCCCCGGAGGACACGATTTCCCTCATCCTGCGGTAGAGAGGATCCGTTCTCTGGTTATACATGATGCCGAACACTTTTCCGCTTTTCGCGGCCGCTTCATTCATTTCCCGGACCTGTTTTGTATAGACGCCCGCCGGTTTTTCACTCATGGCGTGCAGGCCATGTTTCAGCGCCTTGATAACCAGCGGAGGATGCAGATAATGAGGTGTCGCGACAATCACCGCGTCGATAAGGCCGCTTCTCATCATCTGTTCCGCGTCGGAAAAGCGCGCCACGTCCGCAGGCAGCTCCTTTTTTGCCCAGGCAAGCCGATCGGGATTGATATCGCATACGGCCGTAAGCGCCATGCCAGGCACTTTCCCGCCCGCGATATTTTTGCAGTGCACCGTTCCCATGTTTCCTACGCCGATGACGCCAACCCGAACTTTATCCATTCAGATTCCTTCCTTTCATTCCATTCGTGCTTCCGGGATTTTCCGGATGAGTTCCTTGAGCGAGCTCGCAGCAACGGTAAACGTACTCGGCCCGCCTTTTGGCATTTTCCCGCCTACCTGCCTGTGCTCAAGCTTTTCGAGGCCGGGAAAATACCCAAGGTGCGGTTCCACCGACAAAAAGCCTTCGAAGCCGTCCTTGTCGAGTTCCCTCAGAATGTTTTCTATATGTCCGTCGCCGTAGCCGGCAGGCCGGACTTCATGATGGTTATGAAGAGGGTCGTCGATATGGACGGCGTCCTTGATGTGAAGATACTGCACATACTTTTTCAGAAGGTGCCAGGCGTAGGGGTAAATCTCAACGCGCCTTTTCAGATTGATAAAATTTGCGGGATCAAAAATCGCGCCAATCCGGGAAAATCCCAGGGTCTTGATAAGATCCAGGCAGCGTTCCGGAGTATCTCCATAAATTCCAAGCTCATTTTCGTGGAGCACCCGGATACCGGATCCCTTGGCCTCATCCAATATGCGGTCCATGCGCGCCATAACCTCATCCCGGCAGGTTTCCGGGGCTTCGCCTTCCGGGATATAAAAGCTGAAAATACGGATATACGGTGCCTTTAAAATATCCGCCGTTTCCAGAATACGGCGGAACAGGTCCAGATGCGGCGCAAATTGATCCCGGACACTGATCTTCCCGATCGGGGATCCGACGGAGGAAACGGCGAATCCTTTTTCATCCAGTTTCTCCTTTACTTTCCGCGCCTCGCTTTCGGACCAATCCGCGACCCCTTTTCCGCCTGCGGCGCGTACCTCAATATGCCGTATGCCGTTTTTCTCCATGACGGACAGCTGGGTATCCAGATCCGTCGAAATTTCGTCCCCGAACCCGCTCAATATAAACCGGCTCATAGTTTCCTCCTCTTTTTTAGTTCAGGCCAAATTTTCCGTGCAGGTAATCATAGCTTGCACGCAGGCAGTCAAACGGGTCGCGCGGGCAGACATCCTGCTCGATCGCTGCTGTCCTGACTCCCGTTTCACTGCAGGCGTCGAGGACGGGCTTCCAGTTGATGTTTCCTCCCCCGATTTCGGAGAATACAGGGTTCCGCTTCGAATCCAGTGCCATGTCTTTGAGGTGAATCACCTCGATGCGCCCTTTGAGGAGGCGGATATAGTCGATTGGATTCGCGCCGCCCGCCTGCACCCAGTAGGTATCAAGAATAAAGCCGACGAGGGACGGATCGGTTTCCCGGATCAGCGTTTCAAATCCGATGCTTCCGTCTTCAAGCTTTACAAACTCGGCGTTGTGGTTATGGTAGGCAAACCGCAGTCCATAGCGGTGAAGCTTCTCCCCGGCCTCATTGAGCTGCCGCGCGAGCTTCTTATAATTGTCCAGCTTCGGGTGATCAGTAAAGACAAGCGGGCCGCCGCTCCCGATCCCTACGAGCGGGCAGCCGATAATCCTGTGATCTTCCGCGACTTTCTCGGTGTTGTTGAGAATCTCGTCAAACGGCGAATGAGTCGCGCAGATCGTGATCCCCAGAGATTCGCAGATTTTGTGGAGTTCTTCCGGCTTAATCGGCTTGACCTTTCCGATACCGGAAACCTGGACCGAAGTATAGCCGATCTTGCGTACGCGCTCAAGTCCGGCTCGGATTTCCTCCGGCGTTTTCATCTGATCGCGCAGAGTATAAAGCTGGGCTGCCAGTTTTAGTTCGGACATTTTAAATCCCTCCTGTAAAAAAATTTCCTGTTTTTGCTTTCAGCCGGAAAAGCCGTCAGCTGTGCCGGACTTTTTCGGGTTTTCCGGAATGGGAAGAACGATAAATTGCGGAGATGATTTCAAGCGCCGCTACGCCTTCCTCCAACGCGACAATACCTTTTTCCGGGGCAAGACTGCCCGCGAGGACATCGTAAAAGCGCTCGATCAGCCTGCCATGGCTCTGACCCCAGCAAAGTTTATAGGGGCTCTGAGTCCCGCCCGGCGCGCAGAGATCGCGTTCCTCCGAACCAAGGCGGAGCGTGGCCTTCGAACCGCGAAGGACGATAACCGCCTTTTCGAGGGTGATCTCCACTTCCGCCGGGCTGTCCGTCGCGTTGGCTGTCGTCGCATAGAAAATCCCCCGCGCCCCGCTTTGAAACTTCAGATCCGCCGCCGCAGTGTCCTCGACCTCGATGACTCCAGCATGCGACCAGTTGGCTGTAAAGGCGCAGAGAGAATCGACCTCGCCCGCAAAGTACCGGAGAAGGTCGAGGGTGTGAATCGACTGGTTCATCAGCACGCCTCCGCCTTCCGTGGAAAACTTTCCCCGCCAGCCGCTGTTCTGGTAATAATCCCGGTCGCGGTGCCAGGTGACAATCCCCTTGACGCCGAGGATCCTGCCGTATTTTCCGGAATCGGCCGCTTCCTTCGCCGCCTGCGTGGAGTCGTTGAGCCGGTTCTGAAATACCGTTCCCGCATACCGGTGCGACGAATCGCGCGCCGCGATAATCCCGCGGGCCTCCTCCGGCGAAAGGGCCACCGGTTTTTCAATCAAGACCGGCACGCCGTGCTGCAGCGCGTAGACGGCCATGGGAGCATGGAGGAAATGGGGGGTGCAGATATGAACGGCGTCCGGCTTCTGCTCGGAAAGCATCTTTCTCCAGTCCTCATAGGCTCTGCACCCGTACCTTACCGCGAAAGCTTTCGCCCTCTCGGGCCGGATATCCGCAGCGGCCACCAGTTCGACGCTCGGCAGGGCTTTCAGCGCATCCGCGTGCGCCCGTGAGATCGCCCCGCATCCGATAATGCACGCCCGCCTGTTCTCTGTTCTCATGAATTTACTGCCTCTTTTTTTGTTTTTTTCGGGATTCCGGAATTCCCGGAAACTGTCTTTTCAAAAACGGATCCGCGCCTGCCCGCGCCTTTCCGGCTCAGGCGCGCAGGAATCCCTCCGGATAAGCTGCGGCTTTAGCCGGATGACACGCGGCGCGTTCTTTCCTTCGATGGCTTCCGACAGGAGGCCGAGGACCGCTTTTCCGATTTCCTCCAGAGGCTGTCGCACGACCGTAAGTCTCGGGTATACCATCTGAGAAACAGGGCTGTCGTCAAAGCCGATTACCGACAGCTGCCCGGGAACCTGGATTTTCTGCTCTCGCGCGGCTTCCAGAACCCCGACGGCCATATTGTTGTTGACGGCGAAAACAGCCGACGGAGAAGCTTCCCGGAGCAAGCGGAGGGCGCATTGCCTGCCGCTCTCAAAGCTTAAGTCTCCGTGCACCTGAAAGAGGGGATCCGGCGTGATTCCGTGCTTTTTAAGGGCGTCGGCATAGCCCCGGAAACGGCGCCGGCTGGTTCCTGCGGAAAGTCCGTCAATGAAACCGATCCGCCGGTGTCCCAGCGTCAGAAGATATTCCACCGCTTCCCTGGATCCCTCGTAGGTGTCCACATAGACCTGGCTTACCGCGCCAAAATGGCTCCCGATGGCGACGACCGGCACCCCGTGCCGGGAGAGTTCCCGGACGTTATTCAGATTCTGCGCATTGTCCCCGGGCTTGACGCGCGTCGGGCAGAACACGACGCCGTCTACCCGCCTCTCTATCAGCGTCCCGATCCACGCGGTTTCCCGCGAAATATCGCGGTGCGTGTTGCATAGGAAAGTGCTGTACCCGGCACCGCTGATTTTGTTTTCCACCACATCGACAAACTGCGTGTAGAAATCATTCGTGATGCTGGGAAGCAGAATCGCGATCGTCTGCGTGCGGCCGCGGCTGAGGCTCTTCGCAATCGTGTTGGGGCGATATCCCATCTCCCCCGCCGTATCAAGGATGCGGCGCCTCGTCCGTTCGCTGACCGGATGATCGACGCCGTTGACGACGCGGGATACGGTCGCCGCGGAAAGTCCCAGTTTCCTCGCGATATCGTAGATGGTGACCAAAAGCTGGAATTTCCTCCTTCCGCCGTAAAGGTAATCGGTTACCTAAATTATATCCCATTTCTTCTAAAAATCAAGCCGTATTCGCATATTTTTTATGGATGGACGGATACGGCCTGATTGGTCAGAAGCAGAAGGAAAAGAAAAAAAGCCCGGCAGTTTTTTCTGCCGGGCGCGTCATGAACTCCCCATTTTAAAATTCCCATCAATTCCCATCTGGTACCCTTCAGGTCGGTCGAAAAAGCAGCTTTAAAATCAGGCAGGGAGTTTTCTGAGCTTCCGATAAAATTTCGGGCTGTCCACCGGCGCGGAGGTCACGGCGGCCAGCTTTCCGGAGCGGATCATCTCTTCCACCCGGAGGGCAAGCCATCCGCATCCGGCGCCGAGATGATATTTTCCCAGACACCTTCCGAGGAGCTCCGCTTCCTCAAATTCGCTGCTTTCCCTGGAAAGCTCCCGCAGGAGAAAGAAGTCATAGAAGTTTTCCGGGACGCTCTGCAGCCTTCCATTCACGATTGCCCGAAGCGGCGCGTTTTCTTCCTCAAGTTCCGACCAGCGGAAAGAAGCAGTCTGGACAAAAACCGGCTCCGCCGTCTTCTGCAGGCTGAGACACCGGCCCCACGTTTCCGGACCGGCCTCGCGCCAGCCGTCCTGCCGGATCAGCATGCCGTCCTCTGTCCTCCATTCCGGAAGTTTTATCAGGACGGCTTTCACGGAAGGGAGGCTCCAGCTCTTCAGCAGATTTAAAAACCAGAAGAGCCCGCACATCTCGTCCGGATCCTCGCTGTACCAAAGGCGCATCGCCCCTCCGCTTTCCGCCCGGTCCCGTACGGCATTCAGGTTCCGGAAGGCAGTTTTCCATACTTCCCTCGCGGCTTTTTTCCCTTTGTCCCCGGGATAGGTGACGTCAAAGAGCTTTTCCAGTACGGCAAGGCGTCCGTTTCCGGATCCGGCGCCCCGCACGCATCCGACGCTCAGGGAAAGGCCGAAACCGAACACATCCTCCGGGCTTCCACCCAGCGGGACGGCTTTTTCCCATCCGGCGCATTTCTTTTCTTCCAGTTCGCGGCGGGTTTTCGGAAGGCCGGCTCTGGAAGGCCCTTTTCCGTCCGGACCGCGTACGGTCCGGAATTTCATCTCTCCGCAGTATTCCCCTTCGCCGTAATGCTGTGCCATTTTCAGGCTTCCGGCCGCGCTGTCGCTAAAAACGATGTCGGTCAAACGCTTCTTCCCCCTCTCTCCTTTTGGATAAGCGGCGTTTCCCGTTATCCCAAGCTATAAAAAACAGGGGGAAGCGGATTTTGATAAACCAGCTTCTCCCTGACGAAATGCCTTGGAGCGAACGACGAGACTTGAACTCGCTACCTCCACCATGGCAAGGTGGCGCT
>DAITAP010000106.1:0-6760 GCA_036824225.1 Caproicibacter sp. | reverse complement strand
CCTCGGAGTCGATGTTGTTGACGCCGATGCCGTATTTGATGATCATTTTGCAGTGTTTCATCCGGGCGATGATCTCTTTTGTGACGTTCGCGTACTGCACGATGACGGCGTCCGCGTCTTCCACTTTCGCGGCGATCTCTTCCGGCGTCTTCAGATGGCAGGCATGCAGCTGCGCGCCGAATTTCGTGATGATCTTCCGCTCCTGATCCACGTTCGGATATTCAAAATCTGTTATAACGACCTTCATAGCTGATCCCTCTATTTCATAAACTCACAGGATCCCGCTGAGCTCGGCTATGGCGTAAGCGCCAAGGGCCGAAAGCGGCATCCCCTCTTCCCCGATGAAGTGCTCCACTTTTTCAAAATATCCGTCATGCTCGAGGATATCGGCAAAAGCGGTGCTAAATGGCTCCTTTCCCCCTACGATGACCGTCGTGTCACGGGATGTGCGGAGCGCGCTGGATTTTTTAATGGCGATAATGTCATTTTGAAGAGCGACCCCGAAAATAAAATTTGCCACTTTATTGGTATCGTCTGTCACAAACAGATGTAAGATTCTTCCTGAAAAACAGGACCGGCCGATGCCGCATTTGCAGGCGGTATCATACCCTAAAAGCACCGTGTCCTTTTCATATGTATCCTTTTCCACATACTTTTTCCCCACGGCATCCGCGATAATGGTGTCATTCGTAATGGAAGAAAGAAGTTCTCCCGTAATGGTGGTCAGGCATCCGGTGATATGACCCTCTTCGTCGACTGAAACGAATTTCGTGTGCGAGCCGGGAAGGATCAGAAGGTATTTCCTACCTCTCGGGTAATGCTCGAGGATGGCGACGCTCTCGACTTCTTCGCCCCGCATGATATCCATGGATTCAAAATTTTCAAAAGTAATTTCTCCGCCCGAGTTCTTCACGCCGGGAATGAACCAGATCGGCAGCGGGCATACGTCCTTCAGCAGAACGGGTTTTGTCGCCCGGGCAAGGTCCTCCTTGCGCGCCGGCACAACCACGTGCGGAATTTCCACGAGACCGACATTGGACGTAATCATTCCGCTCGCGATGACGCGCTTGACTTCGTCGTAGCTGATTTTTCTGTCAGCGAGCAGTTTTTCAAGGCATCCTTTGACAGCCGCCTTTAATTTGCCGTTATTGCCGGCTACGGCGGTATCCCGGACCCCGACCTTGCTTTTTTCCTCCGCGACCCTCTCGCGCTTCTCATTCCAGAGGATGCAGCGGGTATTGGTCGTGCCTGTATCAATCGTGATGATATATTTTCCCATCTAGTTTCCTCGATTCTGGCTTCTCCATCCAAATTTTCCGGACAGAAACAGGTCTGATCTATTAACTCTGTCAATAGATCTTTATAGAAGCTTTTTGGGGATTTTAGCGGCCGGCTGCGGGGCGAGACCAAAATAAGCCGGCCGCTATCCTCCGTCCAAAAGATCAATAAGCAGCGATGGTGTAGATATGTTTGCCGCCCTTGAGAGGGCCCTTGATATAAGCCTGAAGTTCTTCGTCCGTAAAGCGCTGCGTAACCTTGTTGGTATCGGGCAGTTTGCCTGCGGGCCATTTGGTCATGATGTCGTTGACGAGCTTTTCCATATAATCCAGCAGGACGTTCATGCCGGGCATGGCTTTTTCCGCCGATGCAAGCTTCGCCTTGCCGACGACGCCTTCCGGATTGCCGACGACCTCGATGGTGCCAGCGCCAGCGTGGCCGTACCATTTGATCGGCCGTCCGTAGATGTTGCCCGCGTTGTCGATATGGCCGGCAGGAAGAAAGGTGTGCAACTCCGTGTTCTGGGCGTCTTCCATATGATACATCTCAGGGAACAAAGCGAGGGAGAAGGAGGTCTCCTGCTCGTCCGCATGGTTGAACGGCGTCTCGAACTTACATTTCGGATTGCCGACTTCCAGATATTCGGGGATGGCGTAATACCAGTTCAGGTTCATGATGACGCCGGGAAGCTGGTATTTTCTCGCATATTGATGGATCGCCGTCGGAATGACGTATTCTTGACCGTGGCCATTGAGAAGGATCTGCTTGCGGTATCCGGCGTTCCAGAAGCCGGCGATGATCTGCGCGAGGTAATCGCAGAACGTGTTCTCATTGATCGGCACGGTGCCGGGCATGCCCATGTGATGGTATGGATGGGAGCCGAACCAGACCGGCTGGGAAACGGTGCAGCCCGTTTTCAGGGCGACCTGCTCCGCCATGCGGGTCACGAGGAACGTGTCTTCCCCGTAGGGGGCGCAGGCGCCGTGGCACTCCGTCGAACCAACCGGAATGATGATGAGGTCGTTTTTCTTCAGGCGCTCCTCGCTCTCCTTCATCGTCATGTTCTGGAAATAGATCGGCTCGTTGGAGTCCATGTACCCTCCGACTTTGATATCTAACGGATGCGGGATATTCCATTTCTTTTCACTCATGTTGCTGTCTCCTTTGTATAAATAAATGTATGGATGAAAACGCCTTTCCGGCGTAATCAGCTCACTCGTGACGAACGGACGCATTTCACATAGTCCGCGGCCGTTTGTCTCAGTTGTTCAAAATCCCCGGAATTGACGGCGTCGAGCGGGACAAGGTTGCCCCCGACACCGACCGAGCAGACCCCGGCCTTCAGGAACTGCGGAATATTCTGGGCGTTCACGCCGCCCACCGCCATCATCGGAATGTGGCCTAACGGTCCCCGCAGGGCTTTTATGTATGCGGGACCAAGCAGCCCTGCGGGAAAGATCTTGACAATATCCGCACCGGTCTCATAAGCTTCCACAGCTTCCGACGCGGTAAAAGCCCCGGGAATGGAAACGCTCCCGATTTCTTTTGTGCGGCGGACCACCGCTTTTCTGAAATTCGGGGATATGATATATGTAGCACCCGCGCGGGTCGCCTCCTCCACCTGACCGGAGGTGAGAACGGTTCCCGCCCCCAAAAGGACTTTTTCGCCGAATGTCTCTTTTAAAATGCGTATGGAATCCATCGTCCCCCGTACCGTATCCGCATTGGTCTGACTGATCGCAATCTCCATGCACCGGATGCCGCCGTCCGCAAGCGCCTCGGCGGTCTTTACGATCTTGTCGGCTGCAACGCCGCGAAGGATCGCCACGATTTTTCCCTTCTTGATCTGCTCCAGAATCGCTGTTCTGTTCACTGCCGTTCCCCCTTCCGCCAATTTTTACCTTGCAAGATATCCGCCGTCGATCGGGATGATGGAGCCCGTCACATAGTCGGAAGCTTTCGAGGCGAGAAAGATCACCGTGCCTTTCAGGTCGTCCGGCTTTCCCCACCGATGCGCGGGAATCCGCAGGGTGATCTCGTGGTTCCTGACGGGATCGTTGATGATGGCGGTGTTCAGCGCCGTGTCCATATAGCCGGGCGCAATGGCGTTTACGTTGATTCCCTTCCCCGCCCATTCATTGGAAAAAGCCTTCGTCAGCTGCGCGACCGCCCCTTTCGACGCGGCGTAAGGCGAGCATACATAACCGCCGAAAAAGCTGAGCATGGAGGCGACGTTGATGATCTTTCCGCCTTTTTCCTGCAGCATCAGCCTCGCGGCAAGCTGGCTCATTTCAAAAACCGCCGTGATGTTCAGTTCGATCAGACGATCCCATTTTTCCAGCGGGATTTCCTCCGCCGGGCCGCGGACCTGCATCCCCGCGTTGTTGACAAGGATATCAAGCCCGCCAAGTTTTTCAATCGCTTTGTCGAACCCCCGCTTCAAATTTTCCCGGTCGAGCAGATCCGCCTGCACGCCGCAGAACTTCAGCCCGTTCGTCGACATGGACGCGGCTACTTTTTCTGTTTCGTCGATCCTGTCGATAATTGCGACCATCGCCCCGGCTTCCGCAAGGCCCTGCGCGACCTTCTGTCCCAAGCCGGCCGCAGCGCCGGTGACGATTGCTTTTTTACCATGTAAATCGAACAGATCCAAATTTCTTCCTCCTTTAGATTGTATTTATTTGGATTGGCTTGCGGTCCATAAGCAATAGCCGCCGCCTTTCTCCCGTAATTGAACAAAAGACTCCGAAAACCGACAAATACCACGATTCCGTTGGATTTGACAAAGCGCTGCGTTTCTGGTGTTTTATTTGAGTACATATTGAATACTAATAGAATTCATTTGGTATACATAAGAAGTTGGCATTATAATATCATACATTTCTATTAATTTCAAGGCTTTTTCTATACAAAATATAAAAAATTTTTGAAAGCGTTTAAAAAATATGTAAAATACGTTTGCAAGCTACTTTCTGGTTTACTTTTTATTATAGTTCTGTTATACTAATTTAGTGAATTATTAAATTGGGGTAATTTTAAATTTATTAGGATTGCTCCGAACGATACAACACTTCTCAAAACGGGAAAACTAAAATTTTATTTGGTGATGAAATGGTGATTTTCAATGAATTTCTCAGTCGATAACAGTAAAAACCGAAATATCAATCTTTCGGAAGAAAAATCTAAAAAAGAGCAAATTTATGAGTTTTTGAAGCAAGAGATCATTTCCAATCATTTGAAACCCGGAACCGTTCTGGTGGAACGGCAGATCTGCGCGACCAAAAATATCAGCCGCACCCCGGTCAGAGAAGCGATCCAGCAACTGGTTGCCGAGGGTTTGGTCACCAACCTCAATAATAAGGGAAGCATCGTCTCGAATATCACGTACGAAAATATCGCCTGCGTTTACGATGTCCGTGAATACATGGAGGGGCTTGCTGCACGTCTGTGCGCCCAGCGTATTTCAGACAGTGGAACGAAGGAGCTTCGGGGTTATTTTTTGAAGATGGAAGGGTTCCTGAAAGAAAAAAACAAGGCGGGGCTTTCCGATACGGACGGAAATTTTCATGGATGTATTATCAAAAACTCACGGAACGACGTCCTGATCTCAATATGGAGCAACCTTCAGAATCAGGTGCAGCGGATTACGCGGCTGCTCGAAAAGGATACGGATGCGTATGAAAACGCCCACATCCTGCACCGCGAGCTGCTGGAAGCGATAGAAAGGCGCGACCCTAACTCCGCTGAATATTTTATGCGGGAACATATCCGCAACAGCAAGGTTTACCAACTGAAGCTGTTCGCCCCGAACATCATGGATTCCACCCTTTAATTGCACTCATCTTTCCGAATGTTTCAGCAATTCGCCGCCTACGTGCGGAGTTTCTGGTATGCCTTAGGTATTCATTTCATGAAATTCATGATTTCAAATGAGGAAGATCCATATATGAAACTAATTAAATTGAATCAGAAGGATAACGTGGCAATCGCGGTCGAGCCGATTGCTACCGGCGAAGTCTTTACCATGAAAGACTTTTCCGTGACTTGCCGGCAGCAATCGGAAATCGGCTGCAAAATCGCCCTGTGCGACATTCAGAAGAGCATGTCTGTTATAAAATGCGGACTTCCGATCGGGCGGGCCGCCAGAAACATTCAGGCTGGCGAGCCTGTCGCCGCAAAGGACTTGGCTCAAAGTTCCAACTCCCAAAAAATCTTCCGGGGCGGGTGTAATCCGCCGGAAATTCATACGAACTGCACCTTTTCGGGGTATGTGCGTCCGGATGGGCGCGTTGGGACGCGAAACGAGATTTGGATCGTACCCCTTTCAGAAGAAGCGGCCGAATTTTCTCATTCCCTTGCGGATTTGTGCGACACCATCCTCTTTCCGAACGTGGATCAAGTCGTTTCTTTTTCCTATCCGTATCTTTCACAAAACAGGGAAGAAAGCCTCAAGGCGCTTGCTTCTTTGATCCATCATCAAAATGCGGGCGGCGTTTTGATTCCCGTTCTCGGCGAAGAGGGACTCAACATAAAAATATTGAAAAGACTGATAGAAGGGATGGATAACCGCCGCATCCGTTTTTGGAACTGCCGCACCTCGGAAGACGTCATGGAGGAGGGCATGAAGCTCATCCACAAACTCGCCGCAGCCGCAGGACGCTTTCCCAGAGAGGCGATTCCAGCTTTCGAACTGGCAGTCGGCATGTTCTGCGCTTCTCCGAACGTTTTTACCAGCATCACGGCGAATCCGCTTCTCGGCGTCCTTTCCGATAAAATTGTTGCGCAGGGCGGGACTGTCATCCTCGCCTGCCCGCAGCTTCCCGGTTCGGAAGAAATTTTATCCAGACAGTGTTTGGATCAATCCATATTTGAAGAAGCTGAAAAAAGGATCGTCCACAGCGGTGCCGAGACCCTTTCCCTCCCCTTTTTTTCAACCCCGGAGGAAAAAGCGGCCTTTTATCTGCAAGAAGGCGGCACCGCCCCGGTTTCGGATGTGCTGAGCGGGCGCCGCGTTTTCCGCCGGAGCGGATTCAACCTTCTCGTTGCTCCCAGCGCAAGCCCGGCTTCAGCCGCTGCGCTAGCGGCAGCCGGGGCGCAAATAATTCTTACTGCCTGCGGTGCCGTCGCGCCGATCCCCTCCCCGGTGCCCGCCGTATGTATCGCCTCATCCGCTCCTTCCGAACATGACAATACCAGTTGGCTCGACTTCAATGCCGGCTCTCTGATAAAAAGCAAATCCATGTCTCAGGTTTCCAATGAGCTTTGGAATTTTCTCCTCGCCGTTTGTGAGGGCCGACAGCGTGCAAAGAACGAATCATATCGGCACAAAAGCCTTTTTCTGAACACCCCGGCATAACGGGGGCCAAACCCGCCCCCGACCCCTCCCGTTTCTATTCCAAAGCAAGGACGTGTAATCGCCGGAGTATAATTGACCCAAAGGGGGTGCGGACATTTTTCTGGACTTTTTCATGCTGCTAAACCG
>DAITAP010000105.1:0-6779 GCA_036824225.1 Caproicibacter sp. | reverse complement strand
GGTAAGGTTCAGCAGTTTGCCGTGCCATCCGAGATTTGTTCCAACCCGGCCAACGCGTTCGTAAAAAAGCTGGTCGATTCGGCCCGTGAGGAACAGCTGGAATGGAAAGAAAGAGGGATTTAAAGTGATTCAGTTTCTGCTCCGCTACCCTGAAAAAGTTTTTGTGCCGCTTCTTCAGCATGTGGAGCTGACAGGACTGACTCTGCTGATTTCCATTGTGATTGCTTCCGCCCTGTCACTCCTTCTCATGCGCTCCCGGTGGCTGTCTCAGATTGTGGTGGGTTTTTTCAGCGCGGTCTACGCGATCCCCAGCATGGCGCTTTTTGCTCTTCTGATCCCATTCTTCGGACTGGGGGAGAAGACCGCCGTCATCGTGCTGGTCATCTACAACCAGTTTATTCTTATTCGAAACATTCTGAACGGCTTTCATTCCGTGGATCCTTCGGTCATCGAATCGGCTTACGGAATGGGAATGTCGGGACTGCAGATCTTTTTCAGAATCCGCCTTCCGCTAGCAAGTCCGGCGATCCTGGCAGGAATCAAGATCGCGTCGGTATCTACCATCGGGATTGCCACCATTGGGGCGACGATCAATTCCGGGGGACTCGGCACCCTGCTGTTCGAAGGCCTTCAGACCATGAACATGGTCAAGATACTCTGGGGGACCCTGCTTTCCTCTCTGCTTGCAGTCGCGGCGAACTTTCTTCTCGCGGCACTGGAAAAGAAAGCGCGGAAAGCTATAAACGGCGAAGGCTGAATCGCTGTATTTAAAATGTCTTTGGATATTTTTCAGAAAATCTTACAGAGACAGAAAGGGATTTGTCAATATGAGCTATGAGGCTTATCGTGATCCATCACTTGCTTTTGAAACAAAACAGCTTCACTACGGATACAATCCGGCTGAACATTACAAATCCAAGGCGGTGCCGATTTATCAGACTACGGCTTTTGAACTGGGAAGCTTTGAGCGGTGCAAACGTCTTTTCTCCTATCAGGAGGAAGGCTATTCCTATGTGCGGTATTCCAACCCGACCAATGACGTGCTCGAAAAGAGGATAGCCGCACTGGAAGGCGGAGCGGCAGCGGTTTCCATGAGTTCCGGAATGAGCGCGGTCTCGAATACATTGTTCAATCTGGCCCAGCAGGGCGATGAGATTGCCGCCGTAAAGACAATTTATGGCGGTACCACGACCTTGCTGAGCAAAGTCCTTCCCCCTTATGGAATCAAAACCAACTGGATTGAAAACGCCGACGATCCCGATTCCTACCGCGCTGCCATTACGGACAAAACCAAGGCGGTTTATGTGGAAAGTCTCGGAAACCCCGGCATGAACGTCATCGATCTGGAAACGGTGGCGGCAATTGCCCATGAGCACGGCATTCCGCTTGTTGTTGACAATACGTTTGCAACCCCGTATCTTCTGCGCCCGTTTGAGTTCGGGGCGGATATTGTCGTGCATTCCTCAACCAAGTATCTGAGCGGGCATGGAACCATCATCAGCGGCCTGGTCGTTGAAAAGGGCGGCTTTAACTGGTGGAATGGAAAATTCCCGCAGTTTGATGAATTTTATAAAAATTACACTGGAAAAATTGAGGAAAAGAGCCTTCGGAACACAGCGTTTACACGGCGGCTTCGAATGCGCTATCTGACCGAGTTCGGCAGTTCCTTAAGCCCGATTGGGGCGTTCCTCGTCCTGCAAGGCCTTGAAACGCTTTCCCTCCGGATGCAGCGCCATGCTGACAATGCCTTGAAACTGGCAATGTTTCTGAAAAACCATCCGAAAATCAAGGAGGTAGCTTACCCGTCGCTGCCGGGCAGTCCGTACTACAGGCTTGCCAAGAAATATTTTCCGCTTGGTTCCGGAGCGATCCTCAACATCCGGGTCAAAGGCGGGCTGGAAGCAGCAAAACGCGTTCTTAAAAAAGTTCGGATTTTCGACTATCTTGTGAATGTGGGTGACGCCAAGTCCTTAATTGTCCATCCCGCCACCTCAACGCATTACGGGCTGCCGGAAAAGGTCAAGGAAGAGGCTGGCGTTTTCGATGATACGCTTCGAATCTCCGTTGGAATCGAAAACATCAATGACCTGATCCGCGATATGTCACAGGCTTTGGAAGACTGAGCGATCCTGCAGTTTCGAATGAATTTACGTTCCCGGACTCTGTTCTACTGTAGATATGGAATAACAGCACAAAATCAGGCAAAAAACAGCCCCTGTTGATTCAGGAGCTGCTTTTGTCTTCCATGCTTATTGCTTAGATGTGGGTTTAGTCTATATCATGCTCTATTGGGCGCGATCATCCCAGATTTCACCTTTCCATATTTTATCCATCTTCATGCTTTATCTGGTTTGCCATACTGCAAGGTCTTTGACAGCGGAAAGTTTCCTCATTTGCTGCTGTATTTCCGAAAGGGGATTCTATCTCATCTGTTTCCAAGATGTTATAACCTCAAAAAATGGGATGCTGTTTTTCCTTAATCAGTTGTTTTGATTGACCGTGTTTTGCAGAGGCTTCGTCTGCCTTAATAATTCTCTGAATCCTGTGTGGATCCAGTTGACGAGGCGTGATGCCATCAGCCGCGCAGAGAGCGGCAGCGATGCCTGCGGCCTGGCCCATGTTGGCACAAATAGGCATCACGCGGTAACTGGAATGAGCAAGATGTGTACCCGAGATGTCCCGACCCGCCAAAAGCAGGTTATCGATTTTCAGCGGCACCAGGCATCCGTAAGGAATGACGTATGTCTTACGCTGAGGAAATTTTTCCTGTTCGCCGGTGGCATCAAGTCCATTGCCAGACATATTGTGAACGTCAAAGCCAAAATGAGCGTTTTCCACTACCCAGTCATCAGAAAAGCGGGCCGAAAGGATATCCTGTTCCGTCAAGACTTTTTCACCTTTGAAATGCCGAGTTTCACGGACGCCGATCATGGAAGCGGAACTGATTACATAGCACTTTTCGAATCCCGGCACGTATTTTCTTAGAAAAGCCACGATTGGCTTGATCTGGCTGCGGCAGACAATCGTCGCATGGGTCAAATCCTCCGCGCTGCAGCCGTTGACCTGAAGACAGTTGGTCATATTGCAGGTGACGATACCTGGTAGTGTGGAGCGGTAGAGAAGAACGTGGCCCGCCGGGAAGGGCAGGACCTTTTTGCCCACGTTCTGGATAGGACCAGCCGGTATGCTGGGGTTGGTTTCGAAACTTCCGGGCAGTACGGCCCGGCCGAGGTCCACGCCTCCAACTTTAAACATCAGCGTCATCGGCTGCATGGCCCCATCGCTTTCCCTTCCGATAACATAGGGTACGCCGGATTTGGCGGCTACGTCACCGTCTCCGGTTGCATCAACGGTTACTGTTGCCAGAAGGGCTTTTCGTCCGGATTTACTTTCGGTTATCACTCCTTTGAGAACGTCATTTTCTACAAGGGCGCCGCTCACGAAAGTATAGAGCTGGAGCTTTGATCCGGATTCTTCCAGCATCTGCAGCATAACAGTTTTCAGCTTTTCCGGATTGATAGACTGCCGAAGCGCCGGGTTATCGCTGTCGCGTGAGCGGTCCAGCAACTCTTCGTAAAAGCCGCCGCGGGTATTTCCTGTCCAATGACTCATCAGTCCTGTAGTGGCAACACCGCCGATTTCTCCCGACTGTTCCACCAGTAAAGTACGCGCGCCACGCCGTGCGGAACAGACGGCCGCGGCAAATCCTGCCGGACCTCCGCCGACCACCAGAACGTCAATATCATCCAGCACGGGAATATCGCGGGAGGGTTCGTGATATGTTTTCATTTTGCATGTCCTTTCGTCAAAGCAGGGCGCGGTCAAATCCGCACCCACCCGATGTTTCATCTCTATTTTACTTTACCCGTAAACAGCCGTCAACGGCTACTTTGCCACCAAGCTCCTTCAGCTGCTATTCCGCGGAAGATACAAAAGATTTATAGTTGAACTGGGATTCCAGAGTGCTGATGAATTTCGGATGATTACTTTCAGCACCATTTGTCGCCTTTCGGCTTAGCGCATCGAGCATTTCAGAACCCTCACCCGAGTTGAGCTTGCATATCAGCAGAATGGCGTTCAACCGGTGGAAACATGATAGGCAAGACCTCTAAAAGACCGGCTGCAGGTCGTGGATCGTTTTTTTATGCTGTCGGAAAAGGATCCGTTTTTATTCTAATAAAACGTCGTGTGCCTCGTCTTTCAGGTTTCTGAACTTTTTAAGCCGCGGAAAAGAGGAGTTTCAACCGGAAAGGCGGAAGAGAAGTTTTAGAGGCTTTTTCTTCCGCTTTTTTATGGAATGCGGTATAATGGGTTCCATCAATCAGCCGAAAAGCTGTCTGGAAAAGTCAGCTTTTTCACCGGAAGAAGGGATGTTCATGCCGGGAGGATTTGGTTTCGGCCCCCGAGGCCCCCATGGCCCGCGGGGGCCTCGGGGCTTTCTGACGGAGGAAGAAAAAAAGCATATGCCGAAGATCACAGGTGCGCTTCTTTGCCGCATCGGGAGGTATCTCAGGCCTTACGCTCTGCAGTTTGCGGCGGTGTTCACCGTGATTCTTGCCTCCTCATCTCTGGGTCTTGTGCCGTCTCTTCTGACACGGGAAATTGTGGACCGGGCACTGCCCGGAAAGAACCTTTCCTATCTCGGGCTGCTGGTGGGGGTTTCGTTCGGGGCGATCACGGTGCTGAGCCTTTTAAACGTGCTTCAGAACTATATCAATGTCTGGATTTCCCAGCACATTATTTACGATATGAAAAACGAGATGTACCTGCATATCCAGGGAATGGGCCACCGCTTTTTTACCGCCGAGCGGCAGGGAGAAATCATCACCCGGATGACAAGCGATATTTCGGGGGTGCAGTCCGTGGTAAGCGGCACGCTCTCAAACGCCGTCGGCAATTTTTTCACTCTGGCGACAACGCTGATCGCGCTGTTTTCGCTTAGCTGGAAGCTGGCGCTTCTCAGCATTCTGACGGTTCCTCTGTTCGTCCTGCCTACAAAGAAAGTGGGACGGACCCGCTGGACCATTGTCAGCAAAACGCAGGAGAAAAATGACGAAATCAATCAGATCCTCAGCGAGGCTTTCAGCGTCAGCGGTTCGCTGCTTGTGAAGCTGTTCACGGCGGAGAAACGGGAATTTGAGCGGTTCCGGAGACTGAACCAGGATACGGTCCGGCTCAGCATCCGGGAAAACATGGCCGGACAGTGGTTCCGCATGGTCATCAGAATTGTTGCGGAAATCGGGCCGACGCTGATCTATTTTATCGGCGGCGTGCTGATCGCTGCCGGAGATCCGGCGATCACCGTCGGTACCATCATCGCCGTCGTGACGATGCTCGGCCGGCTTTATATGCCGGTAACCCAGCTGATGGACGTTCAGGTGGACATTGTCCGGTCGATGGCGCTGTTCGAGCGTATTTTTGACTATCTTGACCGCCCACAGGAAATCCGCAACGGTCCACACCCGCGGAAGCCTTCTTCCGTGCGGGGCGATATCGAGTTCCGCCATGTCTGTTTTTCCTATAACCGGAAAGTGCCGATCCTTGAGGATGTCAGCTTTCATATTCCTCCGGGAGGCATCTACGCCCTCGTGGGTCCTTCCGGAGCGGGCAAGACCACCATTACCAGCCTGATTCCCCGGCTCTACGACGTGACCGGCGGAAGCGTGCTTCTTGACGGCATCGATGTGCGGCAGATTGACCTCAGCTGTCTGAGGGCCGCGATCGGCGTGGTGACGCAGGACAGTTACCTTTTTAACGGCACTGTGAGGGAAAACCTGCTTTACGCCAACGGGCATGCGACCCGGGATCAGATTGAGGATGCCTGCCGCACGGCCCATATTCACGATTTCATTCTGTCTCTGCCGGATGGCTACGATACTCAGGTCGGGAACCGCGGCGTGAAGCTTTCAGGCGGAGAAAAACAGCGTCTTTCCATTGCTCGGGTCATTTTGAAAAATCCCGCCGTTCTGATCCTGGATGAAGCGACCTCATCGCTTGACTCCATATCCGAACGGCTGATCCAGCAGGCGATGGGACCGCTGATGGCCGGACGCACCAGTCTCGTCATCGCCCACCGGCTTTCCACCATACTGGCAGCCGACTGTATTCTCGTAATCAAAGACGGGCGCATCGTGGAAAGCGGCACCCATGAGGAACTTCTGCGTCTCGACGGGATATACCGCCGACTGTATGACACACAGTTCCGGAAGGCGTTCCGCGGGGAGGGGAAAAGCGGTTCGAAGATCTCGTGATTTTCCGTACGTTTGAAAGCCCCTTTTTCGGGGAAACCTTCTGCTTTATAAGAATTCGGGCGGCGCCTGTCAGAATGCGGGCGCCTGATTCTTTCCCTGCAGCCTGAACGGCCTTCTGACCTGTCAATTTTTCTGGAGGGTGAATTTCCCGGCTTGATCCAGGTTCCCGAAACTACGGAGGAGATTGAACTCTGCCGGGGTTTTGCCATTTTCACGGCGTCTCTGGGGAGAAAGTTTCGTTTTCCCGCTCAAGCGGGGGGGGCGAGGACCCTCCTCGCTCTCTCTCTTTCTCTCTGCTTAGACTTAGAGCGAAAAGAATTTGTAAAGCCGGATTTCTTGACGAAAGAGGAAAGAAAAAGTAGAATAAGATAGAAAAATTACCGGATGTTGTAGGGAAGCTTCCCTCCTTAAAAAATTGGCTTTCCGGGGCGGATCACAAGCGGATGGGGAGCTAAATTCATTTTGATTCAAGGAGTATTGCCGTGGCTTTCTCAAAAGTACAGCTTATGGATGTAGTCGGATCCAGAT
>DAITAP010000104.1:0-6880 GCA_036824225.1 Caproicibacter sp. | reverse complement strand
CCCGGAAGCAGGGTCGTTCTGTTTCCCATCCCGGAAAACCCCCAGACCCTGCTTCCGGACTGGGCCGCGCTCCGGCGCTATTATACCTTCCTTTGCAAAATGATCGCCGCGGGACAGATCCGGAGCGCTTCCGTCATCCGGGAGGGCGGAGCCGCGGCCGCCGTGGCGCGGATGTGCTTTGGCAACCGAATCGGCTTTCAGTTCCGCCCCGGGGCGATGGATCCCCGCCTGCTTTTTTCTCCCATGGCGGGGACGGTGGTGGCTGAGCTGGAAAATGGGAAAGCAGCCGACGGACTCGCCTATCTGCCGCTCGGTGAAACCATCCCGGAGGAGGAAATCCGCCTTGGAAAGGATATCCTTCCTCTTGACCTTCTGACCGACGCGTGGACGGGAACCCTGGAAAGCGTGTTTCCCACCCGGGCGCCGGAACAGCCGGCGGGGAACGTCCCGCTTTTCCTTTCGAGAGCTTCCGCTTCGCCGTCCGTATCGGCGGCAAGGCCGCGCGTGTTGATTCCGGTCTTTCCGGGGACAAACTGCGAATATGACAGCGCCCGGGCATTCGAGCGCGCGGGCGCCCTCCCGGAGATCCTCGTCGTACGGAACCGCACCGCTTCCGACATTGAGGAAACCATCGCCCGCCTCAGGCAAGCTGTCGATCGGGCGCAGATTCTCATGCTGCCGGGCGGGTTTTCCGGAGGCGACGAACCGGACGGATCCGGAAAGTTTATCGCGACGGCCTTTCGAAACCCGGAGGTCGCCGAGGCGGTGGAACGGCTGCTCAATCTCCGCGGCGGCCTGATTCTCGGAATCTGCAACGGGTTCCAGGCCCTCGTGAAACTGGGGCTCGTGCCTTACGGCCATATCGTGCCCCCCTCCGCCGGCGCTCCGACCCTGACGTTCAACACGCTGGGCCGGCATGTCTCCCGCATGGTCTATACGCGCGTCACTTCCGTAAAGTCGCCGTGGCTTGCCGGGACAAGGGCCGGGGACGTCTTCACCGTACCGATTTCCCACGGGGAAGGCCGGTTCGCGGCGGATCCGGAGACGCTGGCGCGGCTTTCCAAAAACGGACAGATTGCCACGCAGTACTGCACTCCCGACGGCGTACCGGATGGCAGGATCGAGTGGAATCCCAATGGATCTGCCTTAGCCGTCGAGGGGATAACCAGCCCGGACGGGCGTATTCTCGGGAAAATGGGCCACTCCGAACGTCAGGGCAGCGATCTTTATAAAAACGTACCCGGAAAAAAAGACCAGAAAATTTTCGAGTCCGGCGTGCGCTATTTTCAATCCATATGAATAAGGCTGGCGAAAGAATGGATTCGTGTTTCAAACGCACCTGGGCCGAAATTGACCTGGACGCCATTGAGGAAAATTATCGAAAAATCCGGGCACAGCTCAAACCCGGGACAAAAATATGCTGTGTCGTAAAGGCGGACGCTTACGGCCATGGAGCCGAACGGCTGTCGCAGGAATACGAGGCGCTGGGGGCGGACTGGTTTGCCGTTTCCAATCTGGAGGAAGCCCTGCAGATCCGCCGGGCCGGCGCTACCCGCCCAATCTTGATCCTCGGCTATACCCCGCCCTGCAAGGCCGCGGAACTTGCATATAACGGAATTGCGCAGGCGGTGATCGGCCCGGAATTCGGGGAAGAGCTTTCCCGGGAAGCGGTCAAGGCCGGGGTCACGGTGCACACACACCTCCAGGTAGACACGGGAATGAGCCGCGTTGGATTTTTTTATCAGGATCCGCTGCGGGACGCGGGCGCCATCGACGAAATGGAGCACGCGTGCCGTCTTCCCGGCCTGGAGGCCGAAGGAATTTTTACGCACTTTGCCGCCGCGGACGAGGGAGAGGGAGGGCGCGGTTATACAAGGCGCCAGTTTCGGGCTCTGACGGAGGCGATCTCCCGGCTGGAAAAGCGCGGCTTGCATTTCAAACTGCGGCACTGCGCAAATTCCGCCGCGATATTCGATTTTCCGGAAACTCAGCTTGACATGGTCCGCCCCGGCATCATCCTGTACGGGCTGATGCCGTCAGGCTCCATGATCCACCGCATCTCCCTCTCCCCCGCGCTGTCCCTGAAAAGCACGGTCGCTTTGGTCAAGACAATCCCGGAAGGCACCTGCGTAAGCTACGGAAGGCTGTTCCGGGCGCGGCGGGCAACCGAGGTCGCGACCGTACCCATCGGCTACGCGGACGGGTACCTCCGCCGGCTTTCCGGACACGCCTGCATGCTGGTGCGGGGAAAACGCGCCCCGATTATCGGACGCGTCTGCATGGATCAGCTGATGCTGGACGTGACGGAAATCCCGGGCGTCCGGGCAGGCGATACGGTGACGGTCATCGGCCGCGACGGGAACGAATCCGTTTCTGCCGACGAGCTCGCGGGCCTTGCCGACACCATCAGCTATGAAATCATCTGCGGCGTGGCAAAACGCGTCCCGCGGCTTTATATCAAAGACGGCCGCGACGCGGGCCTCCTCGATTACCTGAACCGGGCATAGACAGCGTCCTTTCCCTTTTCTTCTTCCCCCCTGTCTCTTTTTCGGGGGGAAAGGCTTTCTTCCCCGATCTGACACTGAGCGGCACTTTCTTCGCAGGCTTTCCCTTCCCTGCGAAGTTTTTTACTGCCTTTTAAGGGTTTAAAAAGCGGGCCAGCTGATCCCTGGTTACGCCGACGTCTTCCACCGCGTCCAGCCTTCTGCCTCCCATCCGGTAAGCCGGAACGGCCCAGACACCCGATTTTTCATACGCATAGTCGTTCAGGGCAAGCTGCCTGGTCCGGTAGACCCCGGTTTTCAGCGCCTTACGGAAAGCATCGGGATCCAGAAGGCCTTTCACGCATTCTGAAAGCGCGTCCGCGTCTTCAATCGGGACGCCGTCTTTCTGGGCCGCCCGGAACATTCGATCGTGGTATTCCCATAGATCCGCATGATGATCGAGGGCAAAGAGATACCCCTGAATGCACAAATCGCTGTGCGGCCCCCAGGATTCCGGCCTCGGATGCGATTCACAGGGGCGCCACAGGACATGGATTTCCGGTTTCGGCAGGACCAGTTCTTTCAAAAATTCCTGCGCTTTGAGGCAGTACGGGCAGATATAATCGAAAAAGACTTCGAGGGTTTCCATAAAATCAATCCTTTCTTTCTAAAAACGCCGGGCCCAGGCAGAAAACAGTTCAAGTTTCGGCAGACGCTTTCATATATATGGATACCAGAGAGAAGAGGTGACGGCCGATGCTGATTCACGCAGTCCAGCCGGGAGAAACTCTTTGGCAGATTACGAACCGGTACGGCGCTTCCATGGCGGAAACCGTCTTGATCAACGGCATCCAGAACCCCGGCCAGCTGGTTGTCGGCCAGGCACTGGTCATCCCGAGTGAAGACTTTTACACGGTGCAGCCCGGGGACACTCTCTGGGAAATCGCGCAGACCTATCGGACGACAGTCCGCATTATCCAGCTCAATAACCAGATTTCGGATCCCGCCCTGATTCTACCCGGCATGGTTCTGTATGTACCCGTCCCCCGGCATCTGGTGGAACCCGGGGAAACGCTTTGGGAGATTGCGAATCAGTACGGTGTTTCCCTGAATTCCCTGATTCAGGGAAACCGGATTTCCGATCCGGACAGGATTCTTCCAGGAACCGAGCTGGTGATTCCGCTTAAGGCTCGTCCCACAATCAGCGTAAACGCCTACCTTTACAGACTGGGGGAAGACGCCGGACCCATCGTCCGGGAAACCGGAGAGTATCTGACTTACTTAAGTCCGTTTGCCTATCTGATCCGGGAGGACGGGACCCTGCAGTCCATTGAGGACGAACCCGCCCTTCAGTCCGCCGAATCCGAAAACGTGATCCCCATGATGGCCGTTACCAATTTTACGGTAACCTCGCGCGGAGAAAACCTCGTTTCGGCCATCCTGAACAGCCCGCAGCTTACGGAACGCCTGCTGGATGAAATCATCCGCCTGATGCGGCAAAAGGGATACCGGGGGCTCAATCTGGATCTGGAAAACGTGCTCCCGGCCGACCGGGAAGCCTATAACCGCTTTCTTCAGCGCGCGGTGGATCGTCTGCATCCGGAAGGATTCTTCGTTTCCACGGCGCTCGCACCGAAAACGTCCGCCGAACAGCCCGGTCTGCTTTACGAAGCACACGATTACGCCGCGCATGGCAGAATTGCCGATTTCGTGATTCTGATGACCTATGAATGGGGATACCGGAAAGGGCCGCCCCAGCCGATTTCTCCTCTCAATCAGATCGAGCGTGTGCTCGATTATGCGGTCACCGCCATTCCGGCGGAAAAGATATTTCTTGGATTTCAAATCTACGCACGCGACTGGCTCCTTCCCCATGCGGAAGGACAGGAGGCGGAAACGTTCAGCATGCAGGAGGCCATGGAAAGAGCCATCCGCTACGGCGCCGTGATTCAGTATGATCCGGTCGCCGAGGCTCCCTTTTTCCGGTATACGGACGAACAGGGAAATCAGCATGAGGTATGGTTTGAGGACGCGCGAAGCGCGCAGGCGAAATTCAACGCCGTCAAGCACTACGGACTCGGCGGGATCAGTTACTGGGCTCTCGGTTATCCTTTCCCTCAGAACTGGGCTCTCCTCGAAAATAATTTCACGATACGCAAGGAAAATTAGCTTCGCAGTTTCCGTTCTCCCAGCCCCTTCTATTCTAGCCTTCTTCCCTTTCAAAAAGCATTTTCACGCCGAAAAAAAAGCAGGAACTTCCTGATTTATTATGAAAGGAAGGAATATGCGGAACAGGGCTCTGCAGGCATGCAGTAGAAGTAGATCTTTCTAAATATTTCGACGCGCTCAACCATGAACCGCTCATGAATCTTCTACGCAAGCAAATTTATGATAAGCGCATAACAGACCTCATTAAGAAATTTCTTGTAAAATTTGGTATTGATTTTCAGCAGACAGCGCATATAATATAAAAGCAGGTAGAAATACGCTGTATACCTGTGTCACCGAATTAACGTTTAAGCGGTATGCAATACCGTCGCACACAGGAACCGCCTTCGGGCGGTTTTTTTATTAACTATTAGGAGTCTAATACCCCGCCCTTGGGGCGTTCATACATACCCCGCTGCTTGCAACGGGGTTAGCAGAAGGATAAAATAGGAATGGAAGTAAGTCCTATGGTATGAAGTCAAGAGGGGAAATGCCAATGAAAAGATAAAAAAACCGCTTTGAAAGGCATCGGATGCATGGAAAAGGCAATACCTTCCTTAAGCCCTGCCCTCGTGATTTTAAAAACAGGGCGGCGGTACCGGAGAGTTTAATCCTCTTCCGGCGGGATGTACAGGCGGTTGTCCTTCCGCAGACGAAAGACTAGCCGGACCAGTTTTCTGGCAGTAGAAAGCGAGTGCGCGTTGACTGCCATACTCCCTTGCTGCTCACGTCAATGCCGTTCGGCATCCTGATCTATTTTTCAGGCTTGACTTGAACCCGGCTTCAGGGTTTATACTGATAAGAGCGCGGGAACTCTATTCAAAGCGCCGGGTAAGCCTGCGGGATCCCGCTGGAGGAGTTTCTAAATTTAAATAAGGAGTGTATCAGAATGAGGACGATGAAACTTGGGAGTTCAGGTCTTAAGGTGCCCGTAATCGCGGTCGGCTGCATGCGCATCAATTCTCTGAACAAAGCCGAAGCGGAAAAATTCATCCGTACCGCCCTGGAATCCGGCTTGAATTTTTTTGATCACGCGGATGTCTACGGGGGCGGCAAATGCGAGGAGATCTTCGCGGATGCCATCCACATGAATGACGATATCCGCGAAAAAATTATTCTTCAGTCGAAATGCGGGATCCGGAAAGGGATGTATGATTTTTCAAAGAAGCATATTCTGGAGGCCGTGGAAGGCAGCCTGAAACGGCTGAAAACCGATTATCTGGACGTCCTTCTCCTGCACCGCCCGGATCCTCTCATGGATCCGGACGAAGTAGGGGAAGCACTGGATATCCTGAAAAATTCAGGCAAAGTCCGAAATTTCGGTGTTTCCAATGAAAAGCCGATGCAGATAGAATTGCTGAAAAAGTCTTTTACCCAGCCAATCGTCGCAAATCAGCTGCAGCTGAGCATTGCCCACGCCAGCATGATCTCCAACGGCGTAAACGTAAACATGGAAAACGAATCCGCAGTCGATCGGGACGGAAGCGTCCTGGACTACTGCAGGCTGAATGACATCACAGTTCAGGCCTGGTCTCCTTTCCAGTACGGCTTTTTTGACGGGGTATTCCTGAATCACGATAAGTTTCCGAAACTGAATGACGAAATTGACAGGGTCGCCGCAGCATACGGTGTGTCAAATACTACCATCGCTCTTGCGTGGATTTTAAGGCACCCAGCCCATATCCAGCCTGTTACCGGAACCATGAACTCGAACAGACTGAAGGAATGCGCAAAAGCCGCAGACATCAACTTAAGCCGCGAAGACTGGTACGCAATTTACCGCGCGGCCGGAAACGATATCCCATAACGGGAAAGCTCTGCCGGCATCGCTTCAAAAAGCAGCGGGTTCGCTGAGAATGATTTCTCAGCGAACCCCGCCCGCTTTATTTCCCTCAAAGCTGTTTTTGATATCTGATTTACTGAAATTTCCACATATAATAAGGGACATTCGACTTCGGCTTGGAAGAGTTCGTCTGCGTCCCTAAAGTTCCTTCCCCTGAGGAAGCCTGGCCGGGATTATTCCGGCTCCTCCCCGATGCCCCGGCATTCGCCGCGGACTGGCTGGATCCAGACTGCCTGACTCCCGATACTCCGGCATTCTGCCACCCCGAGGCATTCGCGCCGGACCGGGTTCCCGCCATCCCCGCATTCTGCGCGGTCTGGCCGGACCCATTTGACCGAGTTCCCGC
>DAITAP010000103.1:5389-6972 GCA_036824225.1 Caproicibacter sp. | reverse complement strand
ATATAGTCGGCACCCTTAAAAAGATCCGCTCTGCCGGCAGAAAATCCGCTTTTCTCATTCCCCGCCATGGGGTGGCTGCCCAGAAAGGAAAAGCCTCCCCGCCGGGCGAGTTTTCCCATCTCCCTGCAGAGGCTTTCCTTGACGCCGCAGGTATCGGTCACGACACATTCCGCCGGGATAGCCCCGAGATTTTTTTCCGTAAACTGTACGGCCGCGCGGGGATACAGGCACAGATGCAGAATATCCGATTTCCGGATGTCCTTTTCCGAGCCTGCCCGCGAGATTGCTCCGCAGCGGAGCGCGGCCCTGACGACTTCCGGATCGCGGTCAAAACCCGCGACGGTGCAGTCCGTATAGGTTCGGAACGCCCTCGCGAGCGATCCTCCGATGAGGCCAAGCCCCGCCACCGCTATGTTTTTTTTCATGGGCGTGTCCCTCCGCTTTCGCAGTTTATATCATTATAGCAAAAAAGCGTCCGCTAATCCAGTTTCCGCCCGAAGACGGGCGCGGCGGCGCGGATGCGCGCCGCGGTATGGTCAAACTGGTCCGGCGTAAGGGACTGCGCCCCGTCGGAAAGCGCCCTGGCGGGATCGTTGTGGACCTCGATAAGCAACCCGTCCGCCCCGGCGGCGACCGCGGCGAGAGCCAGCGGCTCCACCAGCCAGGAAATGCCGGAGGCGTGGCTCGGATCCACCACGACGGGCAGGTGCGTCAGGCGTTTGAGAACCGGGACGGCGGAGATGTCCAGGGTGTTGCGGGTATAGGGCTCAAAAGTCCGGATGCCCCGCTCACACAGGATTACCTGGGAATTCCCGCCCGCGAGGATGTACTCCGCACTCATCAGAAGCTCCTCGATTGTGCTGGAAAGCCCGCGCTTCAGAAGGATGGGGGTCCGGAGTTTTCCGAGTTCCCTTAAGAGCGAGTAATTCTGCATGTTGCGGGCGCCGACCTGCAGAATGTCCACGCCTTTTTTCAGAAACAGGTCGATATCGGTCTCGCTCATAATCTCGGTCACGATGGGAAGGCCGGTCTCCTTTTTTGCCTCGGCCAGGAGATCCAGGCCTTCGGCCCTCAGTCCCTGAAACGAATAGGGCGAAGTCCGGGGCTTAAACGCGCCGCCCCGCAGAAACTGCGCCCCTGCGGCTTTTACGCGGTCTGCCACATAGCAGATCTGCCTGCGCGATTCTACCGAGCACGGCCCGGCTATCAGCGCGAGGCTCCTGCCGCCGATTTTCTGCCCGCCCGGAAGGGTAATGACGGTGTCATCGGGATGGAACTTGCGGTTGGCCTTTTTATATGGTTCCTGAACGCGCTTGACTTTTTCCACGCATTCCTGGGCGGCGACGGAGTCGATATCGATCTGGGAAGTGTCTCCGATAAGGCCCAGAACGGTAAACTGTGCGCCGATCCAGATGTTGACCTGAACTTGGTATCTTTTTTCGAGCAGGGCGGCCAGTTCTTTTGCTTGCTGCCGGGTGCTTCCGTGTTTCATGATGACGATCATCGCAGGTTTCCTCCTAATGAGTTTTTTCCTCTGACATAAGGATTTTTTCTGGGATCGAAGAATAAAAAAAGCGGCGGGG
>DAITAP010000103.1:1648-5379 GCA_036824225.1 Caproicibacter sp. | reverse complement strand
CCGTACCGCGGGCCAATCCGGCAGTTTATCTGCCTTCGGATTTCCCCGGTTTCGGAAAAAGGGAGCAAACAGCCCGTTTTTTACACGCCGAATAGGCTCCATACGCATAAGAATAGCGGGAGCCTGCAAAACCGGTAAATCGAGAGGCATTGTAAAAAATCATGGCTTTGTCCTTTCCTCAATAGATTGCGTTCATCATAATACACCGGAAACCCGCTGTCAAGTAAAATTTTTCTGCGGATCGGAAGGATGGGATCCTTAAAGTTGCAAATCCCTCATGGTTTTGATAAAATTAAGCAAGTGTTTATTTTCCCTTTCAGCCCGGCGGAATCCGGGGAATTTTCCAGCCGGCGGGGCGCGGGAAACCGGATCAGGATGCGGGAAAAGCGCACTCGCGCAGGAAAAGGACGGATCCGATGGACAGAAACTGGGATCTTGGTCGTCTTCTGGAAAAAACCGGGTACGGTGTTTTATGTCTGCGCGATGATCGGGAACTGACCATTGAGCATGCCAGCGCCGTATTTTATCGCTTCCTTGGATACCGGAGGGAAGAACTGCCCTCCCTCCTCCCTGCCGGAAGGCCTCCGGTCCTTCTCAATGTGACCACGGAAAGAAGAAAACTGCTGGAGCAAATCCGGCAGAACGGGCGGGCCCGGACCGAACTGGAGCTCGCCCGGAGGGACGGCCGCCTGGTATGGGCGGAGTACTGCATGTACCTTAAAACGAAAGGGATCTTCCTGTTCTGCGGGGTGACGGAGGAAATTTCCGGATCCCGGCGGGCGCAGGAGGAACTGGCGGCAAGCGAAGAACGGTACCGTCGGATTGTGGAAAATCTGGCCGCCTCGGTTTTTGACTATGATTTTAAGACGGGGGAAAGCTATGGTTCCCCCGCGTTTCAGGAAACCTTCGGAGTCCATGGCGTCTGTTCCGGCGATCTCTGGGATCGGATGGAGGAGAGCGGCCTTATTTACCCGCCGATGAGGGACGAAGCGCGGAAATGGCTCGAGGATCTGCTCCGGGAAAAGCGCCCGAGCGGCACGGCGGAATGCCTCCTGAGGTCCGCGGGAGGGGAATATATCTGGTGCAGCCTGCAGGCGTCGGTTTTCTATGACCGGCGGGGGGAGCCTGCCAGGCTGACCGCAGTCCTCACGGATATCGATCAGCGGAAACGGGAAACCATGGCGCTGCGCCGGGAGGCGGAGCACGATCTCATGACGGGGCTTTTCAACCGCACGACGGCCATCCGGCAGATCTGCGGCATCCTCAATCAGAGCGGGTCCGAAAACCGGCATGCCCTCTTCGTGATTGACATTGACAATTTCAAGCAGATCAACGACTGTATGGGACATCCCCGCGGGGACAGGCTGATTGTGGAAACCGCGGAGAGGATCCGAAAATTGCTCCGCCGGGGCGACGTGGCGGGGCGTATCGGCGGGGACGAATTCATCGCTTTTATCCGGGATGCCGGCACTTCGGAGATCCTCGAAAAGGCGGAAGCCCTGCGCAGCGCGTTCGGGCAGATACGGGAGTCGGGGAAGTTCGGGCATTCCGTCTCCGGCAGCATCGGCATCGCGCTTTACCCGGTGGACGGCTGCACCTACGGGGAGCTGTTCCAGAGGGCGGATGTCGCCCTCTACGCGGCAAAGCGCTGCGGAAAGGACGCGTACCGGGTCTACATGAAAGGGATCGAGGAACTTGCGCAGATCGGCCCGGACGGCTAGGCTAAGATAGGCTGAGGGCGTTCCGCACCGCGCGCACCGTCTGCGCCGGAGTCCCTCCGGCGTCGACGATCCGGTCCGAAGAGGACCGGCAGGCTTTCTTCCGCTCGGCGTAGAGGCGGAGAAATTCTTCTTTTCCGCCGCCCAGAAGAAGGGGCCGGGTGCGGTTCCCCGAAAGCCGGTCCCATGCGGCCTGCGGGGAGATATCCAGCATGACGGTCACGTGGTTCCGCCGCAGGTCTTCCGCGTTCCGGGTGTCAAGGAACGTCCCTCCGCCCACGGCGATGACCAGCCCGCATCTAGAGATGAGATTGCGGACAGCTTCCCGCTCGAGCGCGCGGAAACCGGGTTCTCCCCGTTCCGAAAAAATTTCGGGGATGGAGCGTCCCGTCTGTCTCTCAATCCTCTCGTCAAGATCCACGAAAGTCCATCCCGTTTTCTGGGCCAGCAGCCGTCCGGCGGTCGTTTTCCCGCTGCCCATAAACCCGCAGAGGACGATGCCGCCGAATTTTTTCTTCATCTCGAAAGAAGCGTCCGCGCAGAGGCGGGAGAGGCCGGATTCCGGAAAACGCGCGCCCAGCCAGATTTCTTCGGACGCCGCAGCCTGTCTTACGAGCATTCCCATTCCGCCGACGGTTTTTTTCCCAAGGGAGCGCGCGAGATGCAGAAGAACGGTTTCCGCGGGGTTGTAGACCGCGTCGAACACGCAGTCGGATTCCCGCACGGCATTTTCCGAAACGGGGCACGCCTCCGTTTTGGGAAACATGCCGGCGGGGGTTGCGTTGACCAGAAGGTGGCGGGGGCCGCGGAGCGAGGAAAGAAGGCAGCAGGAGACTTCCGCGCCGGGAACGGAAAGCCGCAGATCCTCACACAGCGCTTTCGCCGCGGGAAGGCTGTGTTCCCTCGCGGCGACGGTTACACGGCAACGGGCCCTGGCCGCTTCGAACGCGCAGGCGCGGGCTGCCCCGCCCGCGCCCAGAACGGCCACGTTTCCCTCGAGCGAAACTCCCGCGGCTTCCAGGGCCCGACGGAATCCTTCGCCGTCGGTCGTGAAACCGAAAAGCCGGCCGCCGTCCCTTTTCACCGTATTGACCGAGCCGCACGCGGCGGCTTTCGCGTCCAGCCCGTCCAGAAATGGAATGATTGCCTGCTTGTGGGGAATGGTAACATTGAAACCGTCCATCTTCCTTAGGTCCCCGAGCGCGGCGGGAAGCATGTCGGGCGGAATGTCGAGGGATCCATACCGCGCCCGGATTCCGCAGAGCGAAAACAGGCGCGCGTGAAGAAAGGGCGACATGGTGTGTCCGACGGGATGGCCGATGACGGCAAAGTTTCTCTCTTTCACCGGAATTCTCCCCTTTCGAAAGAAGCTGCAAAAAAATATTGACAAAGCGCTTTATTGCTAATAATATGTGAATAGACGTGCGGTTCCCTGGAAAAACAGTGGGGAAGTTTTCCCTTTCTGACCATTTTAACAGAAGGGGTCCGGTTTGTCCACAGCGGGATTGCCCTTTCCCGCAGAGGGGGAAACCGTATTTTAAGTAACAGGAGGATCGACTGATGGTTTTAGAAAAGGTAAAATCAATTCTGAGTGAGCAGTTCGACGTGGAGGAAGACAAGATTACCCCCGAAACAAATATCGCCGATGATCTGGGCGCAGATTCGCTGGATGTGGTGGATCTTCTGATGTCGATAGAGGATGAATTCGATATCGAAATTCCGGACGAAGAAGTCGAAAACCTCAAAACGGTCGGCGAGCTGGTCAAGTACATTGAAGACCATTCCTGACCGGAAGCCTTTTTCCCGCCGTCCACCGGGCTTTTTTGCCGCACGGCGGATTTTTTGTCCCGGTTCTCCATTCCACCTTGCAAACAGTCCGTTAATTCCCTATAATAGATAGGAATCCTTAAAAAAAGGGCCTGATCGTTCCAAAAAATTACGGTAAAAAGGGGAGAAAAGGGCGTGAATCTCAGTTTTCTGCTCAATGGGATCGCACATATCGACTGGAAAATG
>DAITAP010000103.1:0-1619 GCA_036824225.1 Caproicibacter sp. | reverse complement strand
CGGCGGGCTGCTCATCTGGCTGGCGGTCAAAAAGGACTATGAGCCGTCGCTGCTTTTGCCCATGGGGTTCGGGGCGATTCTTGTCAACCTGCCGCTCACGGGGGTGCTCGGCGACAACGGGATCATTCAGTGGCTTTTCCGGGTTGGCATCGAGGCGTCGGAGGCCATGCCTCTGCTTCTGTTTGTCGGGATCGGCGCGATGATCGATTTCGGGCCGCTGCTCTCGAACCCGAAGATGCTCCTCTTTGGAGGTGCCGCGCAGTTTGGCATTTTCTTAACCATTGTGATGGCGGTGCTCCTGGGGTTCCCAATGAAAGATGCCATGTCGGCGGGGATTATCGGCGCGGCGGACGGACCGACTTCGATCCTCGTTTCCCAGGTCCTCAACAGCAATTACAAGGGTGCCATCGCGGTCGCCGCATATTCTTACATGGCGCTGGTTCCCATTATCCAGCCGATGGCCATCCGCCTTGTCACCACGCACCGGGAACGGGCCATCCACATGCCGTACCGGCCCGACTCGGTTTCGAAAACCACGAAAATACTTTTTCCGATCATCGTCACGATGATCGCGGGACTGATTGCGCCGGATTCCATCGCGCTGGTCGGTTTTCTGATGTTTGGCAACCTGATACGGGAATGCGGGCGCCTGGAAGGACTTTCCAAAACAGCCCAGGGGCCGCTCGCAAACCTGATTACGATTTTCCTCGGCATCACCATCGCGTTCCAGATGCGCGCCGACGCTTTTGTCAAGTGGGACACGCTGCTGATTATGCTTCTGGGCTTTCTTGCGTTTGTCTTTGACAGCATGGGCGGCGTCCTGTTTGCAAAGCTGATGAACCTGTTCCTTCCGAAAGACAGAAAAGTCAACCCGATGGTGGGGGCCGCGGGAATCTCGGCGTTCCCGATGTCAGCCCGGGTCATCCAGAAAATGGGGCTGGAAGAGGATAATCAGAACCATCTGCTGATGCACGCCATCGGCGCGAACGTGGCGGGGCAGATTGGATCGGTCGTGGCGGGAGGCATCATCCTTTCGCTCGCGAAGTATATGACGCTGTAAGGAGGGAATCACCATGTTCCGGGATTTTCTTACGATATATGAGGGCCCGATGGGACCGGTGCACGCGAGCGATATCGGGCAGGCCTTTGGCCTGATGGGAAAAGGCATGGTCGGGATTTTCATTGTCATGCTGCTGATTTACGTCGTGATTCTGATTCTGAACCGGACAACGAAAAACGGTTCCAAATAAACAGGCCGACAGCCCCGGAAGGGCTGCCGCGCTTTTTGCGCAAAGGGGATTTTACGAAAGATGGGGGAGCAGAAAAAGCTGGTCGAAGCCATTACTCCGATGGAGCAGGATTTTGCCCAGTGGTACACGGATATCGTCCGAAAAGCGGAGCTGATGGACTATACGGGTGTCCGGGGCTGCATGGCGATAGAGCCCTACGGGTGGGCTATCTGGGAAAATATCCAGAAAATTCTGGACGCCCGGTTTAAGGAACTGGGGCACCAGAACGTGGCGATGCCCCTGCTGATTCCGGAGAGCCTGCTCGACAAGGAGAAGGAACACGTCAAGGGCTTCGCGCCGGAAGTCGCGTGGGTGACCATGGGCGGAGGG
>DAITAP010000102.1:0-7085 GCA_036824225.1 Caproicibacter sp. | reverse complement strand
GGGCGCCCCTGCCCGCCCGTCGTTCTGGGCATCGGAATCGGGGGGGATTTTGAACAGTGCGCCTTGCTCGCGAAGCGGGCCCTCTGCCGTCCGGTTTCCGGACAGAATCCCGACCCTTTCTACGCGGCGCTGGAGCGGAAGATCCTCGAAAAAGTAAACGGCCTGGGGTTAGGGCCGCAGGGCTTTGGGGGGAGTACGACGGCCCTTTCCGTCCATATCGAGGCGGCCCCGACCCATATCGCGGGACTTCCGGTAGCCGTCAACGTGGGATGCCACGTGACAAGGAGAAGCACCGCGATCCTCTGAAAGGGATCTTCCCATGGCTTTGAAAATGTGATATAGTGAAAGCCACAGGGACGGGAAGATCCCTCCCGGTTTATCCAGGCAGGAAGGAGTTGTTGGGACATGAAAGTCACCATCGTCGGACGGAAAGTGAACTTGAGGGATCACTTCAAGAACCTCGCGGTCAAAAAGCTTTCCCGGTTCGATCGGATCTTCGACAAGGACGCGGAAGCGAAGGTTGTCGTGACGCTGGAAAGGGACCGGCAGACGGTCGAAATCACCATTCGGTCGCGCGGAATGATTTACCGCGCGGAGGAAACGTCGGACGACATGAACAGCGCCCTCGATGAGGTCATCGACGCGCTCGGCAGCCAGATCCGGAAAAACAAGGCCCGGCTGGACCGGCGGATTCACAGCGCGGCCCTCGCGGATCTTTACAGCGGGGAGGGAACTGCCGAGGGGAAAGAAAAGGAGCCGGACTATTCGGTCGTCCGGACCAAGAAGTTCCCGGTCAAGCCGATGAGCGTCGAAGAGGCCATCCTTCAGATGAACCTCCTCGAGCATCAGTTTTTTATGTTCCGGAATCCGTCGAGCGGGGAAGTCAATGTGATTTACCGCAGGAAAAACGGCGGATACGGACTTTTGGAACCGGACAACCTTTAAAAAACTGATGCTCGCGGCGGGACCGGGGAATCCGCGGCCCCGCCGATTTTTAATGGAAAGAACGGAAAAATTTCGGTTTGCGGCCCCGTGCCTTTTCGGCCTGGAGGGACCTCTTGCGGAGGAGCTCCGGAAGATGGGCGCGGAAAACGTCCTTCCCGGAAACGGACGCGTCTTTTTTGAGGGGGGCCCGGAAATCCTCGCGCGCGCCAATCTTCGGCTGCGCTATGGAGAGCGGGTGCTCCTGAGGCTGGGGGATTTTCCCGCGCGCAGCTTCGACGAGCTGTTTGAGGGGACGCGCGCCCTCGAGTGGGAACGGTATATCGGGAAGCGGGACGCTTTCCCTGTCCGGGGTTCCTGTCTGGATTCCCGGCTCGCGAGCGTGCCCGACTGCCAGTCGATCGTCAAAAAGGCGGTCGTCGAACGTCTCCGGGGAAAATACAGGGTCCCCTGGTTTGAGGAATCGGGCCCCGTCCGGCAGATCCAGTTCCTGATTTTTAAGGACCATGCCGAATTGATGCTGGACACAACCGGACCGGGCCTTCATAAGCGCGGCTACCGGCCGCGGCGGAAGCGCCGATCCGGGAGACTCTGGCGGCGGCGATGGTGTATTTTTCCCGCGTCCGCCGCGACGCCTCGTTTTACGACCCTTTCTGCGGATCGGGGACCCTCCTCATTGAGGCCGCCCTGTACGCCCAGAATATCGCCCCGGGCATCCGGCGCGGGTTTTCTTCGGAACGCTGGCATTTCCCGGGCGCAGATGTCTGGAAACGGGAGCGGGAACTTGCCCGATCCGCCGAAAAACGGGATGTCGCGTTTCAGGCCTTCGGCAGCGACATCGATCCCGGCGCCGTCGCCCTTACCCTCAAAAACGCGGAGAAAGCGGGAGTTTCGGACCGGATCCGCGCGGAAAAGAGGGATATCGCCGATTTTCGGGAGGACGGCAGGTACGGGTATGTCATCTGCAATCCGCCTTACGGCGAGAGAATGCTGGATCTTCAGAGCGCGCAGAAAATCTACCGCACCATGGGGAAGGTCTTCGTCCCCCGGCACGGCTGGAGTTATTCCGTCATCAGTCCGGACGGGTCGTTTGAGCAGTGCTTTGGACGAAGGGCGACCCGGCGGAGAAAACTTTATAACGGAATGATCCGCTGCCAGTATTTTATGTATTTTAACGAAAAGCCTGATTCGGAGAAAAGCGGAGGATAGGAAACGATCCGGCGCCCTTTTTTACTCTCTCTCCCCGCTTCCCGGCGGGCTGACCGCTGCCCCGCCGGCGAAAGCCATGCATTTGTTAAAAAATTGTGAAATCCTTTTTTTTCTTCAAAAAGGTCTTGATTTTTCGGCCGGAAGCATATAGAATATTCTTAGCACTCAACGAAGGTGAGTGCTAACCATCTCAATTCATTCTTGAAGGAGGACCTTTTATGAAAGTAAAACCATTGCTGGACAGAGTCCTGATTAAAATGGAAAAAGCGGAAGAGACCACAAAAAGCGGGATTATCCTCGCCGGATCCGCGAAAGAAAAGCCGCAGATCGCCGATGTGATAGAAGTCGGCCCCGGAGGCGTCGTGGACGGCAAGGAAGTCAAGATGTGCGTCAAAAAGGGAGACCGGGTCATTACGAGCAAATATTCCGGGACAGAAGTCAAGCTGGACGGGGAGGATTTCACGATTGTCCGCCAGAGCGATATCCTTGCGGTGGTAGATTAATTCTGGAAACAAAATAGATTTGGAGGAATCAGACTTATGGCCAAACAGTTAATTTACGGAGAAGAAGCCAGAAGGGCTCTCATGAGCGGAGTTGACAAGCTCGCCAATACGGTCAAGATTACGCTTGGTCCGAAAGGGCGCAATGTGGTGCTGGACAAGAAATACGGCGCCCCGCTCATCACAAACGACGGCGTGACGATTGCCAAGGAGATTGAGCTGGAGGATCCCTACGAGAACATGGGAGCCCAGCTCGTCAAGGAAGTCGCGACGAAGACAAATGACGTGGCCGGCGACGGAACCACGACCGCGACGCTGCTTGCCCAGGCGCTGATCCGCGAAGGAATGAAGAACGTGACAGCCGGCGCGAACCCGATGGCGGTCCGCCAGGGGATTCAGGACGCGGTTGACAAATCCGTGGAGGCCCTCAAGAAAAACTCCAAGAAAGTCACCGGACCGGACGATATCGCCCGTGTCGCGTCCATTTCCGCGTCCAATGAGTTCATCGGCAAGCTGATTGCCGAGGCCATGGAGAAGGTTACGGCGGACGGGGTCATCACGGTCGAGGAATCCAAGACCGCCGAGACCTACTCCGAAGTCGTGGAAGGCATGCAGTTTGACCGCGGCTATATTACCCCGTATATGGTTACGGACACCGAGAAAATGGAAGCGGTCCTGGACGACGCCTCCATCCTGATTACGGACAAAAAGATTTCGAATGTCCAGGAAATTCTGCCCCTGCTGGAAAAGATCGTCCAGAGCGGCAAGAAGCTCGTCATCATCGCGGACGATATCGAGGGCGAAGCGCTGAGCACCCTGATCCTGAATAAGCTCCGCGGAACCTTTACCTGCGTGGGCGTCAAGGCTCCGGGCTTCGGCGACAGGCGCAAGGAAATGCTGCAGGATATCGCTATCCTGACCGGAGGCCAGGTCATTTCTTCGGATCTCGGTCTGGAACTCAAGGATGCCACGGTGGATCAGCTCGGACATGCCCGTCAGGTCAAGGTCGACAAGGAGAACACCATCATTGTCGACGGCTCCGGAGACAAGAAGAAGATTAAGGACCGCGTGGCCCAGATCCGCGCCCAGATTGAAAAGACTACCTCCGATTTCGACAAGGAGAAGCTGCAGGAGCGCCTTGCAAAGCTTTCGGGCGGCGTAGCCGTCATCAAAGTCGGCGCGGCAACCGAGGTCGAAATGAAGGAAAAGAAGATGCGTGTCGAGGACGCTCTTTCGGCGACCAAGGCGGCCGTTGAGGAAGGCATCGTCGCGGGCGGCGGCGTAGCGCTTCTGAACACCATCCCGGCGGTGAAGGAACAGGTTGACAAAACCGAAGGAGACGAGAAGACCGGCGCGAAGATCGTGCTGCGCGCTCTCGAGGAGCCGCTGCGCCAGATTGCGTTCAACGCCGGCGTGGAGGGCTCGGTCATTATCGACAATATCGAGAAGTCCGGCAAGATCGGGTACGGCTATAACGTGCTGAACGGAAAATACGGCGACATGCTTTCGGCCGGTATTGTGGACCCGACCAAGGTCACCCGTTCCGCGCTGCAGAACGCGGCTTCCGTCGCGTCGATGGTTCTGACGACGGAATCGCTGGTTGCCGACAAGAAAGAACCCGCTCCGGCGGCTCCGGCGGCTCCGGCGGAAGGCGGGGGCGCAGGCGGAAATTATTAATTGACCGCTCCGCTTCCGTTTTTCGGGGAATCAGAAAAAAAGAGCGCCGTCCCGGGGTTCCCGGGCGGAGCTTTTTTTATGGGCGGATATTTTCAGAAGGCGCTGCCGGCGGACAGAATTTTCCGCCGGAGGATGGAAAGGGAAGCGGCCCGGCAGACTGCCGGACCGCTTCCCTTTCCGATCTTTTTCGAAGTCAGACAGGCTGTACGTTGACAGCGCGCATTTTGCCAGGATTCTTCGGATCCTGTTCTACGTCAAATGTTACTTTCTGGCCTTCGGAAAGAGTCTTGAAGCCGTTGCCGACAATGCTGGAGAAATGAACAAATACATCGTCTCCGCCTTCGTCGTTGGAAATAAAGCCGTACCCCTTGCTCTCATTGAACCATTTTACTGTTCCGTTCATAATTAGAAATAGCCTCCTGAAAAAATTTGTTTTGGATGTAAAAAATCACATGTATTATAATCATGCAACGAAAACATGATTTACAATACATGTGAATCCATTTGCATAATCAAAACATGCATAGTATACCACGATTTTTTGAAGATGTAAAGCAAAAATCAGGGAAATAAAAAATTTTATGGCAGGAAGGGAAAATAAGAAAAGACCTTGCGCAAAAAGAGCGCTCAAACAAAACAGGGCGGGGGGTCCGGCGCCTTCGGATCGAAGGCCTCTCTCCCTTTTGCAGATTCGTCCGGCCCGATCGATCCGCGGCTTTTTTTTTGATAAACGGCTTTTTTCTGTGAAGACTAGGGACGGGGGTGAGAAACATGCAGAAATCATACGGAGACCTCTACAGCCTTTTAAAACAGGATCCGGAAGCGGGCCGGTATTTTGATTCTCTTCCGGGCTATGTCAAGGATGCGGTCGGCCAGAGGGCGCAGAGCGTCACTTCCATGGAAAATCTGCGGGACTATGTGGAAAACCTTACGCGGGAAGACGAATAAGCTTTTTTCGAACCGGCGCCCCATCGGGCGCCTTCTTCAGAATATATTTTAATAAATTGAACGCGAAATTATATAATCCTATTGACATATTATATTATCGTGGTATACTTATATTACTCCGAGGAAAAGGAAGGCGCATCCGTTTTGAATAAAAACGTCTACAGTCTTGTCCTGCTGGACGAGGTGGTCGAAGCGGTGGACAAACTGGCCTATGAGCAGCGGACCAGCCGGAGCGGGATGATCAACCGGATCCTGGCGGAGTACCTGTCCTGCCCCACGCCGGAAGGACGGATCCGGGAGATTTTCGGCGAAATGGGAAGGGAAGCTTCCCGGGAGCCGTCTTTTCAGGTGAGCGCGCGCCCCGGCGCGGCGGTCGTGACGATACGCAGCGCGCTTCACTACCGGTACCGCCCTTCCGTCCGCTATGTGCTGGAGCTTTACCGGGAGTACCTTCCGCTGCTCGGGGAGCTGCGGGTTACTCTGCGGACGCAGAGCGCGCCGCTTTTAAACCTTGCGGAAGGCTTTTTCCGGTTTTTTAACCGTCTGGAAAATGAGACTGCCGGCCGGCTGTTCCCGGAAGGGAAGGTGCCGTGTGAAATATCTCCCGGCCGGATGAGGCGGCGGCTCCGGTGCCCGCCCGGCGCGGACAAATGCACCAACGGGCAGCTTGCCAATTCGATTCTCGGGTATATCTGCGAATTTGACGCCGATCTGAAGACGTATTTCGCGGACGAGGGCGATCCGGAAGAAGCGGAGGAAGCAGTGCGCAGGCATTATCTTGACTATCTGAATCGTGCGGCGGTCCTTTAAGGGACTTTCGCATCAGGAGGTTTTGAATTTTGGACATACAGAATTTTACTCAGAAATCGCTGGAAGCGCTCAAACAGGCCCAGGATCTGGCGCTCCAGAACAATAACATGCAGATTGGGCAGGAGCATCTGGCCGCGGCCCTGCTGGAGCAGGAAAACGGCCTGATTCCCGAGTTGTTTAAAAAAATGGGAGCGGATCCGTCCGAAGTCCTCCGCGCGACCCGGGAGCAGATGGAACGTCTGCCGGGGGTTACGGGACCGGGGCGCGAACCGGGCAAAATCTATATTTCCCCGGATGTCGACGCCGTCCTGACCGAAGCGAAACTGCAGGCGGGGCGGATGAAGGACGAATACGTTTCGGTCGAGCATATCATGCTCGCGATGATCGAGAAGCCGAATGCCTCGATGCGGGCGGTGTTCAGCCGCTTTGGAATCACCCGGGACGGCTTTCTCCGCGCGCTCACTACGGTGCGCGGAAACGCCCGGGTCACAAGCGACAGCCCGGAAGAGACCTATGAGGCCCTTTCCAAATACGGTCAGGATCTGGTTTTGCTGGCGAAGAATCACAAGCTGGATCCGGTCATCGGGCGCGATGAGGAGATTCGAAACGTGATTCTGATCCTTTCGAGGAAAACAAAAAACAACCCGGTCCTCATCGGTGAGCCAGGCGTCGGGAAAACCGCCATCGTCGAAGGCCTGGCGGAACGGATTGTGCGCGGCGACGTCCCGAACAGCCTCAAGGACCATAAGGTGTTTTCGCTTGACATGGGTTCTCTGATTGCCGGGGCGAAATACCGGGGAGAATTTGAGGAACGCTTCAAGGCTGTTCTGAATGAGGTGAAAAAAAGCGCGGGCCGGGTCATCCTGTTTATCGACGAGCTCCATAATATCGTCGGCGCGGGAAAAACCGAAGGCAGCATGGACGCCGGCAACCTTTTAAAGCCCATGCTGGCGCGCGGGGAGCTGCACTGCATCGGGGCGACCACGCTGAACGAGTACC
>DAITAP010000101.1:0-7147 GCA_036824225.1 Caproicibacter sp. | reverse complement strand
GCGCGAAAGCGGCGAAGATGATCCGCGGGCGCCTGGTCGAGCGGAATCACGAGCCGGCCGGGTCGCCGGACGACCCCGTCGAGGAAGGGGATATTCTCTCCATCCGCGGAAAAGGCCGTTTTGCCGTCGACCGTCTGGGGCCCGTAACCAAAAAGGGCCGGATAGCGCTTGCCGGACGAAAATATATAGGATGAGGTGAATTTTGATGCTTTCGCTCAACGATATTATAAACGTCGGCTTTCGGAAATCCGGATTTTCCGGATACCGCGCGGAAGATGTCGACGCCTTTGTCGACCGCGTGCGGGAATCCTACGACGAACTCCTCAAGAAAAACGTTTCCCTGGAGCAACAGACGGACAAACTGAAGGCAGGCAGCCAGGAAAACGTGGAAAAGCTGAAAGTCCTGGCCGCCAAAATCGAGGAATACCGCGCCCAGGAGGATGAAATCAAAAACGCCCTGATCAGCGCCCAGAAGCTGAGCGACGCTTCTGTGCGCGAGGCGCGCCACAAGGCGGAGATTATCGTCAAGGACGCGAACCAGAAAGCCGAGCGCATCGTCGCGGGAGCAGACCAGAAAGTCGAGGATCAGAAAAGGGAACTCGAGAGGCTGAAAAAAGCGGTTTCCGATTTTCGCTCGAAGCTCCTAGGCATGTACAAAGAGCATCTGACGCTGATTGACGCGCTGCCCCAGTACAAACCGAAAGAGGCTTCCCCGGCTCCCGGTCCGGATTCCGGAACTGTCCCTGCCGCCCAGCCGGAAGCCCGGCAGGGCGCGGGAACCCGGCCGCACCTTACTGCGGACATTTCAAATTTTGAGGACGAACCGGATGAATGACGCTCCGGAAATTTCCATATCTTGAAGGAGAAGACACAGATGGATTATAAAAACACCCTGAACCTTCCGAAAACGGATTTCCCCATGCATGCCGGGCTTTCCAAGCGTGAACCGGGAATGCTGGAGGAATGGCAGAAGAACAAGATCTATGAAAATCTCATAAAGAAGAACAAGGGGCGGCCGCTCTACGTCCTGCACGACGGACCTCCCTACGCGAACGGAAACATCCATCTGGGGACTGCCCTCAACAAGGTGCTGAAGGATATTATCGTCCGTTACAAGAACATGTCCGGGTACTGCGCCCCTTATGTGCCGGGATGGGACACGCACGGCCTTCCGATTGAGCGCAAGGCGATTGAAAGCGTGGGACTGGACCGCAGAAATTCCGATCCGGTGGATTTCCGCGGGCACTGCCGCGATTTTGCGCTTTCCCATGTGAAGGGAATGACCGCGCAGTTTCAGCGGCTTGGCGTCATCGGAGACTGGGACAACCCTTACTGCACGCTGAACCCGAAATTTGAGGAAAAGCAGATCGAGGTTTTCGGCGCGATGGCTCTGAAGGGATATATTTACCGGGGTTTAAGGCCGGTCTACTGGTGTCCGTATGATGAAACCGCGCTTGCCGAGGCGGAGATCGAATACGCGGAGGATCCGTGCGACTCTGTCTATGTGCGGTTCCGCGTAACGGATGACAAGGGGCTGTTTACCGCGAAGGGCGCGGATCTTTCCCGCACCTATTTTGTCATCTGGACCACGACGATCTGGACACTTCCCGCCAACGTGGCGATATGCGTCGGGCCGGATTTTGAGTATTCCCTGATTCAAAGCGGCAACGAGTGGTTTGTGATGGCCTCGGCCCTCTGCCAGAAGGTGATGCAGGAGGGCGGGAAAGGCGATTATCAGGTCGTCGCTACTTTTCGGGGTTCGGATCTTGAATATATGAAGACCGCCCATCCGTTTCTCGATCGGACTTCGCTCGTGATTGTCGGAAACCACGTCACGCTGGACAGCGGGACCGGGTGCGTCCATACGGCCCCCGGGCACGGTGTCGAAGACTTCGAGGTCTGCCATAACCATTACCCCGATCTCCCCGTCCTTGTCCCGGTAGACAGCCGCGGGCGGATGACCGCCGAGGCGGGAAAAAAGTTCGCGGGACTATCGACAGAGCAGGCAAACAAGGCGATACTGCAGGAACTGAAAGACTCGGGGGCCCTCTTCGCCGTCAAACACATTGTCCATCAGTACCCGCACTGCTGGCGCTGCAAGCATCCGGTGCTGTTCCGGGCGACGGAGCAGTGGTTCTGTTCCGTCGACGCTTTTAAGGAACAGGCGGAAAAAGAGATCGACAAGGTTCACTGGATCCCTGCCTGGGGGCACGACCGGATTGCCTCGATGGTCCGGGAACGCAAAGACTGGTGTATTTCCCGTCAGCGCCTCTGGGGGGTTCCGCTGCCGATTTTCTACTGCAAAGACTGCGGCGCGCCGTTGATTTCCCGGGAAGTGTTCCAGGCGGTCGCCAAGCTGTTCGGCAGGGAAGGGTCGGACGCGTGGTTTCTCCATTCGGCGGAGGAAATCCTGCCGGCCGGGACGAAATGCCCCCGCTGCGGCGGGACAGAATTCCGGAAAGAACGCGACGTCATGGACGTCTGGTTCGATTCCGGCTGCAGCCACGCCGCCGTGCTGACACAGCGCCCGGACCTGCACTGGCCCGCCGACCTCTATCTGGAAGGCAACGACCAGCACCGCGGCTGGTTCCAGTCTTCGCTTCTGACCAGTGTCGCATGGAAGGGAAAAGCCCCGTATAAGGCGGTCCTCACGCACGGCATGGTCATTGACCTGGAAGGCCGGAAGATGTCAAAATCCCTCGGCAACGGCATCGCCCCGTCCGAAATCGTCGGTCGATACGGGGCCGACGTGCTGCGGCTGTGGGTCGCTTCCAGCGATTATCAGTCCGACGTCCGCATCTCAAACGAAATCCTCAGGCAGCTTTCCGAAGCGTACCGCAAGATCCGCAATACGGCGAGGTTTATGCTGGGCAATCTCTTCGATTTCCACCCGGACACCGACGGGGTGGGCGAAGAGGATTTGGAACCCATCGACCGCTGGGCGCTTTTCCGCTTTGACAGGCTGGTAAAACAGGCTCGCGAAGGGTATGAGGCGTTCCAGTTCCATCAGGTCTATCAAATCATTCATAATTTCTGCGTAGTCGATTTGTCCAACTTCTATCTTGACGTTCTGAAAGACCGGCTCTATGTCGAAAAGTCGGACAGCGTGACCCGCCGTGCGGCTCAGACCGCCATGTTCCGGATCCTTGACGGCATGACAAGACTGCTTGCGCCGATTCTCGCTTTTACTTCGGACGAAATCTGGAAGAAGATGCCGCACCGGAGCTCTGAAAATCCGGATTGTGTCCTTTATAACGATATGCCGAAGCCGTCCGGAATCCAGGCTGATCCGGAATTTGTGAAAAAATGGGATCGGATTCAGCCTGTCCGGAACGATGTCAAAAAGGCTCTGGAAACCGCGCGGAAAGCAAAGGCCATCGGATCTTCCCTGGATGCGGAAGTGGAGCTGCACTGCACGGGAGAACTGAACGGGTTTCTCCGTTCCATTCAGAAAGATCTGCCGGCGGTTCTCATCGTGTCCGGGGTATCCGTTGTCCCGGACGAAAAGGGAGCCTTTTCCGGGGAAGAGACTCCGGGCCTTTCGGTGACCGTATCCCACGCGGGGGGGAGAAAATGCGCCCGCTGCTGGATTTATTCGGACTCGGTCGGCAGGGACCAGGATTATCCGGATGTCTGTGCCCGTTGTGCTTCCGTCCTGAAAAAATAAGGGCAGGCCTGTCTCTGGGGCCGGTGAAAATAGGGAAAAGGGGCTGTTTCTTTGGTCATTATCGCTTTGCTGCTGTCCGCGCTTCTAGCCATTGCGGATCAGCTGCTGAAAACGCTGGTTGTCGTTTATGTAAAGCCGTCGGGATCCAGACCCGTGATCGACGGCCTCCTCAAACTCGAGTATGTGGAAAACCGCGGGGCGGCTTTCAGCATTCTGCAGGATCAGAGATGGTTTTTTATCACCGTAACGGTTATCATGTGTGTCCTGATTGTCCTGCTGATGTTCCGGTATGAAAATCAGAGCTTCTTTTCCTGGGCTGCTTCGATCCTCGTGCTGGGAGGAGGCATTGGCAATCTTTCGGACAGGCTGATGCGCGGCTATGTGGTCGATTATGTGCACGTGTCCTTTTTCCCGGCGATATTTAATTTCGGGGATGCCTGCGTTACCATCGGAGCTATTTTCTTTCTCATCCACGTGTTCTGCTTTGCGGACAGGCAGCACGGGGTGGAAAAAGTCCTGCGCACCAAATAAATGCGGCGGATGGCTTTTACAGTAGATGAGAAGAACGCGGAGGTGCGCCTGGATGTCCTGCTCAGCCGGGAAGTGCCGAATCTGTCGCGGTCCGCTGCGGATAAGCTTATCCGGGAGAGCATGGTGCGGGTGGACGGGGAGGCGGCCAGGAAAAGCCGCCGGTGCGGAGTCGGAAGCTGCGTTGAGCTGTTTCTGCCCGATCCGGTGCCCCTCAAAGTCGAGCCGCAGCCGATTCCCCTGGAAATTCCCTATGAGGACGACGATTTGCTTGTCGTGAATAAGCCGAAAGGGATGGTGGTCCATCCTGCCGCGGGACATCGGGACGGGACCCTTGTAAATGCCCTTCTGGCACACTGCGGCAGTTCCCTCTCCGGCATTAATGGTGTTCTGCGTCCCGGCATCGTCCATCGGATTGACAAGGATACCAGCGGGCTGCTGATTGTCGCGAAAAATGATTTTGCGCATCGGAAACTCGCGGCTCAGATTAAAGCGCACAGCTTCACGCGGATTTATGAAGCGGTGGTTCTGGGAAATCTGAAAACGGACGACGGAACGGTGGAAGCCCCGATCGGACGAAGCCCTGCAAACCGCAAGAAAATGGCGGTTACGCAGAAAAATTCCCGGCGCGCCGTGACGCATTATCATGTTCTCAGCCGGTACCAGGGATATACCTATATCCGGCTGAAGCTGGAGACCGGACGCACGCATCAGATCCGGGTGCATATGGCCTATCTTGGCCATCCTGTCGCGGGCGACACGGTATACGGTCCCAGAAAGCCGGTTCCAGGCCTTGACGGACAGTGCCTGCACGCGCGGGTCATAGGGTTCCGGCATCCGCGCGACGGCCGGTATATTGAAATTACAAGTGAACTCCCTTCCTATTTTACCGGTTTTTTAAAACGACTAAAGCCGCTTTGATGGAAAATCGAAAACCAGACGGAGAAAAAGAGGGCGGCATGGAAAAAATTCCACCGCCCTCTTTTTCACTTTCAAAATCCTGGTGGATTCGGCGAATCCCGGGAATGGCCCGACGCCTTTTGGCGGAGCTGTTTTAGAAACAGGGCGGTTGGAATGCCGCCTGATGGAAAAAACGTACGGCGGAACTTCATTTTTTAGAGAACGAAGAAAGGTTTTTTATAAAAACGAAAAGGGAGGATTCTAGGATGCTCTCACAAAAAAACGGAACGACGCGGGAAGCCGGCGATACCCCTCCTGAGAGGGAAAGCGAAGGGGAACGGATAGCGGCCTTGGAGAGAGAGATGTTTCTGCATGACCAGGCGGAACTGCGGGCGGAAGGCTTTGCAGATGGTTTTAAGAAAGCTTTCCGAAAGAGCCTGATCATAAAAGATCTTAAAATGAATTGCCTTATCGTAGAAGGGGAACTGAAAGAAATACGTCCGAAGAACGTAGAGATGTGGAAAGAAAGAGTAGAAACAGGAAGGAAAGAAGGAAAAGAAGAAGAAGAGGAAGAAATAGAAGAGGATTGCCTGAAGGAGATTTTGTATAAAGATATCCGAAGATTAAGCCGCTATAAGGTACCAGCGGCCAAAATTGCAGAGCTTTTAGACTGCTCGGAAAAAGAGATTCAATGGATTCTGGCCATGCCGCGGGCGGATCTGGAAAAATTGTGATCCGTTGACGGCCTTAGACGGTTCAAAAAAAACAGAAAAAACGGTTTAAATGAAATTCAAGGAAAAAAGAGGACGGGAACGAGACACTTTTCCCGCCTTTTTTTCTCTCTTCTGTTCCGCTGTCCCAGGCCTTTTAAATCGGGGGGACAGGGAATTTTCACTGGCATCTTTTTCTCAAAGAGCCTTGCCCGGTTCAGACTTTGCAGAGGGGCGGAATCATACAGCGTCCAGCGTTATCAGAAAGACGTCGTTTTCCCGCATGTCCATATTGATCCGGAAACTTCCGGATTTGTCTGCCGAGACGATTTTCTGCAGGAGAGGCGCGCCGTCAGATTCGTTTTTCAGTTCTCTTACCTGCCCGCGGCTGAGGCTACCCGCGGGTTCTTCCATGCCGAGATAACGCGTGTACGCGTCGTTCCTCCGATATCCCACGCCATAGACCGACAGCCGGTAAGTCCCCGGAACAAGCCCGCCTGCCGTCACGCACACTTTCCCGGCAGGCCGCGGCGGCGTATCTTTGCAGTAATAGAGCTTGTCTTCCCGATCCTGCCGGACGGTGCTGTCCCAGAACAGGATCTGCACGTTCCCGCCCTCGCGGCAGGCGAAGGTGTCCGGGTCGCTGCATTCCAGTTCCCAGTCGCCCAGTGCGTTCAGAAACCGGTAGGCAAAATAGGCCGGCTTTCGGATTCCCTGAAGGTTGACAAGCCCGAATCCGCCGTGAAAATTTCCCGTAGGAGGACCATCTTCCTCGAATACGTCCGAAATTTCACAGTAGGAAAGGCATCGGACTCCGCATACCCTGCGGATTCGGGAAAGAATGAAAGACGCAGCCTGATAACTGTCGCGCAGGGGATCCCAGTAATCCCAGGTCAGGCCCCACTCCGTAAAATAAACGCCGAGATCCGGCATGGAGGACTGCTCTACTTCCCTGAGCGCCGCGCGGACGCCTTCCTCGATCCCCTTCGGATCAAACGCGATCTTCCCAAGCGGCCAGGAGGGCCCCGGCGTCCAATCCGGAATCGGCGGTTGCTTCGGGGGACGCTCCCTTTCCGCGTCGGGCGGTTCCGGTGCTCCCTTTGTCGAGTAACTGTGCGCCGTGACAAAGTCGAGCGGAACCTTCCGCCCGCGGCAATATTCAATGAGCGCCCCGATCCAGTCGCTATGCATCGCAAGCGCCGGGCCGCCGACCCGGTAATCGGCGCAGACTGATTTGACTGCTCTTGCGGTCTCCTCATACAGACGGAAGTATTCGCCGCGGCTTCCCGTGAAAAACGGCGGGTTATCCGGCTCGTTCCAGACTTCAAAAAACCACTGTTTC
>DAITAP010000100.1:5773-7156 GCA_036824225.1 Caproicibacter sp. | reverse complement strand
GACTGATCTTAGCAATTTATGTATGAACTGCATGGCCGACACCAAAGGCAAAGAAGTCTGCCCGGTATGCGGACGGAAAAAAGGTGAGCCGCAGCTGAGAGACGGCCTGCCCCTGGGTACGGTTTTGGAGGACCGTTATCTTGCCGGTTACGCAAAACGCAGCAATGGAGAAGGAATTACCTATATCGGTTTTGACCGTGTTTTGAATCTGCCGGTTGAACTGCATGAATTTTTCCCGAATTCTATCTGCGGGCGGGGGGAAAAGGGCCGGAAGGTGCGCGTCATGGGCGGGAACGAGACGGTTTTCCGCGGACTGCTGGAACGTTTTCTCGGCTACTCCCGTTCCCTCGCGCATATGAGGGAACTTTCCGCCATCGTGCAGATTTATGATATCTTTGAAGAAAATGGAACCGCCTACACGGTTTCGGAATGGGATGACAGCATCACCCTGCGCTATTTTGTCGAGCGCAGCGGCGGAAACCTCGGATGGAACGCCGCAAGACAGCTTTTTATGCCCATGCTGTCCGCGCTGGGCACGCTTCATGCCCATTCACTGGGGCATTACGGCATTTCCCCGGAAACGCTTCAGATCCGGCCGGATGGAAAAATGAAGCTGACCTGCTTTTCCATTGGGGAAGTGCGGCGTATGGATACGGAACTTCCGCCGGACCTTGTGCCGGGATGTGCCGCCGTAGAGCAGTACGGGCTGGGATACGGATTAAAGGAATCGACGGACGTATACGGCTTTGCCGCGTCGCTTTTCTTCGCCCTGACGGGATCCCTGCCGCCCGATGCCGCCAAACGCAGGACGGACGCCAGGCTCCTGATACCGAATGCGGTGATGCGCAATCTTCCTCCTTTTGTGGTGACGGCGCTCGCAAACGCCCTTCAGGTCGCTCCGGAGCGGCGTACCTCCTCATTCGAACGGCTGCGGGCCGAACTTTCCGCCGCTCCTGCCGTAACGGCAGCGATCGAGGAAAGCCAGCGGTTCAACCGGGTCCGTGCGGCAGATCCGCAGAGGGCGGGAACGCCGAATCTTAAGCCGAAGAAAGAAATCCCGAATATTGTCTGGGTGCTTTCTTCCTGTATCGTGATGCTGGCGGTTCTTGCCGCGGTGGGAGCCGTCTGGATGAAGTATACCGGATTCGGCGCACAGGAGCCGGAGACTCAGGCCGCCGCGGCTTCCAGTCCCGCTTCGGATTCTGGCGCAAGGACGCTGGGGACGCTTTCCTCTCAGGAAGACGGCATCGATGTGCCGGATCTCATCAGACAGAACTATACGGAATTAAAGTCAACCCTTTCTTCCCGGAAAGAAGGGGAGTATCAGATCCACCACGCTCACGACCCTGCTTTTCTCCGCATTCATCCTGAGCTTTAGTTTTC
>DAITAP010000100.1:0-5763 GCA_036824225.1 Caproicibacter sp. | reverse complement strand
CGAGTCCGACCTTTCTTCCCAGCAGTTCAGTGACTCAATTCCGGAGGGATGCATCCTGTCGCAGGATCCGAAACCGGGAACAAAAATGGCGAAAGGAACCGCCATCGTCGTCATAGTCAGCAAGGGAGCCGCCGTTCGCACGCTGCCGAAAATCGCGGGAAAGACGCTTTCGGAAGCGTCCAGCGCAGTGACGGCCGCCGGGCTGGTTCCTTCCAAGACGGAGGAGCCGAGCGACGTTATCCCCAAAGGCCGCGTAATCGATTACCAGGATGTAAAGGCGGGAAGTCAGATGGCCTATGGTTCCAAAGTAGTCCTGGTCGTCAGCAGCGGGCCGTCCAGTTTCGAATCCGACGTTCCGGCTTCTTCCGCCGCGGGTTAGGGATTTGTCCCCTTATCAGAATATTTTTTTCTGCTCCCGCCGGAAACGGGGTCAGAACGGATAACGAAAATTTTAGCAAAAAAGAGGCCGGAGATTTTTTCTCTCCGGCCTCTTGATATTTTTCTTCCGGGCTTAGTCGCTGCTAAAAGGCAGCAGCGCCAGATGGCGGGCACGCTTGATGGCAATGGTCAGCTCGCGCTGATGATGAGCGCATGTCCCCGTGACTCTGCGCGGCAGAATTTTGCCTCGTTCGGAAATATAACGGCGCAGCTTTGCCACGTCCTTATAGTCTATCACGTCAACTTTTTCCACGCAGAACGCACAGACCTTTTTGCGGCCTCTGTGTCCGTACCGGCGATCCCGATCGGACCGATCGGATCGGTCGTTTCTGTTATTTCTGTTATCGGCCATCTAAAATCTCTCTCCTTTCCGTTTCAGACTGGGAAGAACAAGGAACGGTATCAAGTCAGAACGGAAGATCATCGTCGGAAGGAATCTCCTCAAAATCGCTGTTGTCGCCGTTTGAGTAGGAGGGAGCGGGCTGTTCGGGTTTCGCGGCAGCGGCGGGAACCGCTTTTTCAGCGGGTTTGGCCGCCGGGCGAGGTGCCTGACCGTTCCCCTGAGAGGAATCGCGTTTTGGTTCGGCAAAATGGACGTTGTCGGCGACAATCTCAAAGGCTTTCCGACGGTTGCCCGCCTTGTCGGTATAGGAACGGGTCTGAATTGACCCCTGTACCGCGGCAAGCTGGCCTTTCCGGAAATATTTGCAGACAAATTCAGCCGTGCCGCGCCATGCGACAATATCGATAAAATCTGTCTGGCGCTCCGTCCCCGCTTTGACATAAGAACGATCGACAGCCAGAGTAAAGCTTGTTACCGCGATTCCGTTCGGCGTATGCCTTAATTCCGGGTCGGCAACAAATCTTCCCATCACGACAGCAACATTCAGCATTTTCGATTACGCTTCCTTTTCTCCGCCCGTTTTCGGCTCTTCTGCTTTCGGAGCAGCGGCTGCTTTTGGAGCTTCCGCTTTCGGAGCCGCTGCCGCTTTTGGAGCTTCCGTCTTCGGAGCAACAGCCGCGGTCGGGGCTTCCGCTTTCGGAGCCGCTGCCGCGGTCGGAGCTTCCGCCTTCGGAGTGACAGCCGGTTTCGGGGCTTCCGGCCCTGGGGCTGCGGCTGTCTTTGCGGCTTCCGGCTTCGGGGCCTCCTGCTTTTTCACGACAGGGGTGACGCGCTTGACAATCAGCGAGCGGAGTACACCGTCCGTAATGTTGTAAACACGATCCAGCTCTTTGGTAAAAGAAGCGGGGCTTGTAAAGCTTATCAGTGTATAATAGCCCTCGTTTTCTTTCCGGATGGGATACGCGAGCCTGCGCTTTCCCCATTCGTCGACGTTGTCAACCGTTCCGTGAGCGCTGATAAGATCCTTAAATTTCTGAACCGCGGCTTTGATTCCGTCGTCTCCCAGCTTTGTAGAAAGGATAAACACGGTTTCATAGAGATTTTGAATATCTGGCATTTTTCTGCACCTCCTTCTGGGCATATGGCCCCCGATTCTTTCGGGAGCAAGGACGCAGACTGTAAGGAACAGCCTGATTCTTTCATTATAACAGCATGCCGCGGTTCCGTCAATCCTCAAATCGAGCGTTTCTGGCAGAGGGGGACGGCGAACTGCGGCAGGCAAAATAAGTCAGGAAATTTGCAAAGAAATTTCTTTTCTTGTTTCTTAATAGCAGGTCTGACCGGAATCTAATTAAAGCGTTTTGCAGAGCTCTTTCAGATATGCCCGGAAGTCGGCGCCGATTTCCGGATGCTGCAGGGCTACTTCCACCTGGGCCTTCATGATGCCCAGTTTGTTGCCCATATCGTACCGCCTTCCGGTGAACTCCACGGCGACCATGCCGTCTCGCCGCGCGAGCGTGCGCATGGCGTCGGTCAGCTGGATCTCACCGCCGGCTCCAGGTTCCGTATGGTCGATGATATCAAAGATATCCGGGGGGAGCACGCAGCGCCCGAGGATGGCGTAAAGAGACAGAATCTCATCCGGAGAGGGCTTTTCAATCATGTCGGTACAGCGGTAATAGTTGTCGTGCAGCGGCTCGACTTTCAGAGAGCTGTATTTGGAAATCGCCTCTTTCGAAACCTTTTTGACGCCCACGACTCCTTTTCCGAATTCTTCGTAAGCCCGTATCAGCTGCGCGCATGCGGGATCTTTCCCCAGAATCACATCGTCGCCGTACAGGACGGCAAACGGTTCGTTCCCGACGAAAGAACGCGCGCACCCGATGGCGTGTCCCAGACCGCGGGTTTCTTTCTGGCGGACAAAATAAATGTTTGCCTTATGGGCAATTTCTATGATTTCTTTGAGGATCCGCTGCTTTTCAGGACCGCCTTTCGAGAGCCGTTCTTCCAGTTCCGGAACGCGATCGAAGTGATCCTCAATCAGTCCCTTGCCCCGGTTTGTGATAATCAGGATGTCGCGGATCCCGGATCGGACTGCTTCCTCTACGATATACTGGATTGCGGGCTTGTCCACGATGGGCAGCATTTCTTTGGGCATGGACTTGGTCGCGGGCAGGACTCTGGTTCCAAGGCCGGCGGCGGGAATAACTGCTTTTGTGATTTTCATGCGACACTTTCGCTTCCATTCATTCAATAGTTATTCGAAAAAGAAGAAAGAGAGAATCAAAAGACAGATTCCAAACAGGACGGCAACCGCCGTATTGACCCCGCCCTCTTCCCGGAAACGGGCATTCGCGGATTCCTCATCCGGCGCTTCCCGGCGGATACGTTTTACTTTTTCAAGGCTGAATTTTAAATAGGTGCGGTTTCCGATGAACCCGCAGATAATCATCAGGACCAGCCGGATCAGCAGAATCAGGCCGGGGGACATAAGCAGCATCTGCTGCCGCACAGGCAGGGAATAGATGAGTTCGGAAAGCCGGATCCATTGCTGACCGGAAATCCCGTAGGGGGAGGCGGACGAAATTCCCGCCTGCTCCATCAGGGGAAGGTAAATCGGGTAACAAAGATAGCTTAGGTAAAAATACAGGGTGGAGAGCGTTCCCATCACCGCCGCGAAAATCGCGCCGAGTCGGTACTGCTTCCGATAAAGAAGCCAGATCCCTGTAAAAAAGAACGAGGAAAAATTAAAGCGGCCTTTTCCAAAAAGCTTCAGATTCCGGAATACGGGAAGATAGTACGGCGTGTTGCTCTGCACAAATTTTGCCAGATCGCCTGCCGGCACGCCGTCGATTTCCTGGGTGGGCGGAATTCCGCCCAGAGGATCAAACCCAAAAGGAACCGGCCCGCCGGGATATCCCCCATAGGGCGGATATCCGCCCGGATTCTGTGGGCTGGACGGCCCTCCCTGCTGACTCGGCCCTCCCTGACTGCCCGGGGCCTGGCCCGGTCTGTAGTAGGGTGAGCCGTAATAGGAACGGTTCCCGGTGAGCGGCTGGCCGCAGTGGGAACAGAACAGTGCCGTTTTCGGGTTTGGGGCTCCGCATCTGGGGCAGCGCTTCATATTGCTGTTTCCCGGCGCTTCCGCGTACGGAGGCTTCTGCCGGGGCGGCGTCCAGGTAAAGGAAGTCCCGTGCCTGTCGGTGAAAATGCATCCGCCTGCCTTTTCGAAGCATTCCCTGTGGTACGGCGCTCCGCAGTCGGGGCAGACAACAATGTCATCATTCGGTTTGAATGCCTTGCCGCAGACGGGGCATTGAATGCCGGTATAGTTCATTTGCAGAACCTCCAATCCAAGATTCCAATCCCATTGTAACGAAATTTACCGAAAACTTCAATCTCTTCATTGTTAATTTTTTGTTTCGGCATTATTAGGAAGGAATTCCCTGCCCAGCCGTTTTTTTTGACTTTGCCGGGGAAATATTCTATAATAAATCGATTCCAGGAGAATACGGATTTCGTTAAAGGATGATGGTATGTTACAGTACGAAGAATTAAAGCAGTCTCTGGAAGGCCTGAAGCCGCAGGTTGAGGATCTCTCGGAGGCGCTGGGGCTGGACGGCCTTCGAAAGGAAATCGCCGAGCTTGACCAGAAAGCGACTGCACCGGATTTCTGGGACGATATGCAGAAGTCGCAGAAAATCCTTCAGCGGTCAAGCGCGCTCAAAGAGAAGATAGACAGTTTTGAAAAGCTGAAAACCGCCTATGGCGATTTAATGACGCTGATAGAGCTTGCGGACGAAGAAAAGGATCTGTCTTTGCTGCCGCAGGCAAATTCGGAATTTGAAAAATTCAGGCACAGTCTTCAGTCCCAGCGCCTCGCGACGCTCCTTACGGGAGAATATGACGCAAAAAACGCCATTCTGACCTTTCATTCCGGCGCGGGGGGAACCGAAGCGCAGGATTGGACCGAAATGCTTTACCGAATGTACTGCCGCTGGGGCGAACGGCACGGGTTCCGCGTCCGGACGCTCGATCTTCTCGAAGGCGAGGAAGCGGGCATCAAAAGCGCCAGTGTCCTCATGGAAGGGACCAATGCCTACGGTTTTCTCAAAAGCGAAAAAGGAGTTCACCGCCTTGTGAGAATTTCCCCCTTTGACGCCTCCGGCCGGCGCCATACGTCGTTTGCTTCTCTGGAAGTCATGCCGGAAATCGACGATACCATCGAGGTAAAAATAAATCCGGAAGACATTAAAATTGACTATTATAGGGCAAGCGGCGCAGGCGGGCAGAAGGTCAATAAAACTTCCTCCGCGGTTCGTCTGACGCATATCCCGACAGGAATCGTCGTTTCCTGCCAGGTGGAGCGCAGCCAGTACCAGAACCGCGACGTCGCAATGAAAATGCTGAAGTCCAAGCTGATGGCGATTAAGGAGCGTGAGCACCTCGAACGGATTGAAGACATCAAGGGTGTCCAGAAGGAAATCGCGTGGGGTTCCCAGATTCGCTCTTATGTTTTCATGCCGTATACACTCGTTAAGGATCACCGTACGGGCTATGAATCCGGAAATATCGACGCTGTGATGGACGGCGATCTCGACGGCTTTATTAATGCTTATCTTAAGTCGCAGAGCACAGAAAAATCCAACGAAACAAAGAAGAAATAAATCCTGACGCCGTTATAACCTTTCCGCCGTTCTGGAATTTCCTTTCCAGAACGGCGGAATTTTTATCTCTGGATTATGTGCCAGAGAACAACTCCCCAGATTACAAAATCTCAGCTTCTTCCTCACGATATCCGTATTATATCATATTCTGGGCCGGGTTTTCAAGGGAAGACATGGAGTAAAATGGAAAGGAGCAGGTTCGGCTTACGATGGGAGCACGCCGGAAAGCGGAAACCACAGAATTTCCGAGAAGGATCAGTCGGCGGAATTCCCCGCTTCACGGATCCATCCGGAAATATCCTGGCCTGCGGAGCT
>DAITAP010000099.1:0-7193 GCA_036824225.1 Caproicibacter sp. | reverse complement strand
ATTTTCTGATGATCCGGGTGGCGCAGAGGACTTCTTCCACCATCCGCAGCGACCTTTTCGGCAGTCTGCAGAAACTGCCCCTTAAATTCTTTGACACCCATTCGAGCGGTGATCTCATGAGCCGCCTGACCAACGATGTTGACAATATCAACCTGACCCTTTCCCAGAGCGTGGTGCAGATTTTTTCCGGGGTTGTCAGCGTGATCGGAATGCTTGCCGCCATGCTGCTGCTCAGCCCCCTGCTGACGCTGATCGGGCTTTTCGTCATCCCGCTGGTCTTTTTCACCACAAGGGCGATTGCGAGCCGATCCCGGCATTTTTTTACGGATCAGCAGAAGGAACTCGGACAGCTGAACGGTTATATTGAGGAAATGGTTTCCGGGCAGAAGGTAGTCAAGGCGTTTTCCAGGGAAAAGGAAGTGGAAGGGAAGTTCCAGGGCATCAATCAGAAGCTTGTCTCGAGTTCCATATGGGCCCAGGCGGTCAGCAGCGTAATGGGTCCGGTGAACAACGTGATCAACAACCTGACCTATCTGGTCCTTACCGTCTCCGGCGGCTATTTCCTGATTCGGGGGATCGGCGGAATTACCGTCGGGACCTTGTTTTCCTTCCTGCTTTACATGCGCAACTTTACCCAGCCGATCAACAATGTCTTAAACCTGTTCAGCACAATCCAGGCGGCCCTTGCGGGCGCGGAGCGCGTGTTTGAAGTGATGGATGAGAAAAAAGAATCGGATCCGGCGGGCGCGGGGGATATTTCCGGGGTGGAAGGCAACGTGGAAATGAAGGACATCGGCTTTTCCTACCTGCCCGGCCGGGAAGTGCTCCATCACGTGAATATCTCCGCCAAAAAGGGCCAGACGGTCGCCATCGTCGGTCCGACGGGGGCAGGAAAGACCACGATTATCAACCTGCTCACCAGATTTTACAATGTTGACCATGGCAGCATTCTCATTGACGGGCGGGACATTGGCACCATTACCCGGAAAAGCCTGAGACAATCCGTTTCCGTCGTTCTGCAGGATACCTTCCTGTTTTCGGACACTGTCCGGGAAAATATCCGCTACGGCCGGATTACGGCATCGGACGGAGAGGTGGAGGAAGCAGCCAGGCAGGCCCATGCCCATGAGTTTATCCTGCAGCTGCCGCAGGGCTATGATACGGTGCTGTCGGATAACGGCGGCAACCTCTCGCAGGGCCAGAGGCAGCTATTGAGCATTGCAAGGGCAATTCTTGCCCGGTCTTCCGTGCTGATCCTCGATGAAGCGACTTCCTCCATCGATACGAGGACGGAACAGCTGATTCAAAGTGCGCTTCACAGGCTGATGCGGGGCAGAACAAGCTTTATCATCGCCCATCGGCTTTCTACCATTCGAAACGCGGATAAAATCATTGTCATCGACGGGGGCCGCGTCGTAGAAACGGGAACTCACGACGAGCTGATTGCGCGCAGAGGATTTTACTGGAAGCTCTATACCAGCCAGTTCCGAAAAGGACTGGCCCTCTGATTTTGGCCGGCTGGGAGGCTGACCCGACAAAGAAAGGACGCGGCCGTCGTCCTTCCGCCGGGGAAGGGGTCCCCGCTTTCCATTGGGAAGCGCTGTGCGGGGGGCATGTCCCCGTGGTGCGCCGGAAAACGCCTTATATGGCTGCGGGGGATTTCCCTGTGCCTTTTTTTGCGCTATATTTTTTTTTGTGTTATAATATTAAGACCTAAGTTCCAGCCACGGCGGCTTGTCCGGACAGGTTGCCCTCTATCTAGGGAGGGAGGAATTGAAAAGTGATTATTCTGGGGATTGATCCGGGATATGCGATTGTCGGATACGGTGTCATCCAGGCTCAAAACGGCCGTTTCCGGCCTTTGGAGCAAGGGGCCGTCATGACGGAAGCCGGACTGGATTTCAGCCGGAGGCTTGAAAAAATCTATGACGCGCTTTGCCTTTTGATGGCGCGCTGGAAGCCGGATGCCGTATCCGTGGAAAAACTTTATTTTCAGAACAACCAGAAAACCGCGATCGGCGTCGCGGAGGCCAGAGGCGTCATTTTGCTTGCCGCGCGGAAGGGCGGCGCCCGCGTATTCGAGTACACTCCGCTTCAGGTGAAGCTTTCCGTCACGGGATACGGCCAGGCCCCCAAAAAACAGGTGATGGAGATGACCCGCCGCCTGCTGGGCCTTAAGGAACTGCCAAAGCCGGACGATACGGCGGATGCCCTTGCCATGGCGGTCTGCCACGGGCAGACCGCGGGTTCCGAACTGCGCCGGGAAATGCTGGCGCGGCGTATCGGCGCGCTGAGAAAAGGAGGGCTGAAAAGCCTTGTTTGATTATCTGAAAGGCGTCCTTTCCAGTTCTCAGCCGGGTACGGCCGTGGTGGACTGCGGCGGGATAGGTTTTCTGTGCCGGGTTTCGAGAAATACTGAGAAAAGACTCCCGGGTCCGGGGAAAGTGTTCCGGCTTTATACCTACCTCCAGGTGCGCGAAGACGCGCTTACCCTGTTCGGTTTTGCGACAACAGGGGAGCGGAACTGTTTCCGAATGCTGACGGGAGTAAGCGGCGTCGGCCCGAAGGTCGCGCTGGCCGTTCTCTCCGAACTGACGCCGGAGCAGGTCGCCGCTGCGGCCGCCACGGGCAACAGCAGGGCTTTGACCCGGGCAAACGGAGTCGGGCCGCGCCTTGCGCAGCGCATTGCCCTCGAGCTGCGCGACAAGGTCAAGGCCATTCAGTCCGACGCGAGCTTTGTACCCGCGGGCGGCCCGGTTTCCGCTTCTTCCAACGCGGAAGCTGCGGTCAACGCGCTCACGGTGCTCGGCTACCAGCCGTCCGAGGCGGCCGCCGTCGTCGCGAAATTTGACAGTTCCAGACCCGTAGAGGAATTAATCCGGCTGTCGCTTCAGTCGATGGACAGCGCCCGGCGCGCCGAACGCCGGTAGCGGATGCGGATAGAAAGGCGGTGCGATGAAAATTTGAATGACAGTCTCAGCGCGCCGGGGGGAGACGACAGCGACTTTGAAAACCGCGTGGTTGCCCCCGAATATACTCCCGAGGACGAGGAAGTGGAAAATCCCCTGCGCCCGCGGACTTTTTCCGAATATATCGGACAGGAGAAAGTCAAGGAAAACCTGTCTGTTTTTATCCGGGCGGCGAAGCAGCGAAAGGAAACTCTCGATCACGTCCTTCTTTACGGACCGCCGGGGTTGGGAAAAACCACGCTGGCCGGCGTGATCGCCAACGAACTGGGGGTCAACCTGCGCATCACCTCGGGACCCGCCATCGAAAAGCCGGGCGATCTCGCGGCGATCCTGACGAATTTGAACCCTGGAGACGTTTTGTTTATCGATGAAGTCCACCGCCTTTCCCGGAACGTGGAAGAAATCCTGTATCCCGCGATGGAGGATTTTGCCCTCGACATCATTACCGGGAAAGGGCAGATGGCGGCTTCCTACCACCTTCCGCTTCCAAAATTTACGCTGGTGGGAGCGACAACGCGGGCGGGGCAGCGCGCCGCTCCGCGACCGGTTCGGGGTCATCCTCCGTCTGGAAATGTATACCCCCAAGGAGCTGACGGAGATTATCACGCGCAGCGCCAAAATCCTCCATATTCCCATTGAACCGGAAGGCGCTGAGGAAATCGCGTCCCGCTCCCGCGGGACACCCCGCGTCGCGAACCGGCTGCTCAAGAGGGTGAGGGATTTTGCGCAGGTGGTCGCCGGCGGAAAAATTACCCGCGAAGCGGCTAAGATGGGGCTTGACCGGCTGGAGATTGATTCGCTCGGCCTTGACGCAAATGACCGGCGCCTTTTAAACGCCCTCATAAAGTTTTACGGCGGCGGGCCGGTGGGGGTCGAGACCCTCGCCGCCGCCATCGGGGAAGAAGCCGTGACCATAGAGGACGTCTATGAACCCTATCTCATGCAGATCGGATTTTTAAGCCGTACGCCGCGCGGCCGGTGCGCCACGCGCGCCGCGTATGAGCACCTTGGCGTGAAGCCTCCGGAACCTCAGGATTCCGGCCAACAGAGCTTCTTTTGAAAGGGGAACTTTCTGAACATGGAGCGGACTTTTCCGGAGAGGGAAACGGCGGAGCAGATTCTCGGGGAAGCGGAGAGGAAAAACCCGGGACCGTGGGCGGATCACTCCCGCAATGCCGCCCGCGCGGCGGAGAATATCGCGGGGCGGTGCCCTGGGATGGACGCCGAAAAAGCCTACGCGCTGGGCCTCCTGCACGATATCGGAAGGAAAGACGGCCCGAACGGCTTACGGCATATTCTTGTAGGATATCAGTACTGTCTGGTACTGGGATTTTCAAAATCCGCGCAGATCTGCCTGACACATTCGTTTCCCCTTGGGAAGATCGGGGAAGCGCAGGGAGAATGGGACTGCACAGAAGAAGAATATGATACGGTTGACCGGTGCCTCTCCAAAGCCCGGTATGACGAGTACGACAGGCTTATCCAGCTCTGTGACGCCCTCGCGCCGGCTTCGGGCTTCTGCCTTATGGAAAAGCGCCTGGTGGATATCGCCCTGAGGCACGGGGTCAACGCGCTGACGCAGGAAAAATGGAAGGCGCTGTTTCGGATTAAGACGCAGTTCGAGCTGCGGATGGGAATTTCGGTATACGGTGTCCTGCCGGGTTCTGTCGAAAATACGTTTTCCGGTGCGGGATCTTGAACCCGGAAGAAAGCGCACTGCCCTTAAAAAAGAGAGCGCGCGGATTCTGTTTCCTGCTTTTGGAAAGGAAAGAATCCATCCAACAAGTTTCAAGGCATCGCGGCTTTCCTGCTTTTGCCAAGAGCCTTATGATTTAGGAGTGTTTTGATATGGGCAGATTATTTGGAACGGACGGCGTTCGCGGAGTAGCCAACAGCGACCTGACCTGCGAGCTTGCCATGAGCGTCGGACGCGCGGCCGCTGCCGTGCTGACCGACAGCGCAAAGAGGCGGCCGAAGATCCTCATAGGGAAAGACACACGCATTTCTTCCGACATGCTGGAAGCCGCGATGATCGCCGGTCTCTGCAGCGTGGGGGCGAACGTCGTCCGCCTCGGCGTGGTGCCGACGCCGGCCGTCGCCTATCTTGTGGGCAGATACGGGGCGGACGCGGGAGTCATGCTCACGGCATCCCACAACCCGTGCGAATTTAACGGGATCAAAATTTTCCGGGGGGACGGCTATAAACTGCCGGACGCTCTGGAAGAGAAGATCGAGGACATCGTCTTTGGGCGCGCCCCTTCCCCGGCGCTTCCGACGGGCGGAGGCGTTGGAAGCGTCACGGAAGCGCCGAATACCGTAAGGGACTATGTCGATCATATCAAAAGCACCATTTCCTATCCGCTGAACGGGATGAAAATCGGGATTGACTGCGCCAACGGATCCGCCTGCCGGACGGCGGAGCTGCTGTTTTCAGAACTTGGGGCCGAATGCCGCATGTTTGCGTGCAGACCTGACGGTATCAACGTGAACGACCGCTGCGGATCCACCCATATCGAGGGCTTGAGGCGCTTTGTGAGGGAAAACCGCCTTGATGTCGGCGTCGCGTTTGACGGTGACGCAGACCGCTGCCTTGCCGTCGATGAACGCGGGAACCTGGTGGACGGCGATTATGTGATGGCCATCTGCGCGCTCGACATGAAGTCGCGCGGAAAGCTTTCGAAGAACGCCGTGGTGGGGACGATCATGACCAATATGGGATTTGGACGGTTCTGCCAGGAAAACGGGATCAAATTTGAGGCCACAAAAGTCGGAGACCGCTATGTCCTTGAAAAAATGCTTCAGGAAGGATATAACTTCGGGGGAGAGCAGAGCGGCCATATTATTTTTCTTGACTTCGCCACGACGGGCGACGGTCAGCTCACGGCCGTCCAGCTTTTAAGCCTGCTGAACCGCCGGAAGGCGAAGCTTTCCAGCCTCGCGACGCTGATGGAGCAGTATCCCCAGGTCATGGTCAACGTTTCCGTCAGACCGGAAGGAAAACTGCGCTTTTATAACGACGATCTAGTTCGGCGCGCCGTGGAGAACGCGAAGTCGGAACTCGGGGAAAACGGCCGCATCATTGTCCGCCCGTCCGGGACAGAACCGCTTTTGCGGGTGATGGTGGAAGGAAAAGACAAAGAACAAATCAGGGAACTGGCGGATTCCGTAGCGGGCGTTATCCGCAGGCGCCTGACCTGAACGGAAGGAATATCAGGATTGAGAGTCGCTGACTGGAAAGATTACAGGCTTATCGACGCCTCGGCGGGGGAGAGGCTGGAAAAATGGGGGAATATCGCGCTGATTCGTCCCGATCCGCAGATTATCTGGGATACGCCGAAGCGCAACCCCCTCTGGCGGGAAGCGCACGCGCGCTATCTCCGCTCTTCCTCCGGCGGAGGACGCTGGGAAATTCGGAAACCCGTGCCGGCCGCCTGGGAAATCCGGTACCGGGATCTCCGGTTCCGGGTTAAGCTGATGGGATTTAAGCATACCGGCATATTCCCCGAGCAGGCTGTAAACTGGGATTACGCCGCGGAAAAAATCCGCACGGCGGGACGGCCCGTCAGCGTGCTGAACCTTTTCGGGTATACCGGAGCGGCCACGCTGGCCTGCCTGAAAGCGGGGGCGAGAGTCTGCCATGTCGATGCGTCGCGCGGGATGGTGACCTGGGCAAAGGAAAACGCCGCGGCATCGGGCCTTGCGGATCGCGGGGTCCGCTGGCTGGTGGACGACTGCGGCAAATTCGTCCGCCGCGAACAGCGCCGCGGGCACCGATATGACGCCGTCATCATGGATCCGCCGTCCTACGGACGCGGACCCGGAGGGGAAGTCTGGAAACTGGAGGAAAAACTCTATCCGCTTCTCGAAATGTGCGTCCCCATTCTGTCCGACCGGCCGCTTTTCTTTATCCTCAACTCCTATACTTCCGGCCTTTCGGCTGCCGTCATGGAGTATCTCCTGGGCGTCCTTATCCAGAAGCGCCTGGGGGGACGCGTCTGGTCCGGCGAAATCGGCCTGCCGGTCGAGGAAAGCGGCCTGACGCTTCCCTGCGGCTGCACGGCGGTGTGGGAAAGCGGGCGAAGCGATGGCTAAAGACTATCTTTCCGCCGAAAACGTCTCCTTTGCCTATCCGGCTCAAGAGGATGAGGAAAACTATGAGGTCCTGCACGGGGTGACGCTCGGCATCCGCAAAGGGGAGTTTGTCGCACTGCTCGGGCATAACGG
>DAITAP010000098.1:2161-7376 GCA_036824225.1 Caproicibacter sp. | reverse complement strand
AGACGGACAAGGGCGTCATAAACGCTCTGGTCTCCGTGGGGGTGGTAGCGGCCCAGCACGTCGCCCACGCAGGTGGCGGATTTCTTAAAGGGCCGGTCGCTGGTCAGATTGTCCTCATACATGGCGTAGAGGATTCGGCGGTGCACGGGTTTCAGGCCGTCACGCACGTCCGGCAGCGCCCTGCCCACAATGACGGACATGGCGTAATCAATATAGGACGTCTGCATTTCGCTGACCAGCTCGGATGTGACAATCTTCTGGTCAAGATACATAATATCTTCCGGTTTATAATCTTTTGCCATATTTTCCTCCGGTCATATGTCGAGGTTGACGACATATTTCGCGTTCTTCTCAATAAATTCCTTGCGAGGCTCAACCTTTTCCCCCATCAGTATGGTGAAAATTTCGTCGGCGGCCACCGCGTCTTCAAGCTTAATGCGCTTCAGGGTGCGGGTTTCCGGGTTCATGGTGGTTTCCCAAAGCTCGTGGGGGTCCATTTCGCCAAGGCCCTTGAAGCGGGAAATCTCCACCTTGCCCTTGCCGTCCTCCCCGCGCATCTCCGCGGAACTCCGGTCCCGCTCCTCGTCGGAATAAGCTACCCTGACCGCCTTGCCCCGGGTCAGCTTATAAAGCGGCGGAACGGCGGAATACACATAGCCCTGCTCGATCAGCGGCCGCATGAAGCGGAAGAAAAATGTCAGCAGCAGCGTTCTGATGTGGGCGCCGTCCACGTCGGCATCCGCCATGATGATGATTTTGTGGTAGCGCAGCTTGGAGACGTCGAATTCATCGCCCAGTCCCGCCCCCAGGGCGGTGATGACCGGCATCAGCTTATCGTTTCCGATCACCTTGTCGGCGCGGGCTTTCTCCACGTTGAGCATTTTTCCCCAAAGGGGCAGAATCGCCTGGAACCGGGAATCCCGCCCGCCCGTGGCGGAGCCGCCGGCGGAATCTCCCTCGACGATATAAATTTCCGTCAGGGACGGGTCCCGTTCGTTGCAGTCCCTGAGCTTTCCGGGAAGGGTGGAGCCTTCCAGGGCGTTTTTGCGCCTGATGTTCTCCCTGGCCCGTCTGGCCGCTTCCCGCGCGCGGTTTGCCGTCAGCGCCTTTTCCAGAATACTGCGGCCTACGGCGGGGTTTTCCTCAAAATATTGCTCCAGTTTGTCCGAGACGATGGCGTCCACCAGGGTGCGCATTTCGGAGTTGCCCAGCTTGGCCTTTGTCTGTCCCTCAAACTGGGGATTAAACAGCTTGACCGAAATCACGGCGGTGAGGCCTTCCCGGCAATCCTCGCCGGAAACGCTCTCCCCCTCCTTGAAAATACCGGTTTTTTTGCCGTAGGCGTTCAAAATCCGGGTCAGAGCGGTTTTGAATCCCGTTTCATGCATGCCGCCCTCCGCCGTGTGGATATTGTTGGCAAAGGAAACGATGATCTCATTGTATCCGTCGTTATACTGCAGGGCAATTTCCGCCTCGGAGCCTTCTTTTTCTCCGTACATATAAATGACATCATTATGTCTCTGGGTTTTGTTTCTGTTTATAAAGGAAACAAACTCGCGGATTCCCCCCTCATAACACATCTCGTCCTTTTGCTCATGACCACAGCGCCGGTCCTCCGTGATGATTTTAAGGCCGGCGTTCAGAAAAGCCTGCTCTCTCATGTGGGTATGCAGGGTTTTATAATCAAAAACCGTTTCATCAAAGATGCCCGGATCGGGATGAAACCGCACGACGGTTCCGGTTCTGTCCGTATCGCCAATGATTCGGATTTCCTGCGTGATTTCTCCTCTGGAGAATTTCATCTGATAGATTTTGCCGTTTTTGTGGACGCTGACCTCCAGCCAGTCGGAAAGGGCGTTCACAACTGAGGCGCCCACGCCGTGAAGGCCGCCGGAAACCTTATATCCGCCGCCGCCGAATTTTCCGCCGGCGTGCAGCACGGTATAGACGACTTCCAGAGCGGGTTTCCCCGTCTGCTCCTGGATATCCACCGGGATGCCACGGCCGTTATCCGATACGCGGATAATATCGCCCTCCTCGATGGTCACTTCAATCCGGCTGCAGTAGCCGGCCAGGGATTCGTCAATCGCGTTGTCCACAATTTCATATACCAAATGATGCAGGCCCGATGAGGAGGTTGAGCCGATATACATGCCCGGCCTGAGCCGGACTGCTTCCAACCCCTCAAGGACCTGAATCTGACTGGCGTCATAACTATCCATGATTTTATCCTTTATGTCAGACATAGGTTAATCTTCCTTTTCGGTTATTTTCCGTTTTTATTCACCCAGCCGCGTCCTGCTCCTCCGGAGAAGGGTGGCGGGCGAAAGCTGTGATAAATATACTGTTATTTTTCCGTTTTCCTCATAAATCACAAAGGATTTCGGCAGGTCGTCGGCCACGTTGACGACGGAGCCGCTTTTTTCCGCCCCCGCCAGATAATCCCGGGCGATTCGCGAGCCGGTTGTATTGTCAAGGTCGCAGACGGCCACCACGCCGGATTTCCGCACGACCATATTTTTTCCAAGATGCAGATACATTTTTATTTTCTCATGCGCCGGTAATACGGCCATTCTCCACAACAAACACTTTTCCGCCGGTTCTTTGGGCAATTTCGCCGCCTTCACAGCAGGTAATCAGGGTCTGTCCCCCACCAATGCGGTTAAGCACAAATTCCTGACGCGAAGCGTCCAGCTCGGACAGCACGTCGTCCAGCAGCAGCACCGGATATTCGCCGGTTTCGGAAAGGTGGATCTCCCGTTCAGCCAGCTTAATCGACAATGCCGCCGTGCGTGTCTGCCCTTGGGAGGCGAAAGCCCGGGCGCTGTTTCCGTTGATGGCAATCTCAATATCGTCCTTATGCGCCCCGGTCAGGCACTGCCCGCAGTCCAGCTCCGCTTTTCTATGGCTCTCCTGATGGTCGCAGACATCGTAGTATATATTTTTTTCCGGTGCGAATGGGTCTTTTACCGTGCTCACCGTTTTGTATGCCAGCGCCAGATCGTCGGCTCCGCCGGAAAAGTCCCGGTGTATGGGCTGGGCGGCGGCGGAAAGGCGCCTGCAAAAGGCGGCCCGGTAACGGATCAGCTTTGCCGAAACACGGCACATCCGCTCGGAAAAATCATCCAAAACCTCAAGATACCCCGGATTTTCACGCCATTCCCGCAAAATTACGCTTTTCTGGTCATACAGCCTGGCATATGCCGTCAGGAGCCGAGCGTATCCCGGACGCAGCTGGCTGATCGCCATGTCCATCAGCCGCCGCCGGGCAGCCGCCCCTTCCTTGATCAGGTCAAGATCGTCCGGGCAGAACAGCACGGCCGTCATGATTCCGGAAAGCTCCGTGGCCGTTTTTTTAACCGAATTGACGCTGATCTGCTTTCTCTGTCCCTGCATAAGGGCAATCTTGACCGTCTGGTCCCGGCCCCGGGCGTACACGTCCGCCAGAATTTCCCCCGAGGAAAAGCCAAAACCGATCAGCTCCCGGTCAAATCTTGTCCGAAAGCTTTTTCCGCCGGTCAGCATGTAGACAGCCTCCAGAAGATTTGTCTTTCCCTGGGCGTTTGCCCCGGTGATCACGTTTGTGCCGTGAAAAAACTCCACAGACTCCCATTCATAGTTGCGAAAGCCGGAAAGCGCAATCCTGTTTATCCTCATTTTCCGGCTACCGTGAATTCCTTACCCTCGAAAGACACCATGTCCCCGGCGTGAAGCTTTTTTCCCCGCGCAGTACAGGTCTCGCCGTTTACGGACACCAGACCGTCTTCAATGAAAAGCTTGGCCTCTCCGCCGGTTCCGCAAAGACCGGCAAACTTAAGAAAGGCGTCAAGCTTGATAAAATCTGTTGATATAGTTATTTTTTCCATTTTTATCGCCGGTTATCCTTTTCTATTCGTTGCCCGCCCTGAGCCTGACTGGCAAAATCATATAAATAAATTTTTCTTCCTCCCCGGTGGGAAGAAGCACGCATGGTGACGATCCGGTGTTTATGCAGACCGTCAGCTCGGTTTCCGGGGCGGCCCGCAGAGCGTCCCGCAGATAACGGTCGTTAAATCCGATCTCCGTGTCCCCGCCCTCCCCCTCGCAGGGGCAGACGTCCTCCGCCCGGCCTATGGGGGTGACGCAGAGAAAATTGATGCTGCCGTCTCCGAAAATAAGCCGTATCGGGCTTTTCAGCTTTTCGTCCACGATCAGCGAGACCCGGTCCACAATCGAGAGAAACTCCGCCCGGTCCACCTTTACCTTCGTGCGGAAATTCTCGGGAATCGCCTTTTTATAACTAAGAAACTCCCCCTCCAGCCTTCTGGAAATCACGACGGTATCCCCAATGGTAAAGGAAACGTGCTTCGCCCCCACGTTGATCTGAACAGGCTCATCGTTATCGCCGCAGATGCGCTGCACTTCCGTCAGTGCCGCCCCCGGAATAATAAATCGCATTCCGTCCGGCCCACAGCCCTCTATGCGCTCACGCCGGAGGGCCAGTCGGTAGCCGTCCACGGAAACCAGGGTCAGCTCTCCGTTTTCAATGTCAAAAAGGCTGCCCATGTAAATAGGCCTGCTCTCATTGGTGGAGACGGCGAAAATTGTCTCGTCTATCATCTCCCTGAGCAGTTTCTGGGGGATTGAAACGGCCTCGGTATAATCCACGGCCGGAAGCTCAGGATAATCTTCTGTGTCCATGGCGATGAAAGCATATTCCGCGCGCCCGCATCTTACCGTTGCTCCGCCGTCCTCCCCGACCTCCACGGTGACAATGCCGTCCGGCATGCGCCGGATCATCTCAACGAACAGCTTTGCGCTGAATACCGCGGAGCCTGGCCGGGCAACATCGGCCTCAATTGTGGTATAAATGCCTTTTTTAAGATCATAACCAGTTACTGAAACTCCAGCCCCGGCCTTGATCAGCAGCCCTTCCAGAGCCGGAAGGGGGCTTTTCGCGGCCGCCGCTCTGGAAGCCGTCATAACGGCGCTTTGCAGAATATATTTTTCGCAGGAAAATTTCATGGCTTGTGCCTCCTCGCTTTGTTATCAAAAAAATGTGGTTGTCCCGTTAGGGAGGAAAGGAAGGATAATTTTAGTCGTAGTAGCAGTAGGGCCGGCAAGATGTTGAAAACCCGATTTTTCCCTTATGCCTCAAAGGGTTTGCGTGTTGAAAAAAAAGTTGATTATTTTTCTGTTTTCAACACCTAAAATCTGGGAAATAAGTTTCCGACAC
>DAITAP010000098.1:1139-2151 GCA_036824225.1 Caproicibacter sp. | reverse complement strand
CCGACACCAATCAACAGGATAGTTTTCATTTTTCAACATTTAATGTTCAAAACTACGACCTGGAATTAATATTACTGGTGATGTCCCGGATGGTGCCGTTCATATCCGGATCATTTTTTAAAAGATCCTCCACTTTTCTGATAGAGGAAAGGACAGTGGAGTGATTGCGGTCTTCATACTGCTCGCCGATATCCTTCAGGGACAGGTTTGTCAGGTTTCTCATAAGGTACATGGAAATCTGCCTGGCCATGGCCGTGTTTTTAGAGCGGCGCTGGCCGCGCAGATCGTCGGACCCCAGGGAATAGTAGCGGGCGGTCTCCTCAATGATAATATCCGGGGTCGGGATGTAGGCGCCGATCCGGATAACGTCCTTGATCGCCCGTTTGACGGAATTAATTGTGATCGCGTCGTCCAGGATTTCGCGGTAAGCGGTAAGCCGCTTGACAACGCCCTCAATCTGCCGGATATTCGCCGTTATGTTCTCGGAGATGTACTCCACAACCTCGGAAGAAAGGAGCATCCCCAGCTGGGCGGCCTTATTTCGTGTGATGGCCATGCGGGTCTCCATATCCGGGGGCTGGACGTCCGCCATAAGTCCTCCCTCAAAGCGGGTGCGCAGCCGGTCGTCAAGCTTGACCATGTCCAGAGGCGGCCGGTCGGAGGTAATGACGATTTGGTTTCCGGCTTCATAGATATTATTGAAGGTGTGGAAAAATTCTTCCTGGGTCTGCTGCTTTCCCGCGATGAACTGAATATCGTCCACGAGAAAAAGATCTACATTGCGGTATTTTCTGCGAAAATCCTCAGCGGTTCCGGCCTGGATGGACTGAACCATCTGGTTTGTGAATTCGTCGCCTTTCAGGTAGGCGATCTTTTTTGTGGGGTCTTTTTCATGTATGGCCTGGCCGATGGCAAGAAGCAGGTGGGTTTTGCCCAGGCCTGAGTTTCCATAAATAAAAAGGGGATTATATACCCTGCCGGGAGTTTCCGCGACGGCTATGGCCGCGGCGTG
>DAITAP010000098.1:0-1129 GCA_036824225.1 Caproicibacter sp. | reverse complement strand
AAATTTGTTTGAAGCGCCGACTATAAAGTGGTCAAAAGTATAGCCGTCCATTTCCGGCAGAAAATCCTCGGCCTTCCGGCGGTTGCGATACTGTTCCAATTCGTTTCCGGCCAGGACAATCAGGTCGAAATCGCAGGAGAACAGATCGGACAGCGTTTTTCTGATGGTATCCCCGAAGCGGGAGAGGATGATCCGGCGCTTAAAGTCTGTGCCGGTGTGGAGCACGATGCGGCAATCCTCCAAATCAACGGGGGTACAGTCGGAAAACCAGGTGTTGACCGCGGTGGGGGTGAGGTCTTCGGAAAGAACCGACATGACGTTTGACCAAATTTCGTCTAAAGAATTCATATATTTTCCTCCTTATATAGAGGGCACAGTTAACTCTAAAATTATACCAAAAAACCGGTCAGAAAGCAAGAACCTACCTTATTTAAATAATAGAGCTGCATGGTTCTTTGCGACGATAAAAGGTTGCTTTCGCCGCCCGGGTCTGATATGATTTATCCGTTTATACGAAAAGGAAAGATCGTTATGCCCTCACTTAAACCCGGCATGGCAGCCCATGTTGTATAAAATGATGCAACAAAGTTTTCTCACCCGCGAATTTTTTAATAATCCGGAGACCGCCGCTATCCCTATGCCAGGGGAAAGCGGTCGGTTTCCTGCGCTGATTTCAGGCCTTTCAGCCATACACAGAGCGCATTTTATGGCGGCTGTCCGCGAAAAAACCGGAAGGCCACTTATAGTCGTATCCCCGGACGAAACCGCGGCGGAAGCCCTCATGGGAGACCTTGTCGCCTTTTCCGGCCTGGAGGCGGAGCTGATCTGCTCCCGGGAATTTACCTTTTTCTCTGCGGACGCGGCCTCCAGACAGGCGGAACAGAAGCGGATCGGCGCCCTGTATGCCCTGCTTAAGGGCGCGCCGGTGGCGGTGGTGACGGCGGCGGGACTGATGCAGCGGGCGATGCCGCCGGAAATTCTGCGCCGAACGGCCTTTACGATAGAGGACGGCGCCGGAGTCCCCCCGGAGGATGTGGAGGACTCCCTTTTGCGCGGCGGCTATACCCGGGCGGAACAGGTGGAGGGGCCGGGCCAGTTTTCCCGGCGGGGCGGAATTCTGGACTTTTTT
>DAITAP010000097.1:5741-7425 GCA_036824225.1 Caproicibacter sp. | reverse complement strand
AAAGAACTGTTCAGTTGCCGGTTTCCCTTTTTAATTATACGGGGTAAATACACGAGGGAGACCGATGCTGGTCCTGCTAGACAGAAATTTATCGATATAAATTTTCAGATTGGCGGCTATTCGGTAATCCGGACTGTCTAAATTCTTGTCTGTTGTAATCAGTTTAACATAGTCATCATTTGCTACTGCTTTTTTCAACGAAACCGAGATGAGATTTTGAAGTTATGGGTGTTTGCTGGCAATTGCAGTCAATGCGGTAATCGTAAAAGAAAAATGCTGATTGTTGTCCCCCACGTACGAATTAAGAGAAATAAGAAAATTTTCCGACTGTCCGTATTTCATGCCGTTGTCGAAGAATCCGATCAATGAACTTTTCAAGACAGCCGGTCTTTAAAGTCCTCGTAGCCAAAACGGCGAATCAGATGAAAGGAACCATCTCCGCGGCGGAGAAAGATATCGGGAAGGCGGACGCCGTTAAACGTGGTGTTTTTGACCATGGTATAAATAGCCATGTCGCCGAACGCCACGCGATCCCCCGGACAGAGAGGATGGTCAAAGGAATAGTCCCCGATAACATCGCCCGCCAGGCAGGTAGGACCCGCGAGGCGGTAAGTGTAGGATTTTTCCCCCGGCCCGCCCGATCCGGGAAGCGGGGGGCGGTAAGGCATTTCGAGGACATCCGGCATATGGCACGCGGCGGAAGCGTCCAGAACCGCGATATTCATTCCGTTATGGACGATGTCTAGCACGGAGGAAACCAGAAATCCGGCGTTCAGCGCCACGGCTTCCCCGGGCTCCAGATAGACTGTTACGCCATAGTTTCGGCGCAGGCGGAGCACGATTTTACAGAGCAGATCGATGTCGTAGCCCTTTCGGGTAATCAGGTGTCCCCCGCCAAGGTTCAGCCACTGGACATTTTTCAGGTACCTGCCGAATCTGCTTTCTAGGGCCCGGACGGTCGTCTCGAGTGCGTCCGCGCCCTGTTCGCACAAGGCGTGCATGTGAAAGCCGTTCACACCGCCGAGCAAATCCGGCCGAAAGTTTTCTGCCGTTACGCCGAGGCGGGAAAATGGGGCGCAGGGATCGTAAATCCTGTGGCTTTTCTGCGTCGAGCATTCCGGGTTGAGACGCAGCCCGCAGTCTTTCCCCGCCGAAACCGCGCGGGGACCGAAACGCTGCAGCTGTGAAAAGCTGTTAAAGACGATATGATCGGCGTACTTTAAAATTCTGTCAAATTCGTCTTCCCGGTAGGCGGGGCTGTAAATATGCGATTCTTTAAAATAATCGTGTCCGAGACGCACTTCATACAAGCTGCTAGACGCGGCCCCGTCGAGATACTTTGACATCAGCGGATAGAGGGAGAACATGGAAAACGCTTTCTGCGCGAGGAGGATGCGTACGCCGCAGCGCCGCCTTACGCCGTCAAGTATTTTCAGGTTGCGAAGAAGCAGCTTTTCGTCCACCACATAGGAGGGTGTCGGAAGCGGCGGGAACTCGTCCCCGCAGGATACAGGCGCGCTCATGGGACGAGCACCGGATGGTAATCTTCCTGCCATGGGAGTCCGAAGCGGTTCAGCGCTTCCATAAAAGGATCCGGGTCGAACTGCTCGACGTTCCAGACGCCCGGCCTTGACCACAGGCCGTTCATCAGGAGCATCGCTCCTATCATGGCGGGGACGCCCGC
>DAITAP010000097.1:1734-5731 GCA_036824225.1 Caproicibacter sp. | reverse complement strand
GCCGTATAGCTGACAGCCTGGCTCCCAACTTCGCGGAAGCACGCCTGATGGTCGCAGATATTATAGAGGGCATAGGTCTTTTCTTTCCCGCCTCGGATACCGCGGAAAATGCAGCCGATGTTTGTCCTGCCTTTCGTTTTTGAGCCAAGTGCCGCGGGGTCCGGCAGAACGGCCTTTAAAAACTGCAGGGGGACAATCTTCATGCCATGATAGTTTATCGGCCGGATGCTTGTCATGCCGACGTCCTCAAGGCATTTCAGATGGGTAAGGTAGCTCTGCCCGAACGTCATGAAAAAGCGGATGCGTCGGATCCCGGGAATATTCTCTGCCAGGCTCTCGATTTCCTCATGGTGCAGAAGATACATGTCCTTTTTCCCGACGCTCTGGAAATCATACACGCGATGGATCTCCATCGGCTTTGTCTCAATCCAACGTCCGTTTTCCCAGTATCTGCCCTTTGCGGAGACTTCGCGGATGTTGATTTCCGGGTTAAAGTTCGTCGCGAACGGGTATCCGTTTTCGCCGCCGTTGCAGTCGAGAATGTCAATATCGTGGATTTCGTCAAACTGGTGCTTCCGGGCGTAAGCGGAAAACACACCCGTCACTCCGGGATCGAAACCGCTTCCGAGAAGCGCGGTGATCCCCGCTTTCTGGTAGCGTTCCCTGTATGCCCACTGCCATTTATACTCAAAATGCGCCGTATCGACCGGTTCGTAGTTTGCTGTGTCAACATAATGGACGCGCGCCGCGAGACAGGCGTCCATTATATGGAGATCCTGATAGGGGAGAGCGAGATTCAGAACGACATCCGGCTTTTCTTTCCGGATGAGGGACGTCAGCTCTTTTACGTTGTCCGCGTCGACCCGGGCCGTGGCGATTTTTACTCCGGACCCCGCGAGTTTTTCGGCAAGAGCGTCGCATTTGGATTTTGTCCTGCTCGCGATGCAGAGTTCCTGAAAGGTTTCGGGATTCTGGCATATTTTATGGATGGCGACGTTCGCGACTCCGCCGCATCCTACTACCATGATTTTTCCCATTTTAATGTCACTCCCTTTTAATTTTCTGAAGTTTTTTCTGAGGTATTTTTCTTTCCCGTCTTTCCCAGACAATTCGGGTTCCTGTTTAAAGCCAGGAGAAGTTCCCGCAGAAGCTTGCAGACTGTTATCGTGGAAACCCCGCTTAAATCCAGCGCCGGCGCGAGCTCGACCAGATCGCAGCCGACCAACCGGCAGTTTCCTGCTACGGAGAGAACGGCATCCATCAGCTCTCGGAACGTCACTCCGCCTGGCTCCGGCGTTCCGGTTCCGGGAAAAACCGAAGGATCCAAGACGTCGAGATCGACAGTCAGATAGACGGGATACCCGTGTATTTCTTGAATCGTCTTCCGCAGTCCGTCAAAGCCGAATCTCGAAAGGGACGTATGCGCTCTCGACCACCGAAACTCTTCCCGGAGTCCGGAACGGATGCCGAACTGATAAATGCGCCCGTCTCCGAGAAGATCCCAGCATCTCCGGAGGACCGTCGCGTGGGACAGCCGGGCGCCGAGGTATTCGTCCCTTAAATCGCAGTGGGCGTCAAACTGGAGGACCCGAAGGTCCGGAAACCGTTCTGCCGCCTCGCTGACGGATCCGAGGGTGACAAGGTGCTCCCCGCCAATCATCAGGGGAAGTTTTCCGGCGCGGTAAACCGCCGCGGAAAATTTTTTAATCTGCGAAAGAGCTGATTTTGAGTCGCCGATGCAAAGTTCCAGATCGCCCGCGTCCAGTACCGCGCATTCCGAAAGGTCCGCGTCCTGGTACGGGCTGTAGGTTTCGATGCCGAAGGACTCTTCCCGGACGGCCCGGCTCCCGAACCGGGCTCCGGGCCGGTAGCTCGCGGTCGAGTCAAAGGGAGCGCCGAATAAAATGGTGTCCGCTTTCTGAAAATCGGAGCTGCATCCTAAAAACGAGGGGGACGCTTTATTCCACATCCTTTATCATCTCCTCTACAAAAGTCGGCAGGGCAAAGGAAGCGCAATGGAGGCTGAGGTTATAGTAGCGCGTGGGGATTTTCAGTTTTTTCCACTCTTCCTTTTTTAAGTCGCGGACAGGATGAAGGCCCTTTGAGGCGAACCCGAACATCCAGAACCCGGAAGGGTAGGAGGGAATGTGAGCCTGGTACAATTTGGAGACGGGGAACGTCGCTGCAATGCGCCGGTGCGCCCGCTGCATGGATTTCGCGTCTTCCTCGTAAAACGGGCTTTCGTTCTGATTCACCATGATGCCGTTTTTATGAAGCGCCTTATAGCAGTGTCCGTAAAATTCCCTCGAAAACAGCCCTTCCCCGGGTCCGAACGGATCGGTCGAGTCCACGAGAATCAGATCATACTGATCTTCGCAGCCCCGGATATACCGCATGCCGTCTTCAAAATGCATCCGGACCCGCGGATCTCCCAGGCTGCCCGCAATGCCCGGGAGGTATTTTCTGCAGAGCTCAACGACTCTTCGATCAATTTCTACGAGGTCGATATGCCGGACGGACGGGTACCGGCACAGCTCCCGGACCACGCCTCCATCCCCTCCGCCGACGACAAGCACGTCCTTTGCCTCCGGGTTGACCGCCATCGGGACGTGGACCATCATTTCGTGATAGATAAACTCATCTTTTTCCGTGCACATCATGTACCCGTCGAGAGTCAGGAAACGGCCGAAATCCCTGCTTTCGAAAATCTCAATCCGCTGAAACGGGCTCTGCTCGCAGCAGAGCTGTTTTTCCACCTCGATGCTGAAACCCACACGGGGTGTGTTCATTTCGGTAAAAGTCAGATGAGACAAGATTTTGCTCCTTTCCACGCTTTTTGTCTTACAACGTTCAGCCGCCGGAGGCTCAGGTCGGCCGGGCCGGTCAGCGAACATCCCTTCTGAAAGGCGTAGCGGATATAATCGAGAATCTTCCGGGTGATTTTTTCACCCGGGGCGACAGCCGGGATCCCCGGCGGATAGCACATCACGAATTCGGCGCAGACGCGTCCTTCCGTATCCTCCAGGGGGAGGCTTTCCCTCGGCGCGTAAAACGCTTCCTGCGGGGTCATTTCCACCTCGGGATCGATATATTCCTGACCCAGAAGGTCTGTCTTTTCCTTTCGAAACCGGCGCCTGATATCCGCGAGTGCCCCCACCAGCTGCTCAATTTCCAGTTCCCGGTTGCCCGAGGAGACATAGGCGAGGATATTCGCGAGGTCCCCGAACTCAACCTGAATGTCATATTCATCCCGGAGAATACGGTAGACTTCGATTCCCGCAAGACCTGTGTCCAGCGTGTAGACGCTCAGCTTTGTCGTGTCAAAGTCATAGACCGTGTCCCCGTTTTTCAGCTCCCGCCCGTAGGCGTAATAGTCCCCGATGCGGTTGATTTCTTTCCGGGCGTAGGAAGCAAGGTCCATGATCCGCCTGCAGGTTTCCTTCCCGCGGAGGGCGAGTTCCCGCCTCGCGATATCAAGACTCGAAATCAGCAGATAGCTTCCGCTTGTCGTTTGAGTCAGGTTAATCACCTGCCGCAGGTATCCCGGGTCTATTTCTGGACCGGAAAGCAGAATGCTCGACTGGGTCAGGGATCCCCCGGATTTATGCATCCCGACAGCCGCCATATCGGCCCCCGCGGCCATAGCGGAGACGGGAAGCCCCTCTCCAAAATAAAAGTGCGTGCCGTGCGCTTCATCCGCGAGAAGCAGCATCCCGTTCTGGTGCGCCAGGCGGGCTATGGCCCGGATATTCGAGCACACGCCGTAATAGGGTCGGGTTGTTGACGAGGACTGCCTTGGCGTCCGGGTTTTTACGGACGGCGCTTTCCACGTCTTCCATTTTCATGCCGAGCGAGATTCCAAGCCGGCTGTCAATCCGCGGGTTGATGTAAACCGGGACGGCCCCGCAGAGGATCAGCGCGTTGATGACGCTCCGGTGGACATTGCGGGGGAGAATCAGCTTGTCGCCCCGCCCGCATGACGCGAAGATCATGCTTT
>DAITAP010000097.1:0-1724 GCA_036824225.1 Caproicibacter sp. | reverse complement strand
ACGCCGGACGTGGTGCCGCCGACCATAAAATAGGCGTGCGCCGCGCCGAAAGCCTCGGCCGCGAGTTTCTCCGCCTCCGCGATGATTCCCGTCGGGCGGCAGAGGTTGTCAAGCGGCTTCATGGAATTTACGTCGACATCCAGACAGTCTTTTCCGAGAAAATCCCTCAGCGCCGGGTTTCCCCGCCCCCGTTTATGCCCCGGCACATCAAACGGAACCACGTGCATGGCCTTGAATTTTTTCAGCGCTTCCATCACAGGCGCTTTTTCCTGGTTTAATTTTTTCTGCATCAGTCTGATTTTCTGCTCCATTCCTGTTTCAGCTGTAAATATTCCGGCCGCTGAAAATCTCGATCATTTCCCGCCTCAGGCTTTCGAGAATTTTAAGCCGCGTGCGCGGGTTCAGCTCGCATGCGTCCGTATGAAAAAGATAATTCTGAAGATCGAGTTCCCTGAGCATCATCCTTGTGTGAAAAAAATTCACATCATAGACGTTCACGTCGACGGCGTCGTATTTCAGGAGAATCTCCGGGTCGATATAGTCCTGGATGGATCTAATTTTATGATCGAGGAATACTTTTCTGCCTTCGACGCTTCGGGTAAATCCCCGCACCCGGTAGTCGATCGTGATGATGTCGGAGTCAAAACTCCCAATCAGGCAGTTCAGAGCCTGCAGGGGCGTGATTCGTCCGCAGGTCGCGACGTCGATGTCCACGCGGAAAGTGGCGATGCTTGTCTCCGGGTGGTATTCCGGAAACGTATGAACCGAAATGTGGCTTTTGTCGAGATGAGCCATAATGGCGTCTCCTCCCTGCGCCGCGTGCGCCGTTTCTTCCGCAAGCATCATCGTGACGCTTGCCCCCTGCGGATCATAGTCGTGTTTGCTGATATTTAAGACTTTTGCCCCGATCATGTCCGCGAGATGCCGGATGATGCCGGTCAGACGGTCGGAATTATACTGCTGGTCCACATAGGCGATGTAGTCCTTCTGTTCGCGCTCCGATTTTGCGTAGCAGATGTCGTAAATGTTAAAGCTCAGGGATTTTGTAAGATTATTAAACCCGTAAAGCTTCAGCTTCCGCTCCATTTTTCCGCCTCCATATGCCGCAGCCCGAAAGCCTGGGACAAAAAAACGCCCGGGCTATGGAAAGCTGCTTTTTTCTGCACTGCAGCAATCCACACCCGGGCGACAGAAACCGCATTCCGAGGGAAGGCGCAATCCCACCTTCCCCGCAGGAACATGCGGCATGCCGTTCCGCTTTCGAGGGTTTCAGAGTCTATATAGCAGGGAATCACTTTTAATACTCTTATTGACCACTGTGTTTGCGCATGCAGCGACACACGGCTGAGTTTCTCAGCCAACCAATCGAGCTCCGAACCAAATGGTTCGATCAATAAGGCAACAAAAGTTGCCAGAATTCCGGCTTTTGACCTGGCTGTCCGTATGGCCTCAAAATCCTTCCGGTATCAGGAAAACAGGAAGGACGGTCAAAAATTCTGTGCTAAGAAGAGCTCTTGCCCTCTTCAATTAAAGCATTATAAAGGATAACAACTGAATTTGCAAGACCTGCGACGTAAAAAAAATCAGGCTGATTTTCCATAGAACACAAACGTCGTTCCCATATCCCCGAATCAGCAGCGGATTAACCGCACTCCACAAAGATTCCGGTTTCATAAAGCTTCTGCGCCATCGGTTCGTAATATCGTCCCGTGTTTTCCATTATG
>DAITAP010000096.1:0-7465 GCA_036824225.1 Caproicibacter sp. | reverse complement strand
TCTGCGGCATGATAAAAATAATAGGGGACGACGCCGACCAGAATACGGGGAACAAAAGCGATCAAAAGCGCTTCCCAGCTTCCGTTTCCGGTTCCCGGCACGGGGATGAACGGTGAAAATGCAAAAGAGAGCAGGGACGGCGAAAAAGTGTTGCTGTATAGACTCGTGAGACCGAAAAAAAATCCAAGCCCGGCGCCGATTCTGGGGCCGAGAAGGATGGATCCGATAATTACAGGCACATGGATAATGGTCGCCTTGATTAGGGGAAGCTGAATATACCCGATGGGGGTGAAGCTTAAAAGAAGGATCATTCCGCAGAACAGAGCGGTAACGGCGATTCGGATCGTGCTGCTTTTTTGTTTCATCCTTTGGCTTTCTCCTTGCCTGATTTTGCAGGTTTCGATCTTTATTTTCCGGAGCGGTATGGTTCCTGAAGATTTTCCCTGACTGCCCGGAGGATTACGTCTACGCCGGCGAGAGCACCCCTGCCCAGATCTCCGTCCGCCAGGAGCGCTTCTCTGGGTTCAATGATCCGGTAACCGCAGTTTTTCAGCCTGCGGATATTTTCCTGGACAATCGGATTCTCGTACATTCTTGTATTCATCGCCGGCGCTATCAGTTTTGGAATGCCACGCATCGCGAGGGCAACGGTTGACAGCATGTCGTCGGCGATTCCGTTTGCGATTTTCCCGATAATGTCTGCGGACGCAGGCGCGACAAGGAAAAGATCCGCCTTTTTGGAAAGGGAGATGTGCTTAACCTCCCGCGGATATTCCAGCTGAAACATGTCCGTATATACCCGGTTTTTTGACAGGGTCTGCAGCGTCAGCGGCGTAATGAATTCCATGCCGCCCTTTGTCAGAATCACGTCGACATTGCATCCGGATTTTGTAAGCGAGTTTGTGATTTCGGCTGCCTTGTATGCGGCAATGCTCCCCGTGACTCCAAGGACGATGTTTTTCATGCTTTCCGGTTCTCCTTTATTTTCCATGCCACGCGGCTTTCAATCGCCAGGGCAATCTGCTCCCTGGTTTCCAGCCTCAGGAGAGAATGATCCCTTCCCAGTAAAACGGCATTGTGGTGTGTCTCTCCGATGTTTTTCTGATCGTTTGCAAGAACAAAATCACACCCGTTCTGCTTCATCAGATTTTCCGCTGCCTGAAGCAGTCGGGGTTCCGCTGCGCCGGACAGAAGCTTAAAGCCGACCAGGACGGTTTTGGGCTGCAGTTTTTTAAAAAGCCCGATGATTTTAGGCGTTCTTTCCAGACACAGGAACAGATGCTCAATATCCGAGGATATTTTCCCGGGACGCTCTCCGCCGCCGGCGGAGAGAAGCGCGGAATGGATCGTTCCGGTCATGTCCTCTCCGCTGAAATCCTTATTTTCCACGGACGCGGCAATTCGGGCTGCCAGAATTTCGGACGGAACGCTGTACTTTACCCGGTAATCGCTGACCGCCATGGAGTGAATGACGGCGTCGTAGGGATATCGCCGCATTTCATTTTCTACGGCTTTCTGAAGGCTTTGCACATCGCCGATGCGCAGAATCCGTGCGTGCGGGCGGGCTGGCAGCGCCGCGTTCCGCGAACAGAGGTAAGTGACGGAAGTTTTCCCGCTTTCCAGAAAACGATCCGCGATCAGGCTGCCTAGGCGGCCCGTAGCCGTATTAGTTATCTGGCGGACGTCATCGATTTTTTCCGAAGTTCCGCCCGCCGTTATCAGAATGTTCAAGCAGATTTCCCCCTAAAACAGACCGGAATCATTATTTTCAGCCGGGCATTCTCATCCTCCTGAAACCGGTCCCGCAGAAGGATTTTTCTTCCTTGGATAACGGTCCCTGTTTCTTCTGCCGGCGGCGCGCCGCTTAGCAAATCTGGCGTCCCGTCTTTGATTCTGTTCCGGAGGATTCCTGAATTTTCATAATACAAGTTTAGAATATCGTCAATTCTTTGTCAATCCATTCCGCCGGGCGGATGCTATTATTTTTTCCTTATTGCTTATCTAGCCTTGACTTTTTTCCCTTAAAATGATTTAATATATAAAATATATAAATACTTATATATTAGCTTTGCTGGCGGCAGCCAGCTAAAGTTTATCTGGGGAACCAGAGGAGGAAAGGAGAGATGGTTTTGTTGTCTGCGGAGATTCGAATGCTGGTCAAAGGGAATGGAATGCGAATGTTCTGCGAAGCCGCGTGCTTTCCTCCCTTCTGTATTCCGGGTGAGTCGGGGACGGATCCCGGAGCCGTGCCGGAAAAGCATGGATCCGAAAAGCCCGCGGGTCATTCACCCGTGGGCTTATTTTATTCCGAGAAAGCAATTTTATGAGAAAGAGGTTGAAAAAAATGGCTGAAAGGCATTATGGTCCGGAATTTGGATTTAAGACACGCGCCGTACACACGGGAAACGATGTCGACAAGGATACCGGCGCAATTAAACGTCCGATTACAATGGGCAACTGCTATGAGCTTCCCTATGATCCGACCCGCCTGAACTGGAGCAGCGCGGACAAGGCACTGTATACGCGGAACGGTGGAGTGAATCAAAAATATCTTCAGCAGAAAATCGCTGCGCTGGAGGGGACGGAGGACTCTGTTGTGCTTGCCTCCGGTGTGGCTGCTCTTTCCGGCATTTTCTTCACGTTTCTGAAAGCGGGGGATCATGTCGTCACTTCCAAGGTGACTTATATCGCCGTTTACCGGCTGCTGACCGAGCATTTAAAAAACAAATACGGTATTGAGGCCACGCTGGTGGACACTTCGGATCCCGAAGCGGTGCGTGCGGCGATTCGGCCGAACACCAGACTGATTCATATTGAAACACCGGGAAACCCGACCATCGGCATCAGTGATATCGCCGCCATTTCCAAAATCGCTCACGAAAAAGGTATCCTGTTTTCCGTTGACAACACGTTTGCCTCGCCTTACCTGCAGCGGCCTGCGGAACTTGGCGCTGATCTGACGGTAGAAAGTCTGACAAAATACATCAATGGACACGGCGACGCCCTCGGCGGATCCGTATCCGGGAAAAAAGAGCTGATCGACAAGATTCGCCTCGAAGCCATGGTGAACCTTGGCGGAGCCATCAGCCCGTTTAACGCGTGGCTGATTATGCGCGGGGCGGTCACGCTGCCGCTCCGGATGCGGCAGCACAGCGAGAGTGCGCTTGCCATCGCCAAGTACCTCAAGAACAATCCTGCCGTGCGCTTTGTCGCCTATCCGGGCCTTGAAAGCGATCCCGGGCACGAAACCGCGTCGAAGCAGATGAAAAACGGCTATTCCGGAATGATCGCGTTCGGCCTGAAAGGCGACACGGACGCCCACAACCGCTTTGTAAGCTATCTGCGGGTTATCACTTCCGCCGTTTCGCTCGGACATGACGAGAGTCTTATCGTCCTGATAGGAGCGGATGATGAGCGCCAGTATCTGTATCCGGAAAAGTTTCACGGAGGATTTTTCCGTTTCAGCGTTGGACTGGAAGATACGCAGGACATTATCGGGGACATCGATCAGGCCCTCCGCCGGGCGGGTTTCTAAATTTTCCCTGAACTTCCGTAACTTCGCTGCGGCGGCTATAGGAAGGCAGCAGAAAGAACCTTTAACCGCCGGTCCGGCCGGGGCGGGAACCGAAGTTTCTATTTTCCTGCCTTCAGGAGCGATTTCAGCGCGCTGGATATTGCGTCGGCTGTCGGCGGGCATCCTTTCACCTGCACGGATGCGCAGTTCAGGCAGCGTCCGATCCCCAGCCCCTCAAAAGGTTTTCCCCTCCAGCCCTGCCCGATGGCTATCGGGATGTTATGGCTGCCTCCGCAGCCATAGAGAGCCCGCACCAGGCCTGCATAACAGGCCGAGCATGCGCGGTCCTGCCGGACGCCTGCCGTAAGCCGCGCGACTTTTCCGCTTGGCCTGGGATAATTTCCGCCTTTCGAAGGATCATTGAGCCTTATGATGTCCTCCGGCCGTATTTCGGTGGAACCGGCACCCCACTTTTCCGCAAACTGAATATAAGGAACGCTGGAAAGGGGAAGCCCCATGAGCCGGCAGCCGTAGGAGTCTATCTGGACCGGATCCTCGCCGAGGTACATGCGCCCGGTGAAAACAGGATTTCCACCTTCCTCAAAGTCCAGATCACCGCAGATGCTGTCTACGATGATGAGGGACGGCCGCAAAACGCTTGCGAGGGCTGCAATCGGTTTCATCAGCCCGTCCGCGTGGAAACGTCTTTTTTCCCTGTCGGGAAGGCAGCCCTTGCAGTTTTTCAGTGCGCAGGTCATGGCCGTCTGGCAGTGTCCCTTTAAAACAGGGAGATCAATGAGATATCCTGCATCGAGAGCACGGCAGCAGATTTCCATCGGGCGAAAAGGAGTGTTTACCGTCCGCGTTTTGTCGTGCTTGAGATCGTAAAAGGGGACACCGTATTTTTGACAGACTTTTTCATAGCCTGCAGCCCGGAAAGCACGGCCAGTTTCTTCTCCCACCCAGGAGCTTTCCATTACGCTGATTTTCTTGACTCCGTTTTCTCTAAGATATTCGATGGTTCCCGCAAGTACTCCGGGATGGGTAGTTGCCCCGGATTCCGGGGGCTTTGCAACAACCAGATTTGGCTTAAGGGCTACACTGGCGTTCTCTGGAATTTTTCTTATTATGTCGGCGGCGTTCAGTAAGGCTTTTGTCATTCGGAAGGCATCGCTTCCAAAGATTTCATATATTTTTCCCATATCTTTTCATTCCTTTCAAAAAAAGGCGGACAAAGGGGAACTGGTTCTGTCATCAAGCAGGGAGAGCGGAGACTGCTCTCCCTGCTTTTCAGTATACCACATTTTAAGCAGCGGTCGCACTTCCCAAAAGATGCGGCGTGGATCGCAAAATCGGGAAAAATCCTTTTGCTTTTTATCCTTTGACGAAACTGCTTCCGTAAATTCGACCCGCGGAACCGTGTCTCTGCAGAGGCCAGGGTGATTTGCCTTTGACAATATCTTCCTTGGAAAACTGTCATGATCTTGCGGTCCGCCCTCTGCCGACCGACCCATTGACTGAACGCTGATTTCGGCCTTACAATAGTCCCGGGGAAACTCATCAGCGCCGTGGGAGAAGGTGGACCTGTTGGCTAAATGGAATCCCTGGCACGGCTGCCATAAAATCAGTGCCGGATGTCAGAACTGCTATGTGTACCGAATCGATTCCAGGCATGACAAAGACAGTTCGATTGTAAAAAAGACAAAAGATTTTGCCCTGCCTCTGAAGCGCGGCAGGGATGGAGCGTATAAGCTGACCGGCGCGGAAACCGTCTACACCTGTTTTTCCTCCGACTTTTTTCTGGAAGACGCGGACTGCTGGCGCGCGGAAGCGTGGCGCATGATCCGGGCAAGGCAGGATCTTCGCTTCTTTCTTGTTACCAAGAGGATTCACCGGTTCCACGAGTGCCTGCCCGGCGACTGGGGATCCGGATATGAAAACGTATCGATCTGCTGCACCGTCGAGAATCAGGACCGGGCGGATTTCAGGCTGCCCATCTTTTTGAAGGAACCAATCCGCCATAAGAGCATCATCTGCGAACCAATTCTGGAGGATATCGACTTAAGCCCTTATCTTCCCGGCGGAATCGAGGAAGTCACTGTCGGCGGGGAATCAGGACCGAACGCCCGTCTGTGCCGATATGAATGGGTCCTGGATATCCGGGAGCAGTGCCGGAAAGCCGGCGTGCCTTTTGCTTTCAAGCAGACCGGCGCCCGTTTTGAAAAGGATGGGAAAAGATATTTTATTCCCCGGAAATATCAGCAGTCCCAGGCTCAAAAGGCACAAATTGACCTGCCAGCTGTCCCCGGCTAAAGTCAGTGGGAACTGACAGGATTCACGGCCATATTTCTCAGGCTCCGGAATGTCGTCGACAGACAGAATGCGCAAAAGGTACGGTCTGAATTTTCCGTACGCGCTGGCCAGGGCCGGGATGAATGCAGACTGTTCCGGTTCTTCCAAGCTGTACGGTTAAAATCCGTTCACGCTATGCTTTCGTCTTGTTCCTGTCCAAACTGTCCTTTTGTCCGGATGCCTTTTCTCTGGTATCCGGCTTTTTTATGGATCCATGAAAGGGGACGGATGGGGTATGGCAGAGGGATGTTCCGTCCCACCGGTGATCAGCCGGGCTAGTTCGGCTGATCTGGCTGATATTTTCCGGAAAAGGACAAGCATTTGAAAAGCGATCCCGGCACCACGGCTCGGGGGAACCGCTTTAAAAAGCACTTTCCCGGCAGGCAGTTCATAGTATGAGTATCCGTTAAAAATAAGCAGGAAAGGATCGGGAAACATGCCTGATGAAGTATTGCGAGACCATGGTCCCATACCAATCGTAGTGAATATAGAAGCGGTTACAAAGCAAAACGATACATTCCGCACCGCTTTATGGACAGGAAATCATATGCAGCTTACCCTGATGAGCATTTCTGTGAACGATGACATCGGTCTGGAAATGCATCCTGATGTTGATCAGTTCATCCGCGTCGAGCAGGGGGAAGGATATGTAAAATTCGGAACCCGGAGAGAGAATATGAATTTTCAAAAGCGAGTCGGGCCGGGCGACGCCATTGTCGTACCAGCCGGAACATGGCATGACGTCGTCAATACAGGGTCTGCACCCTTAAAAGTATATTCGATTTATGCACCCCCTCAGCATCCCTGGGGAACCGTCCACAGGACAAAAGCCGACGCGGTGGCGGCAGAGACATAAGCTGACACGCCGGCGGGCGATTTCGAATCTTTAGAAAGCGGAACCAGAACGGCATCTCTGAAATCATATGCCGCAGCAAGAAAACCCGAGAAGATGAGGAGGGGCGGGATTTCTTTGTTGCGCACGGTTTCTGCCTGTAAAATTTTAGGCAAAAAGGGGAACTCTCAGCGTCTTGAGGACGTTTTAAGATTATCTTCAGCAGCGATACGCTTTCAAGCGGGCAGCCGCAAGTTGCAGCCCGGAGGTTCACGGACAATCTCAGCAAAATTATCGCGGGGAACGGTTCTAAGGCCCGCAATGCCAGAGCTTGGGCATTCCCGGCAATATCATGCCGGAGAATCATCGAACCACCTTGCCAGAGTCTGTGTCTGACGAGGAAGAGGGCTGTGCGGAACATCTTGCAAAGCTGTTGCTAAAATATGATGTGGATCCGTAGAATGAACTAATTTTGGTAACTGCTACCGACTAAAGTCAGCGGCATGCAGAGAGAGAGAGGCCCCCTCTCTCTCTCTGCATTTGGATTTATAATCCGGTATCTTTAAGAAAGATCGGATGCCCGGCGTCACGGATGTTTATGGACAGCGCGTGATTTTTGCAGCAGATTCCTAAAATTTGGGAAAATATGAATGAGAAATCGGATCAATTTAGATCCCTGAAACCGTATTTTTTTCATGATACGGCCTGATCTTCATCAAATCTTCAAAACAGACTGATACTATCTAGACAGCAAGAGCGTTCCCCGC
>DAITAP010000095.1:0-7803 GCA_036824225.1 Caproicibacter sp. | reverse complement strand
CGCACGGTGGTGTGAGAGGTCGGTCACTCAAATGGGTGACCTCCTACTCGATTGCGCCCGGGGCAGGATCGATCCCCCGGAAAGGCACCCCGCCGCGTGTCCGGCGCGAGGGGAGTCCGGGAATCCTGCCCGTTTTTCTTTCGGATCAGTTCTCCGTGTAAAGCGCCCGATAAGGATTTTTTGTATTGGGAGTGATGACAAAGAACGGTTCCGAAAGCACCGACTGGATCGAAATGCCGAAGGCACCGCAGAAGTCATTGAGAAAGCCGCTGATTCGCGCCATATCTTCCTTGGAGGCGGACGCGGCGGATACCTGGGGAGGCAGATCCTTCGGAAGTCTTCGGCATCGAAGGATCATCCGGCCTCCGTGCATCCCGGTGCAGCTGAGATTTCCCACGGGTGTTCTTCCTTCCGAGTTTAGTCCCAGAACAATGATGGTTCCGCCTGCCTGGTACTCTCCCAGAAAACTACCCGTTTCCCCGCCGACGATGATCAGCGGCTGCTGCTCGCGGTAGGCTTTCATATGGATCCCGACGCGGTATCCCGCGTTGTCCCGCACGAAGATTTTTCCTCCCCGCATAGAGTATCCCGTGGCATCCCCGCTGGATCCTTCCACAATGATCGCTCCGGAATTCATGGTGTCGCCGGTCTGATCCTGCGCGTTGCCCAGGACCCGGATGGAGCCGCCGTCCAGATAACAGCCCAGAGCATTGCCCGGGACGCCGAGAAGGAGCAGATGCTTGCCGCTCATGCCGGCGCCGATGTACCTCTGACCCATGCAGTGCTCCACGGTAATATCCGAGTTCTCCGCAACGCGGATTTCTTCGTTCAGCTGCTGAAAATTTTTCCCTTTTGCGTCAATTCGAACCATTTTTATTCCCCCGCGTGTTTGATTCCGAGAACCTTCAGCTCCCGGTCGTTCAGCCCGATGCCGCGCAGCATCAGACGGTTGCCGCGGAGAGCCTCAATGGAATTAATACCCATTCCGCCCATCATTTCCATGATCTCATGCTTCCATGCGGAGACAAGGTTGATGAGGCTTTTGGTACCGACATCCGGATCCAACCGCTTGACGAGATCGGGACGCTGGGTGGCGATGCCCCAGTTGCACCTGCCGGTCTGGCAGGCGCGGCAGAGGTGGCACCCGAGGGCAATCAGCGCCGCTGTCCCGATATAGACCGCGTCCGCCCCGAGGGCGATCGCTTTCACGACATCGGCCGAATTGCGGATGCTGCCGCCCGCTATCAGGGAAACCCGGTCCCGTATTTTTTCCTGCCTCAGACGATCGTCGACAGCGGCGATGGCGAGCTCGATGGGGATGCCCACGTTATCCCGGATCCGGGTGGGAGCCGCCCCCGTTCCGCCGCGGAATCCGTCCACCGCGATGATGTCCGCGCCGCTGCGGGCGATTCCACTGGCTATCGCGGCAACATTATGGACCGCGGCGATCTTGACGATGATGGGCTTTTTGTAGTCGGTCGCTTCCTTGAGCGAGTAAACCAGCTGTCGGAGATCCTCGATGGAATAAATGTCGTGATGCGGCGCGGGTGAAATGGCGTCGCATCCTTCCGGAATCATCCGGGTACGGGAAATGTCGCCGACGATTTTGGAACCCGGCAGATGTCCGCCGATGCCGGGCTTCGCGCCCTGGCCGATTTTAATCTCTATGGCGGCGCCGGCCTCCAGGTAGCGCTTATACACGCCGAAGCGGCCTGACGCGACCTGGACGATGGTATGAGGCCCATATTTGTAGAAATCCTCGTGCAGGCCTCCTTCGCCGGTATTATAATAGGTCCCCAGAGCCGTCGCCGCGCGCGCGAGGCTTTTATGCGCGTTGTAGCTGATGGCGCCGTAGCTCATGGCGGAAAACAGGATCGGCACGTCCAGATCCAGCTGGGGAGGCAGGTTGTCCGTACGCAGGCGGCCCTTTTCGTCCCGCCGGAGTTCATGCGGCTTTTTGCCGAGGAAAGTCCGTGTTTCCATCGGCTCGCGGAGGGGATCGATGGAAGGGTTTGTGACCTGCGAAGCGTTCAGGAGCATCTTGTCCCAGTAGATCGGGTAGGGCTTCGGGTTGCCCATCGAAGAGAGAAGCATCCCGCCGGTTTCCGCCTGCTTGAAAATTTCATTGACCGTCTGGCGATCCCACTGGGCATTGGTGCGGTAGGATTCCTCATTCCGTACAATTTTGAGAGCGTGGGCTGGACAGAAAACGACGCAGCGCCTGCAGTCCACGCATTTGGTGTTGTCACTTTGCATTTTCCCGGTTTTCGGGTTAAAGGAATGCACGCCGTTTGCGCATTCCCGCTCGCACAGGCGGCAGACCGTGCAGCGCTGCGGATCCCGCAGCACCTCGTATTCCGGGATAATATCATGGATTCCCATTGCTTATACCTTGACTCCCTTGTCCAAAGTTATAATGACCGGTTCGCCTCCGCGCGGAGACCAGAGCCGGTCCAGATCCGGTTCCACGGTACGCACAGCGCATTCCTCACTGGCAACATAGACGGTATCGCCTTTTTCCCCCACCACCATGCTTCTCAGCTTCAGCCGGTCGTTCAGCGCCATCATGCCGCCGGCGAACCCGACCAGGATGGAAAAAGGCCCCGTAATCAGCAGACTGGAAAAAACATTCCGAAGGTAGGTGTAGTAGCCACGCTTTTCTTTCGGCATGGCCGCGATTTCTTTCCAGAACGGGGCGGCGACCACATCGGCCGTTTCCTTCAGGCTCAGGCCGCGGCGCCGGTTGAGATAATCGATAATATAGGCTATGACCTCGGTATCCGTAAGCAGCGTGCAGCGGTACCCGTGCATCTCGATAAAGCGCCGGTTCGCGTCATACGAAGAGATTTCCCCGTTATGAACGACGGAATAATTGAGGAGGGCAAACGGATGGGCTCCTCCCCACCATCCGGGCGTATTGGTCGGGTAACGGCCGTGGGCCGTCCAGCAGTAACCCTCGTAATCTTCCAGCCGATAGAAACGGCCCACCTCTTCGGGGAAACCGACCGCTTTGAATACGCCCATGTTTTTCCCGCTGCTGAACACGTAGGCGCCCTGGACTTCCGTATTTACTTTCATCACAAACCGGACAACAAATTCCCGCTCGTCGATGTCCGCGGCTTCCAGAAGTTTTGGAAAGGGAAGGCCGAAATACCGCCACACGGCGGGTGCGTCCGTGATGCCGGGGACCCTCCGCGTAGGGATACGCTCGGCGACGGAGATGTCAAAGCTCGCGTGGATGATCCGCTCGCACTCATCCTTTGCCCGCCTGCTGCCGTAAAAAACATGGAGCGCGTAAAGATCCTTCTGCTTCGGATAAATTCCATAGGCCGCAAATCCCCCGCCAAGGCCGTTCGAGCGGTCGCGCATGGGGGCAATCGACCGGATAATCGTTTCCCCGCTGAACTTCCTCCCGCTCCGGGAAAAAATCCCGGATATCGCACACCCTGACGGGATCCTTGTTTCTCCTTCGTACTGCATGAAAAGATATGCCTCCCTAGAAAACCGCAGGTTTCGCTTCTTGAAAGCCCGGTATTCTTCCCCGCCGATGAAATTGGGCGGATTCTCATCATACCGCAATGAAAATAAAAAGTCAAGTAAATCTGCATAATATCTGCATAAAACTGCATAATAAACAAATTTTATGAAAAATATACTCGGATTAGAACCAAAAATGCATTTTTAAAGCCGCCACTCTTCAAACACCCCCTCTCCAGAATCTCCCGGAAACCGCCTGGACCCGCCCGCCTAAGGAGGAGATTTTTCCTTCTCCTTTTCTTCCTTATGGAAATCCCTGGGGAGGATTATACAGCTTTTTAAAAATGTATAAATAAAGTACAGAAACAAAAATCTGTATAAACACATTTTTAGAAAAAGTGTTACCATTAAAGTACTACCATTTCTGCCCGAATTCCCGGCGCGGCACCGCCGCCGGGGGAAACCTGTGGGGATGAAAACCGGAAAGGGGTATGCATCGATGCAAAGCTTCATGGAAAGGCTGGAATTTTTTGGTCTGAAAAAAGCCCTTGGCTATTTGGAAAACGATCCGGCGGTCAACGTGCCGAAAGCGCTGCACTGGCTGATGAAATTTGACAAGGACGAGGGCCACCAGAAATCCTACCGGCTTTTGGATGACGCCATGACAGATCCGAAGAACAACTGGAACCGGCTGATAAGCTCCGCCTATACGGATATCGACGAGGGGTTCCGGAAAAAGTCGTTCGAAAACATGCTGATAAATTTTATGGGCGGGAAGAAGATCGGGCAGGTTTCGAAACAATACGACTGCAATGTTCCCTGGGCCATCCTGATGGATCCCACCTCCGCATGCAACCTGCACTGCACCGGATGCTGGGCGGCCGAGTATGGGCACGGAATGAACCTCAGCTATGAACAGATGGACGATATCATCCGGCAGGGGAAGGAAATGGGTACTTATATGTATATCCTTTCCGGCGGAGAACCTCTTCTAAGGAAAAAGGATATCATCCGGCTGTGTGAAAAACATAATGACTGCACGTTTCTCGCCTTCACCAACGGGACTCAGATCGACGAGAAGTTTGCCGACGATGTTCTGCGCGTGAAGAATTTTGTTCCGGCCATCAGCGTCAAGGGATACGAGAAAGACACCGATTTCCGCCGCGGGAAAGGCACCTATCAGGCCGTGATGAAGGCGATGCGGATCTTAAGGGAGAAGAAGCTTCCGTTCGGAGCTTCTCTCTGCTATACGCGCAAAAACGCGGAACTTATCGGAAGCGACGAATACTTCGACTTTCTGATCAACAAGGGGTGCAAGTTTGCCTGGATATTCACTTACATCCCTATCGGCGCGGATGCCGTGCCGGAACTGATAGCGACCGCCGAACAGCGCAAATTCATGTATCAGCAGATCCGCAAGTTCCGCGAGACGAAGCCGATCTTCACGATGGATTTCTGGAACGACGGAGAATATGTAAACGGCTGTGTCGCCGGCGGGAGATCCTATCTCCACATCAACGCGAACGGCGACATCGAGCCCTGCGCCTTTATCCATTATTCGGACAGCAATATCCGGAACAAGACTCTGCTGGAGGCATACCAGTCTCCGCTTTTCATGCAGTACCGGCGCAACCAGCCGTTTAACCACAACATGCTGCGCCCCTGCCCGCTGCTGGACAATCCGGCGAGGCTCTCCCAGATGGTCAAGAAATCCGGGGCGAAATCGACGGATCTTGCCCATCCGGAAAACGTGGATTCCCTGACGGCCAAATGCGTTCCGGCCGCGAAGGAATGGGCCAGAGTTTCCCAGGAAATCTGGGATCACAGCAAAGCAAGAGAGCGCTGCCTGGAGCGCGAACAGAGGGAAAGCGAGGAAAAGAAAAAGATCGCGGAAGCCGTAAGGGGAAGCTGATCCGCGGGGAAGACGGGGAACGCTTCTTCCCACTTGACAAGGCGGAAAACCGGGCTTATAATAAATTTCATACAACAAGGGCGTTGTAAGAGCGTGAAAACCGCGCTTACAACGCCCTTTTCCGTTCCTTCCGGGCTTGTATGTCCGGAATTCACCGGGTGCGACATCCGGAAAGGACGGGGATAAGATTGAGAATTAAGGAGTGGATTTCACGATGAGCAATGTTCCCGAAATGTTCGGCAGCCTTGTGTTCAACGATTCCGTGATGAAGGCGAGACTGCCCAAATCAGTCTACCGGGCGCTGAAGGAGACGCGGGAGCTTGGAAAGCCGCTGGATCCGAAAGTAGCGGATGTGGTGGCTGCCGCCATGAAAGAATGGGCGCTCGAAAAGGGAGCCACGCATTATACCCACTGGTTTCAGCCCATGACGGGGATTACCGCGGAGAAGCACGACAGTTTCATTACTCCCGTATCCGATGGAAAAGTCCTGATGGAGTTTTCCGGAAAAGAGCTGATCAAGGGGGAGCCGGATGCCTCCAGCTTCCCGTCGGGGGGTCTGCGCGCGACTTTTGAGGCGAGGGGCTATACCGCATGGGATCCGACCAGCAATGCGTTTATCAAGGATAAGTCCCTCTGCATCCCGACGGCGTTCTGCTCCTACGGCGGCGAGGCGCTCGACAAGAAGACCCCGCTGCTCCGCTCGATGGACGCCATCAGCCGTCAGGCGCTCCGCATTCTGCGGCTTTTCGGAAATACCAAGGCGAGGCGTGTCGTCACAACGGTAGGACCCGAACAGGAGTATTTTCTGGTCGACAAGGCCCTCTATGAAAAGAGGGAAGATCTCGTTTACACGGGGCGGACGCTGTTCGGCGCGAAACCGCCGAAAGGGCAGGAAATGGAGGACCATTATTTCGGGGTGATCAAGCCCCGCGTGGCTTCCTTCATGAACGATCTCAACGAGGAACTCTGGAAGCTCGGAATTTACGCGAAAACCGAGCATAACGAAGTGGCCCCTTCCCAGCATGAACTGGCGGTCATCTATACCACAAGCAACATCGCGACCGATCACAATCAGCTGGTCATGGAAATGATGAAAAAAGTGGCCACCCGGCACGGGCTGGCCTGCCTGCTGCATGAAAAGCCGTTTGACGGCATCAACGGCAGCGGCAAGCACAACAACTGGAGCATGTCGACGGATCGGGGGGAAAACCTTCTGGAACCGGGGGACTCCCCGTCCCAGAACGCGCAGTTTCTGCTTTTCCTGACGGCCGTGATTAAGGCGGTTGACGAGCATCAGGATCTGCTCCGCATCTCCGTCGCGGGAGCAGGCAACGATCACCGCCTCGGCGCCAATGAAGCTCCCCCGGCCATTGTCTCGATGTTTGTCGGCGACGAGCTGGAAGGCATTATGGAATCCATCATCGACGGAGGAAACTATGTGCAGAAAGACCGCGTTTCGATGGAAATCGGCAGCGATATCCTGCCGCATATTCCAAAAGACACGACGGACCGCAACCGGACTTCACCGTTCGCCTTTACCGGCGACAAGTTCGAATTCCGCATGGTGAGTTCCGCGGAATCCCTTGCCTGCCCGAATATGATGCTGAATACCGCCGTAGCCGATGAACTGGAACAGTTTGCCGATGCTCTGGAGAAAGCCGATGACTTTAAGGGCACGCTGAAAGCGCTGATTAAAAAAACGATCCGCGAACATAAGCGCATCATTTTTAATGGCAACAACTATGCGCCGGAGTGGGTGACGGAGGCGGAGAAACGCGGCCTGCTGAACCTCCGGAGCACCGTGGACTGCATGCCGTATTACATCCATCCTCAAAATATCGCCCTGTTCCAGCGCCAGGGCGTGCTGACCGAAACCGAAGTGCGCGCGAGGTATGAAATCGAACTGGAGAATTATTATAAGCAGATCCATATTGAGGCCCTGACGATGCTGGATATGGCGAAGAAGGATATTTTCCCCGCAGCCGTAGACTATATGAAGGATCTGTCGGCCGAGATCTCCTCCAAGAAGAGCGTTGGAGTCGGATCCGAAAGCGAGCTCGATACGCTCAAAAAGATTTCCAGCCTTTCTGACGATCTGTACCGCCGCACCGAAAAGCTGGAGCAGGCTGTCAGCGAGGCGCCTTCCGGCGGAGACGTCCTCAAGATCGCGAAATACTACCGGGAAACGGTTTTTGCCGAGATGGAGCAGATGAGAAAGCCCGCGGACAAAATCGAGACCCTGGTCGGTTCGAAATACTGGCGTTATCCGACGTATGGGAAACTGCTGTTCAGCGTCGTTTAAAAGCAGAATTGTCCCGCAGAAAAAGTTCTCCCTCCGTCTTTTGAAGCGGAGGGAGAACTTTTTCTGGTGCGCCCGGTGAGCGCACGTTCTAACGGGAGAAAGACCCGAACCC
>DAITAP010000094.1:0-7938 GCA_036824225.1 Caproicibacter sp. | reverse complement strand
CGCCTTTTGTAAATGTTTTCTCCCCTGCGCGACATTTTCTTCAACTTCCTTTCATTTATTTAGATGACTGAGATTCTGACGGCGAAACGCCGATTCCGCGCGGTATGTTTTTCTGCATTTGGGCAAAATCACGAATTTACAAGCACTTTTGCCATCCCCAAAGTGCCAAATCCTATTGACTTGTGAGAAATTCTGGCATAGAATGTAAATATTCTCAGCGTATTTTAATATCTTCAAGGCGGATGCTTTACGAAAAATGAAATGACTGTTTTATTGTAAGGCCTTTGCCGCTTAAAAACGGGGAAGGCAGTTTTGTTTGTATCGCTACTTAAAATGAAAAAGTCAGGAAACCGGTTTGAGTTCTCGGTTGCCGGCTTTTTGCCGTATCCGTTTGTCAGGATAACTTTTGGAACCGGCAGAACCGAGGGAATCAGGAATCCCGGATAACCTCCGGGCAAGCAATGCGCCGGTATATACCCGGCGCTTGCTTGTTGAGGGCGGACCGCCCCCAAACCCCCTGTGAAACCGGACGCCCGGAGCGTCCGTTTTTTAAGCCGTCTCCGGCGTCTGCCGCTCATCGTCCGTGTCACTGTTCCTCCTCACGCGCTCTGCGGCGGTACGCCTGCCGGAAATACGCTCACGGATCGCGGCCTCGGTGTAGTCCGCGCCGAGAGAATCGCAGCGGATGAACCGCTTCCCGACCGGGATCCTGAACGCCGGATGTTTTCCGCGTTTCACCTCGGCGCCAGCCGTCCGCATGGCGGCAAGGAAGCCGTCGAAATCTTTGCAGCCGGAGGCGAGGGCAGCGTCGATGAACCGCTCAAGTTTATCACGGACGGTCACAGGCTTGCGGCCGCCTAACCATGCGCCGTAGCTGCCCCGGCTTGGCTGTGGATGTTCGACGACCGACAGGCCGTTTTCCAGACAGAGCATATCGGAAATCCGGCGGATGGCGAAAGACGAGCGCCAGAAATTCCGGAACTTTCCGGTGCAGCCGAAAGCGGTGGAATTGAAAATGATGTGCGAGTGGATGTGATGTTTATCCACATGGGTGCAGACGATGAAAGCGTGTTTCCCCTTCGTCAGCGACATGGCGAGGTCATAGCCGATCTTGTTTGCCTTTGCCGGGCTGATCTCCCCGGGCCGAAACGACTGCCGCAGATGATAGGCGATCACGTCATTTTCTTTTGGCTCCCGCCCGGTCAGGACCTCGTATCGCCGTTTGGAAAACAGAAATTCCTGATCGGCGATGTCCGGATTGCATCCATAGGCGGAAACCCATTCGCCGTTGCCCGTTTTGTTCGGATTCTTCACATAGTCCGTCGCCCGGCACAGCGCCGCCGATACGCTCCGGCCCTTCCCGGCATGCAGCGGCATCAGGCGCGTGGTCGCCATACCATCACCTTCCGAAAAAAATGAGGACGGCGGCTTTTTCATGGGCCGCTGCCCTCTTTGTCGTTATTCTCGTTTTTGGGCAGGATCGCGATCGGCGGCTCCTTTGCGGATATGTACATTTCCTCCGTATCAACCTGCGCCTGCTGCAAGATCTCGATCGCTTTCGTTACCGCTCCGAAAAGCTCATAGTACATCTTTTCATAATCGGCCATTTTTTTTGCCTCTTTTTGCAAGTGTTGAATAGTGTTAAACACCACTGGCTGAATCATACATTAAAATGGTCTCATTGTAGACACTATTCAACGCTTCGGGGGTAAGAGCATGTTTAAGCTGAAAGCGCCGGACGGCACGAACAATCTCTGCGGCAGGAAGCTCGCCAGACTCCGTGCCGAGCATGACCCTCCGCTGTCGCAGCGCAGGCTCGCTCAGATGCTTCAGGTGAAAGGCTATGACGTAGACAATCATGTGATCCGCCGTATCGAGTTGGGGGAGCGTTTCGTGACGGATATCGAATTAGTGATGTTGTCCGACGTGCTGGGCGTGGGCCTTGACGAACTGCTGCGAAAAGATTAGCCGGAGCTTATTTCAGCTCCGCCAGCGCGTGCAATACCTGCCCAAATTGCCTGCTTATTTCCGCAAGCCGCCCGCCAAGCTCCGCCACATCCTCCCGGTATGCGCTGCCTCCGGAGTTGACGCGCCGGGCGATCTGGTTCAGATTGTTGGATGCGGAGCGCAGGTATTTCACGCAGGCGTCCAGTTCCGGGATTTCCAGATTGACGATATAGCCGTCGATGCACATCTTGCGGATATAGGCGCTCCTGTTGCGGATATGCGCCAGTTCCATTTTCCGCCCGATGAGACGCCGGTCACGCTCCGACACTTTGAAATAGATTCCGCCGCCTTTTTCTTTTGCCATATGCCTCCTGATATCAGTCATTTTCTTTTCTGCCACACGATGTCATAGCCGAGCACGTCGGCCAGCTCCACGGCCTCGCCGTAGCGCAGGGAGCCGCGCCGCAGTTTTCCGGAAAGATTGGGGACGCTTTCGCTCCAGCCGTATTTCTCCGCCAGTTTCTCCACGGTCTCCCGCATGGTCATGCCTTCCCGGACGATATAGGACTTGATCTCGTTTCTGTGATTCATGGTGCCTCCAAAATTTCTGTTTGCGTTCCGGCGAAACGGCTTTGCCGCATGGCAGGCTGGTTTCGCCGTTTGATGCGGATTGTGGAAATGCTGCGATCCGCTCGGATTTTTACGCCCGATGCCCTGCTGGTAAGAGGCCGCTTCCGATTTTGCTGTTCCGCATGATAGATCGCGGACGGACAAAAAGAACCGCCCGCCGGTGAAGCCTGTTCGCCGCCGGGCGTAACGCTGCCTGATATGGAAGCCGTCATAAAAAGCGGCCTTTCTTCGCTGTTTTTACATAGCTTAACAACCGCGGCCGGTTTGAGGCGCGTCGAAAACCCGGAGGACGTCCCCGTCGCGGACAAGGTATCCCGCTTTTTCCAATTCCCGGATCACTTCAAGGACTTCCTCCGCAGTCATCCGGCAGGCGTAACCGAGGTCGTATTCCGTCAGACGCGCGTCCTCCGGCATGGCGAACAGCGCGGTCAGCAAGCCTTTGGCTTCGACCGACAGTTTACGGTCCAGCAGACAGGAAACAGGCATGGCGATATACGTATTTCTTCTGATGATTTTCATTTTTCCTCCCGTCGACCTGATTTTGAGCATGGAAAAGGCGGCCCGCCGAAGCAGGCCGCCCTGTGGTTTACGCGATTTTCTTTTTCTGTTCCCGCCGTTTCTTTTCCGCCAGATAGCGGCGGTTGTATTCCCGTTTCTTTTCCCTGCTTTTTTTCTGCTCCTCCGCCCCGGCCAGTTCCTCGGCGGTCGGCTCTTTGGCGGGAAGCTCGAATCTGCCGATGAATTTCAGGAAGATTTCCACCTCCTGCCCGCGCTCGCCGCCGGAATACTCGGCCTTATGGACGAGGATTTTATCCACAAACTCGTTGATCATCGGCGTGGTCAGTTCGGAAAAATCCGTGTACTTTTTCGCAAGCGCGATAAAACCGTCCGCCCTCGTTCCGTCCGACTCAAAGCCGTCCAGCCCGGCCTGCTCTTCCGCGAGGGAGGATTCCAGTGTTTCCTGCTCCCCCTCGTACTCGCGGGAAAGCAGCGCAAACCGCTTGTCCGAAATCTTGCCGCCCACGTTGTCCTCGTAGAGCTTCCTGATCAGGGTGTCCAGATCCGCGCTCCGTTTTTTCTCCCGCGCCATGCGGCGTTTGAGCGCCTTTGCCGTCCCGGCCCGCCTGATCTCCGACGCGCTGCGCACCCGCCGGACAAAACCGGCCTCGTCGGACTTTGCGTAGGCGCTGACCGACCGGATCGTTTCCAGAATCAGATCGCGGACGACCGCCGTGCGGATGTAGTGCGAGGCGCATTTCCCGCCGCCGCCCTGCCTGGAGAGGGTATAGGCGGAACAATTGTATTCGTCACGGTCGGGACGCCGCTTCCCGTTCGGCCTTCCATGCCAGTCTCGCGCCCAGCCGCCGCTTCCGCGGTGGTTATACATCTTGGCCCCGCAGTCGGCGCAGTACATCAGCTCCGTCAGCGGATTCGCCGCGCCGAGCGTATCGGTGCGCCGGACCGTTTTCCGGAGCTGCTGCGCTCTGTTCCACGTCTCTTCGTCCACAATCGCTTCCTGCGTGTTTTTGATGACCAGCCAGTCCTCTTTCGGCGTCTTTTTGGGGCGCTTGTCCTTATAGGATTCCTTGTAGGTCCGGAAGTTGACCGTATGGCCCATGTACTCCGGCTTGGCGAGAATATTGCCGACCGTCCCGCCGCGCCATGCGTAAGGCTCCGCCGAGTTGTAATTCGACAGGTGGTTCCCCATCCCGCGCTGCGCCAGATAATAGGAGGGGCGCTCCACCCTTTCCTCCATCAGAATCCGCGCGATCTCATACGGCCCCTTGCTGCCGATCGTCATCCTGAATATCCCACGGACCACCTCGGCGGCTTCCCCGTCGATCAGCCATTGGTTCTTGTCCGCCGGGCTCTTGCGTTATCCGTAGATCGCATGATTGGTCGTGTGCTTTCCGTCCCTGCCCCTTGCCCGGAGCACGGAGGTCACTTTCCGGCTGCAATCCCGAAGATACCATTCGTTCATGATGTTCAAAAACGGCGCGAACTCGCCGCTGCCCCGGTTTTTGCTGTCCACGTTGTTGGCGACGGCGACAAAGCGCACGCCTTTCTCCCGGAACATGACCTCCGTGTAAAAGCCCACCTGCAGATAATCGCGCCCGACGCGGCTCATGTCCTTGACGATGACCGCGCCGATGCTGCCGTCCTCGATCCCGGCGATCATCCGTTTCCAGTCCGGGCGGTCGAAACCGCCGCCCGACCATCCGTCGTCGGTAAAGTGGACGAGATTTGTAAAGCCGTTCTGTCCGGCGTAATCCTCCAGCATCTTTTTCTGATTGACGATGCTGTTGCTCTCGCCGGCAAGATCGTCGTCGCGGGAAAGCCGCTCGTACAGAGCGGTGATTTTCGTCGTGCCCGGCTGCCGTGTGCTGTTCATGATGAACCCCTTCCAGGCGGCCGGCCCATTTGTGGCGCTTCTATTTTACCACAGTCCGGGGCGTTTGTCAGCGCCTCGTTCTGAATGAGCCGCACGATTTTATCGCCGATGGTTTCCGTGCCTGTATCGCTGAAATGGATTCTGACCCTGTAGTTCGTGGAGCCGATCCGTTTGAGCAGAACGGCGGTTTTGTCATCTGTTTTCTGTAACGTTCCGATCATGGTCCTCCTCTCTTGCTTTTTGCACGCGTTCCCTGTATGATGTTCCTGGAAAACATTCCGTCCGGGGTAACCCGAACGTCTTCAATTCTTTCCCCCTTTCCATAGCTTCTGTTTAAGTAATCTATTTTTATTAGTATCAGATTACTTTCCTCACTAATAGGAGAAAAACCGGGGGACGGGCGGAACTGTTTCTCTGAAAAAGCGAAAATATTGGGAAGGCGGTGATCGGGTAGCACGGGAGAAGCTGAAACGGGAATTGGAGCGCGAGGCGCTGGCCCGTCTGGAGGACGCCGCCAGGACAACCGAAGAATTTGAAGCGGTGGCGGCATGGTGGGACAGGCTCGACCGGAACCGGGAATGCAGGGCAAGCGACCATGAGGTGGGACGCTCCGCAATCCCGCTGGAATGGGGATCTTCCGGAGGGGCCGTCGTTCCGGCCCCGCTCGGCTGGACTTCCTGGCGTCAGGTAATGAAGGGGGATTTCCTCGACGTGATTTTCGACTGCCCCTATGAGATGCACGAGCTGGTGGAGGACGGGGATATTTCCGATCTGATCCGCAAGCTGCCGGAAAACCATAAGGAAGTTTTCTACTACCACGCCGTGCGACTTTATGACTGCGTGAGGATCGCCGCGATCCGGGGACAGACGGACCGCAATATCCGCAAACTGCTCTCCCTGCTGCTCTCCAATCTGCGGAAGATGCTGCTGGTCAGGCTGGCTGGGCGGGAAAAGAATGGCCTGTCTATGACCGTCGCGGAACGGAAATTTCTGAACGGAAATAAAAAAGCCGCCCTTGACGGCGGAAGAAACGGCTGATAGAATAGTAATATGATGATTTGTAATTCAGGTTACAGAATGGAGGGGCGGGATGAACAGCCTGTTTCAAAGGGCCAGTTCCCGTTGGGTGCGATACGGCGAATATGAGCTGAAGAAGGGCGGAGACGGCAGGCTGTATGTTACGCCCACGGCAGAAGCTGCGCCGAAAATTTACGACCCGCTGAAGAATGCGGAACGGATAGTGCTCGACGCGCTGAATGTGGGGCTGCTGTGCATGGACCGCGCCGGAGAAGAAAAGATCCGGCGGGCCGTCATGGAGTTCGTTTCTCATTACGGGCTTCTGGGGCTGATGACCGCGCTGCCGACGACGCCTTACTTTATGAACTATGAGGCGGTCTATCTGCCCAAAAATCATTTTATCAAGAGCGGAACGATGAAAGCGCGGGATTACGTGGCCCTGTTTTTCCCGTTTGAAAAGCTGGATGTCCGGAAAGAAGGGAAAAGCGCTTCGTGGAACATGTCCGACCGCATGATGGCCGCGCTGGCCATGACGATGGGCGATAAGCCGATGGCGGTGAACATGAGTTTCCAGCGGGAATACGCGGAGCGTTACGATTGGCTGGTGCGGCAATTCAAGGACTGGGCGTTCACTTTCAGCGCGAGCTTCCTGTATTATGAGGATTACGACGAGGCGGATGAAACCACCCGCGAACTGTACCGGCAGGGTATGGCGGCCTTTGACGGCATCGCGCCGACCTATCATATCGCGCTTCTGGACAAGCCGGCCATCATATGGGATTTCCATTCCCTGCTGCTGTGCGTTCAGATGATGTTCAGCCTGATGCTGACGGACGGGTCGAAGCCGCTGCGCATCTGCAAGCAGTGCGGCAGGGCGTTTATGGCCAGCCGCCCCAGCGCCGTCTTTTGCAGCCCCCAGTGCAAGAACAGGTACAACGTCTACAAAAGCAGGGCGAGGGACTGAGAAAAGCGGGAGTGCTCGGGAAGCAATCCCGGCATCAGAACTACAGTACTTAATGTTATGGGAAATAACATTACACGCAGCCGTTTTATCCGGGAACGGCCGCGTGTAATCCTGGATCCTGTAGACCTATGTGTTCCTCACTGACTCGCCTTGATTCGGGTCATCATCCCCTTCCTCCGCGGACCCGTTTTCATTCGCCACAAATGAGCCGCCGTTTACAACTTACATCTTCCGAAGTGCAGCCGGGTGATGTTGATCTGAATCAATTAACTGTGGCCCAGAAAAATGCTGCAGACGGAATGTATTCGTTAAGCATGCGGAGTTTTATTGAATGGCTTAAAAGTAAGTTTGTCGATTCCGATACGGACGGATTTGTAAAAAATCTCGAGGAAGAGTTTATGGAAATCCGGGATAAGCTGTCTTCAGCCTTGGGCAAGACAGCTTATCCGCGGGTGATAGAGGCTTTTGCACATCTTTATTTGGGCTGGAGCTCTTTCCTGAATTTTTCATTAGCTCAGTCTGTCCTTTCTGACGATGAATGCAATCTACTATCGGCAGAACTAATCGATATTTTTGGCCAGATGATTCGCCGGTACATGGAATACACCTTTGACGCCAACCCATCCGAGATGTTTATTAAAAAAATCGACGAAATGATTCACTCAAATGAAGTCTACGTCCATGATGTAGCCAATCATGATCCACCGATTGCCCAAAAACATATCGGCTATTGTGACGAACAATGTTATTATTTTTATACCGAGATGGCATACGAAGCGGTGGTAAAACTCTGTAAGGATCAAGGAATCCAATTCCCGCTCAGTCAAAAGGCACTTGTCCGTCAATTGGCCGAGAAGGGATTGATTCTCACGTCAGGCAATGAGAAGACTCCACGGCACGTGTTTTATGGAAAAAGGAACCGCTTTTTGATGCCTTGAATTGTCAAGTCAAGTGCAACGAATGATGGAAGAAGACTTCAAAGGGAGAT
>DAITAP010000093.1:0-8016 GCA_036824225.1 Caproicibacter sp. | reverse complement strand
CCTGAAGATTCCGGAACGACGCGCCGGCTTCCTGTCAGAGAAGGCATAAAAAGGCGGACGAAAGGGAAAAACGGGACAGGGAAACTTCATTTTGAAAGCAGCTTCGAAACATTTATAGAAAATTCATACCTTATTTGAGGTTTCCCTTTATAATAGAGAAGACGGAGAATTGTGCTGCCAAAGCGGCAAAGGAGGAGAACCATGTCGGCTGGTAAAATTTTAGTAGTGGATGACGACCAGAACATCTGCGAACTGCTGCGCCTGTATCTGGAAAAAGAAGGGTTCAGCACGGTGATCGCCAACGACGGCAAAAAGGCGCTGGAGGTGTTCGACCGCGAAAACCCGGATCTGATTCTCCTCGATATCATGCTTCCCGGGCTGGACGGATGGCAGGTATGCCGTGAGATCCGCAAAAAATCCCAGTGTCCCATCATCATGCTGACCGCGAAAGGCGAGGTATTCGACAAGGTGCTGGGCCTGGAACTCGGTGCGGACGATTATGTGGTCAAACCGTTCGAGACCAAGGAAGTAGTGGCGCGCATCAAAGCCGTTCTCCGACGTATCGGGAAAAACCGGGAGGGCCAGGTTAAGGAAGTCAAATATGATAAGCTTTCCATCAACCTGACAAACTATGAACTGAAAGTCAACGGCAAGCAGATTGATACCCCGCCGAAGGAAATGGAACTTATTTACCACCTCGCCAGCAATCCGAACCGTGTGTTTACCCGGGATCAGCTTCTCGATGAAGTATGGGGATTCGATTACTACGGCGACAGCCGTACCGTTGACGTGCATATCAAGCGCCTCCGGGAGAAGCTGGAGGGCGTTTCCGACCAGTGGTCGCTTAAAACCGTATGGGGCGTCGGTTATAAATTTGAAGTGAAAGAGTAGCGCCTCGCTTTTCTGGGGTGAAAGAATGCGCAAGACCCTTTTTAAAAAATATCTGGGCATTACGTCGACGGTGATTCTGATAAGTTTTCTGATCCTCTGCTTTGTCATGCTGGTTTTCGTTTCCGGCTACTGGAAATCGGAGAAGCGCGAACTGCTGCATAAAAATGCGCAAAGCGTTGCCGGGATAGCGGAAGTCAGTGTGATTTCCGTAGAGCGCGGCAAATATATTCTCGATAAGACGCGGATGCAGAACTTCATGATGGCTTTCGCGCAGAATATCAATTCCGACATTTTCATCACCAATACCGGGGGACAGTCCATTCTCGCGGCTTTTGGCAGCGGCGGCGATGTGGACAGCACGAGAAAAATTGAACCGGATATCATGAAGCAGGCCTTGAGGGGCCGCTATAACGCCGAAGGAATTCTGAGCGGCGTATATAAGCACCCGTATTATGTTGTGGGGGTTCCGATTATGGTGGAGACCCGGGACGGGGCCAGCACCATCGGGGCGGTGTTTACGGCTTCCAGCACGACTTCGTTCAATGCCTTCCGCTGGGAAATGGTGAGGATCTTTCTTCTCGCCGCCGTTGCGGCTTTTCTGGTGTCTTTCTGTATTATCTGGCTGTTTTCCTACCGTCTGGTGCAGCCGCTCCGCAAAATGGCCGCGGCGGCGCACGCTTTCGGGGAAGGGGATTTTTCTATCCGGGTGCCCGTTTCCAGCCGGGATGAAATCGGGCAGCTCGCGGTGGCGTTTAATAAAATGGCGGATTCCCTTGCTTCCGGCGAGAGCGCAAGGCGGAATTTCATCGCGAATGTCTCGCATGAGCTGAAAACGCCCATGACGACGATTGCCGGATTCGTCGATGGAATTCTTGATGGGACGATTCCGCCGGAACGGGAAAAACATTATCTGACGATCGTCTCCCAGGAAATCAAGCGCCTGTCTAGGCTCGTTCATACCATGCTGAGCCTTTCCCGAATCGACAGCGGAGAGCTTTGCCTGCATCCTTCCCGGTTTGACATCACCAATATTGTCCTGATCGTGTTCCTTTCCTTTGAACAGAAAATAGAGGCAAGGAAGATCGATGTGCAGGGTCTGGAAAAGGCGAAAAGCCTGTTCATCGAGGGGGATGAGGATATGATCCATCAGGTGGTCTATAACCTGGTGGACAATGCGGTGAAATTCACCAACGAGGGCGGTTATATCCGGGTTTCCGTTACAGACGGGTCGGATCGGGTGACGGTTTCCATTGAAAACAGCGGTGCCGGGATCGCGCCGGGTGAACTTCCGCTGATATTTGACCGCTTTTTTAAAACGGACAAGTCCCGAAGCCAGGAACGCAACGGCCTGGGCCTGGGGCTTTACATTGTCCAGACCATCATTCATCTGCACGGAGGGGAAATCACAGCCCAGAGCGAAGAGGGGAAATACTGCCGCTTTCAGTTCTGGCTGCCCAAAAAAACGGGTCCGCAGCGCGATGGGCAGCGCCGTCTGGTGGAAACGACGGCCGAACTGCCACCGACATCCGATAAATAGAAGAAGGTGCCTTATGAGCTATCAGGATTGGAACCATCCGAATCAGGATTCCTCGGGGAAAGAGAATGAAAATCCTCAGCAGCCGCCTTCCGGCGGAGAACCGGAGGATGGCAGCCGCCCGGAGGATACCGGGAGCCGTCAGGACACCGGGAGCCAGAAAGAAAACGGCGGTCCGCAGAACGGCGGGCGGCAGACGCCGCCTTACAGAGGGTATGGACCCTACGGCGGCTATTATTCTTACGGGCCAGGCTACGGTGGTTCTCCGTACGGATCCCCTTACGGGGGCGGACCGACTCCTCCCCCCAGACGGATGGGGACTGGACTTAAAATATTTCTCTGGGCGATTGGAATCGTGACGGTGGGGCTGGTTTCAGCCTTTATCCTGTTTGCCGTCCAGCCCAATGTTTCCCAGAGGCTGGGGGAAAACGCGGTATCTTCGGTCGCTCCGGAGCCTTCGGAACCCTCCGGATCGGAAGGTACGGATTCCGGAGAGTCGTCTCTTTCACGCCCCGTGATAGGCGGCGTGAAAGGCGACGGGACGGACGCCGATTCCAAGGGAATCACCATCCAGAAAAAGCCTTCGGGCGCTGAGATGGACGCGAAGTCGGTATACCGCAAAATCATTCCAAGCGTTGTCGGGGTAGAAACCACAGTGCCGGCTTCCGCGACCGGAACGGGCAGGGAAGCGAAAGGCGAGGGAACCGGCATCATTGCCACGGCGGACGGGTATATCCTCACGAACGCCCATGTGGTGGACTATTCCCGCAACTACAGCGTGCGGGTTATTCTGCATAACAACAGGGAATATGTGGCCAAAGTCGTCGGCTTTGACAAGACGTCCGATCTGGCCGTGATGAAAATCAACGCCTCGGGCCTTACCCCTGCCGTGTTCGGGAGCGCAAACGAGCTGGAAGTGGGCGATGAGGTGATTGCCATCGGGAATCCGGGCGGACTGAGTTTTGCCGGTTCCCTGACAGGCGGGTATATCTCGGCGCTTAACCGCAGCATTGAAAGCCACAGCGACAACGGCATGACCTATATCCAGACCGACGCGGCGATAAACCCCGGAAATTCCGGAGGGCCGCTAGTCAGTCTGTATGGACAGGTCATCGGAATCAATTCGAATAAAATTGTCGCCACGGGATATGAGGGGATGGGATTTGCCATCCCCGTCAGCAACGCGAAAAGCATCATCGACCAGCTGATCCGGAGCGGCTACGTGTCGGGACGCACGCGCCTTGGAATTCTGGGAAGCGATGTCGAGGCCGGGTACCGTCAGCTGGGCTATCCGGCCGGGGTGATGGTGCAGTCAGTGGATTCCGACAGCGATTTGAAACGCGCCGGAGTCAAGGCGGGAGACGTGATTACAGCCGCCGGCGGCAAACAGTTAAGCGGGATGGATGACCTTTTTTCCGTGCTTGCCAGCCATAAGCCGGGGGACGAGATTTCCATGACCATTTATACCGGATCAATTACCGGGAAAGGGTCCACGAGAACCATTAAGGTCAAGCTGCTCGAGGATAAGGGGGAAACTCAGAAGTGAATTTTCCGGAGCTCCCTGTAACTATTTTTCACTGTTTTGTAACTTGCCTTGCATCGCGGAAGCGTCTACAATAAGAAAAGCAGAGTGAAAGGGGGGACATGGCCCCCCGCAGAGCGGGAACACCCGCCGGAAATCACCAGCGGGTGTTCCGGAAGACTTTTATAAGGAGTGTGGATGATTATAGGAATGAGAAAATTTTGGATTGCAGGTCTTTTGATTTTGGTTCTTGCGGCTTTTCCCGGATGCCACAGGCAGCAGGCTTCCCAGTCCGGTGTATCCAGCACGCAGAGCGGTATTTCTGTTCCGGCGCCGTCCAGTGCTGCGGATGCCGGCGTGGTTTCCGGATCTTCTTCTTCCGGAACTGCGCCGACTTCCGGAACCTCTTCGGGTTCTTCCAGCGGCACGGCTTCCCAGAAGGGGAAACCCGTGCCCGTAAAGTCGGTTGTCAAGCGGTCCATTTCCGTGAAGGAAACAGACTATAAGTTTGTAAAAGGAAAAAAGAGCCTCCGCGCGGAATATCCCCAGATTTCTTCCACCGGCAAGGATTATGGCAAAGTCAATGAACTGCTGAAAAATACGGCGCTAAAAACCATCAATTCCATTGGAACGGGAAATACCTCTTCCTATGCGCAGGTGAAGGTTTCCAGCCATGTCGCATATAAGGATGAGAATTTTCTCAGCGTTACGTTCCAGGAAAACTATAAATCTGCGGAAAATGCCAAGACAAAGCGGTCTTTCCGGTCCGTCAATTACGACCTGAAAGCGGGAAAGCCGCTCTCAATGGGCGATATGGTACAGAAAAACTCTGCTCTTCTGACCACTCTCCAGAATGCTGTGAAATCGCAGATGTCCAAGAAAAAGGCTGCGTCTTATCCGGCTTCCGTGATTCAGTCGGGAATTTCCTCCGCCAGCATCTATTTTAAGGGAAACGGGAGCATGGGCTTCAGTCTTCCGGTGTCCGCTTCGCTGGGGGATCATGTGGAGCTTTCCGTTAAATATAAAGATACCGGCGGTTTTCGCACGGGAAATTCCGCGTGGCAGAATTTTATTAGAAAATAAATTTTCCCTCAAAGGGAAATCACGGGGTGCGGGGGGCAGAAATGTCCCGCGCGCCCCGTTTTCGTTTCAGACTTCCCGAAAAAGCCAGCCCGCTTCGGAACTTGGGGAATAGAACAAAAGACAGAGAGAATATGATATAATGGAAGGCGGACCGGCATTGGCCGGGCTAAAATTCAGGATCAGGTGAAAATGATGGAGAATGAGTTCATTACCTTTACAATCGGTAAGAAGAAAACAATCGCTCTGATTGCTCACGACGGAAAAAAACGCGAGATGATCGAATGGTGCATGGAAAATCAGCATATTTTGCGGAAACATAATCTCTGCGGGACCGGCACCACAGCCAGACTTGTTGCGGAACGCACGGGCCTTCCTGTCAAAGGCTATAACAGCGGTCCTCTGGGAGGAGATCAGCAGATCGGTGCAAAAATCGTGGAAGGCGTCATCGATCTCGTCGTGTTTTTTGCCGACCCGCTGGAAGCGCAGCCGCATGATCCCGACGTGAAAGCTCTGCTGCGGATCGCCGAAGTTTATGATATTCCTATCGCGAACAATAAGGCGACAGCTGATTTTATCATACGCTCCCCGCTGATGGAAAGTGAGTACGAGCATAAGGTCATCAATTTCAGGCAGAACATCCTGGATCGGATCAAGGATCCGAACCTGCTCAAGCGTTAAGGAGGTAGGATTTTATGATTACGGCTAAGATTAATATCGACAGCGTCGAAAAGGTCAAGAAATTTACCGCGGCCATTTCCAAAATAGCCGTCGAATGCGAGCTGGTCGAAGGGTTTCGCATCATCGATGCGAAGTCCATTATGGGTATTTTCAGTCTGGACCTAAAAAAACCGATTGAGCTGAGAGTACACACGGAGGATCGAAGGGTTCTGGAACCGCTAAGAGATTTCATCCTCCCGGATTCTGCCGACGCCGCGAAATAGCGCTTTGAAATTCTGGCGGCGAAAAAGGGGGAACGGATTTAGTTTCCCCGCGCCCTCTTTCCAAAGGAAGGCGATCCTGTCAGCGTTCTCCGGGATCGGGCTGTCCGAAGGGAACCTTCCGCAGAGCTGCGATTTCCAGGTTGACTTTTTCCCGTACGCGGAGCAGCCAGGCAGCGCTGTGAGGGTACCGGCGAAAGCTTAAGGGGGCAGAAAGCCCCCTTTCCAGAAGGGATTCCACCTCTTTGCGGTCTGTCATCTGTTCGAGCAGCGTCAGGGCGCGCATATCGGCGAGTCCTTCCATCTGCACTTCATTGCGGATGGAAGAATAGGGGGTTCCGTCTTGCGCCGGGTAGACGAGGAATGGGTCCCCCGACGGGAAGCCGCAGTCACCGTCCGTAACGGCGTAAGGGTCGATGGCCCTGCGGGAAAGCCGGCTGCTGTAAAAGTTATATCCCCAGTGCAGGAAACCGTGGATCCGGAAGCGGTACATCAGGATTCCCATCATACGGTTGCGGGCGCTGGGGGTTGAGAAAAACCGGTTTGGGACGTCGACTCCCTGTCCGCAGCAGTAGTAGACCCACAGATCCGGCACGTGGTGTTCCAGAAACGGCTCGACGGCACTGGTTGCGACCACCGGGTGCCTGACGATGCCGCTTTCATAACAGGAAAAGTCGCTCAGGGCGTCGATGACGGGAAGGCCTTCCAGCAGATCCGCAGCCTGCTTCCGGGCAGCGGCGTAATTTTCCAAATTCGCTTTGCTGGGTTCGTCAGAAAGGTGAAAATACAGGTTTTTCTTCGGAAATCCCAGATCGTTCAGGCAGGAAACCAGCTGCGGGAGAAACTGCTTCAGAAACCCGCGGTATTTTGGCGATCCGGAAGGGACATCCCAGCCGAATATTCTTGTCCTGCTTCCGTTTTCTTCCGCATAGATGTTCGGCGTGGCCTTCGCGCCCCACTGGGTAAAGAGCGGTGGGATTTCCAGCCTTTCAATTCCGAATTTTCTGCAGATGCCGCACCAGCGCTTCAGCTTTTCAAAACCGAAGCGGTATCTGCCTCCTTTTTTCTCAATATCGACCAGCTGGACGTCGGTCCGTTCCCGCCCTTCCTCCGTGTCAAGCGGCGGCGTAAAAACGGGTGTCAGCAGAACGTTGACGCCGCACCGCCTCGCGGCGAATCGGATAAAATTTTCTACAGTCTGCCAGTAAAAGGCGCCAAATGGCGGAACGTGATAGTAATTTGCAAGACAGTCGGCGTGAAACCATTCGGTATGCAGCAGGGTCTGTTCCGGAAGTTCGACGGGAAGAATCCAAACTTTTATTTTCTCCTGAAACAGCAGTTCTCCGGCGCCGGAAAACACGCGGACGGTTACCGGATGGGATCCGGGTTCCGCATTTTCTGTCGGGATCCGGATCCAGAGGCTGCGGAACTGGCCTTCCACGGGGGTGATATTCCCGTCGGAAGGCGTCAGCAAATCAGGAAACAGGCCCGGTTCCGTGCGAAGGTAATTTGTGTCGCGCACCGCCGGGCAGGGAAGCAGGGAAGGGACGAGCCTGACGGAATAGAGTTCGGATTTTATTCCCTCCACCGCTGCCCGGAGACTTTCCCCGCGGCTTTCCTCTACGCTGTAGACAAGCTGAAATGCGGGTACATCGCCTTTTAGCGCCGTAATTTCCGGATGGGAAAAAGGTGCGGGGCGCCTGTCCGCGAATACCTTTTCAAGCGGTCCCGCGAGAAAAAACTCATAAGATGGCATTTTGCCACACCCCTCTTTTTCTAAATAAGGCGGGCAGAGAGGGGAGCTGTCCTTCTCTCTGCCCGCCTTTCTTTTCCCCAAATCAAAGAAATCAGAAAAAGCCTGGAAAGGGGATGCGGAGTTCCTTCTCTCTCTTTGCCAGGCTTTTTTAGAAAACGGATCCTTTCCCTTAAAAAATGAAAATACCGGCCGCCGTATTTTCCAGCTTAAAAATACGAAAGTTCTCAAGTGTCGTAACGGCCGCAGCAGTTTTTATATTTCTTGCCGCTGCCGCAGGGACAGGGATCATTGC
>DAITAP010000092.1:0-8021 GCA_036824225.1 Caproicibacter sp. | reverse complement strand
GGCGGGAACTCTCTCTCTGGCCCCTGATCCGGTCTGCCGCGCAAACGCGCGGCAAAACCGGGCGAACGCCCCAAAAGGGCGGCCTATGCCCTTTCTGCCTTCTGCAAAGGCGACTGCCCTTTCAATCCGTCCCTCAGCATCGAGACGGCGGTATAGACCAGCACAATGCAAACCAGCCATTTCAATGCCGTCAGCGGAATCGAAACGATGACGTAGGCCGCAATCAAAACCCCGACGATGCCTCCGATCGTAATTCCCATCGCCGCTTTGAGGTCAACCGCTTTCGATTTCACGAAGCGGATGCTCGCCGCGGGCATCAGGAACGCGCAGGAAGCCATCATGATCGGGAACGCCACTTTCGCGCTCATGCCGAGGGCATACACCACCATGCCCGCGCCCAAAACCGCTCCGGCTATGGAAGCCGCAACCATCGTAACAAGCGTAACGGGCTCGACTTTTATGCGCTTCCGCTGTCCTTCAGCGGGTTCGGCGAGTTGACCTGCAGGAGCTTTACCACGCGGTTCGTGCGGTTCGCCCAGTTGTGCCGCAGCGTGGAATGGATCTGGATACAGTCGCCCGGGTACAGGATATACTGGTTGCTTTCGATATAGACGGTCACGATGCCCTCGAGAACGTAAATAAATTCTTCACCTTCGTGGCTGTACCTTTCCGGGGGGCTTTCCTTCTCCGCGAACGGCATCAGAAGGAAGATCCGGGCGAGCATGTCGAAATCGGATACGGAATGATTCAGGATGTACTGGTAGATCTGCGGGCTGATCTCGTTCGGGATCAACTCGAAGGGATGTACGACCGGGTAGGTCGGGTCGGGCGAAGAGTTTTCGAAAAAGCTGGAAAGGCTTACCCCGAGAATGTTCGCCAGCTTTCTCAGCGAATCGATCGCGATGGAGGAAAGCCCTCTTTCGAACTGAGATAAATACCCTATGGAGAACCCGGAGGCGTCGCTGAGCTGTTTGAGCGTGAAATTTTTCGCGATGCGTAGCCGCCTGATCTTTGAACCGATGTCTTCCGCCATTTTGTTCACTCCAAGTATTAGGAATGCTCTTATCATATTCAAGTCAGCGGAAATTATCAATGCAAAACAGAAAAATAAGTATATATTTATGAACAAAGTGCTTCCGAGACGACTTTTTGCGGCCGGAGGATCATCCTCGTGAAATTCCGGAAAGGGGCGCGGAACGGCGCGCCGAGCCCGGAGCCTGAAGCGGTCAGCGATCGGCAATTCCGAGGCCGCAAAAGGCTGTCATTTGATCAGGCCGTTCTTCACCAGAAAATCGTGCGCCACGTCTTTTGGATCCTTCCCTTCCACATCGACCATATAGTTCATTCCCCGCATCGTTTTTTCGTCGATCCGCCCGTCCAGTTTTGAAAGCAGAGGCTTCAGCTCCGGATATTTTTCTGTGGCGTCCGGCCGGATCAGGTTCACCGCGTAATAAGGGGGGAAGAAATGAACGTCGTCCTTGAGCGTCACGAGCCCCATTTTCTGGAGCAGGGCGTCCGTCGAATAGGCGTCCGTGACGTCCACTTTGCCGGCGGCGATGGCCTGATACCGGATGTTGCCCTCCAGCCCGTCCACCGACTTGAAACGGATTCCATACTGCTTTTCCATCTTGGGCAGGGAATCGTCGCGCTGTGAGAATTCCACGGTGCAGCCCAGCCGGAGCTGCCTCGCCTCCCCCAGCAGATCGGACAGCTTGGACAGGCCGAATTTCTTCGCGGTTTCCGGCGTGACGCTCATCACATAGGTGTTGTTGAAACCGAGCGGAGCGGAGGTGTCGATTCTGTGATTCTCCTTCATCTGTTTTTTTACGGTCGCGTAGACCCTGTCGGGGTCGGTGTCCATCGGCTGGTGAAGCAGATTGGCGAGCGCGGTGCCGGTATATTCCGTATACATATCAATATCGCCGTTCTCCAATGCGCTGAAAGCCAGAATGGAGCCGTTGAGGTTGAACTTTTCCGCAACATGGATGTCTGTGTCCCTTTCGATCAATTCGCTGTAGATGTTGCCGAGGATAATCGCTTCTGTGAAATTGGTCGAGCCGACCGTAATGGTTTTTTCCTGGCGCCCCAGACTTTGGACGGCAGTCTGCTCTATGGGAAATAGAACCAAAATGCCGCACAACCCGAAGGTGACTGCCCTGTCCAGAATGCGCCTGAAACGGGGGATCCGATGAATCTGTTCGGGAGGCTTGAGGCCTTCCGGGGTAACGGCGCGCTCCAGCCTCGCCAGAATATAGTCGATAAAAAGAGCCAGAAGGGAGGCGGGGATCGCGCCCAGCAGCACGAGGTTGGGGTCGCCAGCGTTCAGGCCGAGATTGATGAACCATCCGAGGCCCCCCGCCCCCGCAAAAGCCGCGAGCGTCATGCTGCCCACGGCCGTTACGGCCGAAATGCGGATGCCCGCCATCAGGAACGGAGACGCAATCGGAAGCTGTACCTGCGTGAGCTGCTGCCATCGGGAGAGGCCGATTCCCTGCGCGGCTTCCATCGTCCTCGGGTCGATGCTCATGATGCCCGTGTATGTATTTTTGATGATGGGCAGCAATGCGTAGACAACGACCATGACAATGGCGGGCTTTGTCCCGATCCCCAGGAACGGGACGGAAAAAGCCAGCAGGGCGATCGCCGGGATGGATTGCATCAGGTTCGCGATTCCGATGACGATCGACGCGGCGGCTTTGTTTTTTGTGATGACGATTCCGAGCGGTACGCCGATCACCAGGGATACGAAAACCGCCAGTGATGTCAGGTCCATATGCTGGAGAAATTGCTCCCAGAGTTCAAACCTTCTTGTCAGGAACAGTTCCCAAAAGGCGTTCATATCGTCCCGGTCCTTTCGCACACAGCGTGTCCCTCGGGCTCATACTGCTTTGAAAGCGCGGCCAGAAGGCTGCTTTTCGTCAAATACCCAAGCAGGTCGTTCTCGTGGGAAATCACCGGAATAATGCCGGAAAGATTGTAGTCGATGTTGTTGACGATCTTTTTCAGGCTGGTGTCTTCGTAGACGGAAATATAGTCCGTCTTGATGTAGTCCGCCAGCGGATATTGATAGTCCGAGAATTTTTTGATGTCTTTGAGCCATACGATCCCTTCCAGCTTTCCTCGATCCGTCACCAGAATGCTGTCGACGACAGTCTGATTCATGATCTGGATCGCCTGGAATACCGTCCGGTCGCGGGAGATGCAGACCGGCTTCGTTTTCATAATATCGCGCGCTTTGATGAATTCGGGGTTTTCCCACAGCCGGTTCCTGCCGATAAACTGCCGGACGTAGTCGTTGGCGGGCTTTTTCAGGATGTTTTCAGGGGTGTCGCATTGCGCAATATGCCCCTCCTGGATGATGCAGATCCGGTCTGCGAGCTTGATGGCCTCGTCGATGTCGTGGGTCACGAAGATGATGGTTTTATGAAACTGCTTCTGCAGCCGGACGATCCCGTCCTGTAATTCCGCCCGGGTCACCGGGTCGAGGGCGGAAAACGGTTCGTCCATCAGGATGGTGCTGGGCTCGACCGAAAACGCGCGGGCGACGCCCACGCGCTGCCGCTGCCCGCCGGAGAGCTGCGACGGATAGAGGTCCCGGTAGCTTTCCGGAGGAAGTTCCACCAGCTTCAGCAATTCGTCTACCCGTCGCTCCCGTTCCTCTTTTTTTACTCCGGTGATTTTCAGGATCTGACCGATATTTTCCGCCACTGTCATATGCGGAAACAATCCGCCGTCCTGGATCACGTAACCCATGCTTCGTCGAAGCTCCGTATCCTTGATCCGGTCGAGGGAAACGCCGTCGATGGCGACTTCCCCCTTGTCAACCGGGTTCAATTTGTTCAGTATTTTCAGCAGCGTGGTCTTTCCGCAGCCGCTTGGGCCGATGATGACCATAAATTCTCCGGATTTGATCTGCAGGTTGATGTCGATGAGCACAGGCTTCGATTTATATGCTTTGCACACGTTTTTAAGCGTAATCACAACCGCTCGCTCCCTTGTCAAAAGCATAAAGTTTAATGATTCATATATATAACCCCAAATTACCCATCGGAATCGCTCCTTTTCAGCAGGATTATTTCTTTTATTTTAAACGCCATCGATGCCATTATAGTTTTCATTATAGCAGCCTTTTCGTTAAGGCGATACAAATGTTCATGCGGCAGTATAAAAGATGTATTAAACTCTGCGGTTTCTCATTTTTGGACAGCTTTCATGATTTTTCTCACTATACGATTTTAATGCCATACGGAAAATCATAACACTATGATAATTTCTCCGCGATGCCGGCCGGGGGAAAAACGCGGCAGGGTATTCTGCTTTACCCTGCGGGCGCAGGAGGTGAATCTCGATGAATAAATCATCAAAAAGGTGCGGGCATGGTCGAACATGCCCATCATCGTGGTCAGCGCGCACAGCGGGGACAAGGACAAAGCAGATGCGCTGGACGCCGGCGCGGACGATTACCTGACAAAACCGTTCAGCGTGGAGGAACTGCTGGCGCGCCTGCGTGTCAGCCTGCGCAGGGTCCGCTATGACAGCGAAAAGCTGCAGAAGGACTCCTCCGTTTTCATCAACGGCAGCCTGAAGATCGATTACGCCGCGGGCTGCGTATGACTGGACGGAGAAGAAATTCACCTGACGCCCGTCGAATACAGGCTCCTGTGCCTGCTGGCCAAAAATGTTGGGAAGGTGCTGACGCATCATTTCATTCTCCGTGAAATCTGGGGCGATGATTCCGACCATGTTCCCGCCCTGCGCGTCTTCATGGCGGCCCTGCGCAAGAAGATCGAAAAGACGCCCTCCCGTCCGAAGTACATCCAGACGCATATCGGCGTCGGTTATCGGATGCTCCGGGTGGGGGAAGACGATCAGAGAAATCAGGAAGGTACAGAAAGATGAAAAAAAGATCAGGACCCGATGTCTTCGCCTGGATGGACGGGTCCTGGAACGATCTGTATCCCTTCTCCTCTGCCGCGGCTCTTATGAGACAAATTTACGGATCAAAGGCAGCTTTTCTTTACAGTCGTAGATTCCCATCTGATACATCCGCATCAACTGATTCGGGTCCCGATAGCGCCTCATGATAAAACGGCCGTCCGGACGCAAGACGACAGCCTTATTTTGCTGTTCAAGACGTGTGCAGATGGCAAGTTCCCTGTTATAAACCTGAGCATGCCGCTCCATGGAACATATAAAGTTCGGATATTTTTTATATTTTCTGGCGAGTGCGAAATCCATCAATCTGGAACCGCGTCTTTCGCGGTAAGAAACATCCTGCGTCAAAACGATCACATTTTTTTCATTGCCGTCTTTGATAGAGCGTTCAACGGGGATCGGTTCGGAGCACCCGCCGTCGAGCAAATGATAATTCCGATATTCTACAATATTCGTAAGAAACGGCAGAGAGCACGATGCCCTTACGGGCGTGAATTTCTCATCCAGTTCGGCTTTCTCAAAATAGACGGGCCTGCCCGTTTCCAGGTCTGTAGTTCCCACTTTCAGACCGACAGGGGATCTGAAAAACGTCTGGTAATCAAATGGTGTTTGCCGGGGCAGGGCTTCCAGCATAAAATCGAAGCCAAAATAAGAACCCGTCTGGCGCAGATTGCCGATGCTCATGAAGCGCCTGTCCCTCATATTTTTCATATATGCGGCCGCATTGTTCCGGGTCAACTGTCCGGAAATATAAGAAAGGGCGGTAAGGGCCCCCGCGGATACGCCATATACAGTCGGGAATTCTATTTGTTCTTCATTCAAAGCAGTCAAAACGCCGCTTGTATACCAACTCCGTGTGCCTCCGCCTTCCAAGACGAGTCCTACCGACATGGCATATCTCCTTCCTTTTATCATTCATATTCATTATTTGTGCTTCCCATTTCGGAATCAAGCGCCCAAATAAAAAAGTTAGCACTCGCATTTCTTGAATACTAACTCCATTTGTGTATACCACGACTTTCCCGGAGTGTCAAGGTTGCTTTATGGATGAAATAATGAGAATGGTGAAGCTTTAGCAATATATTCTTGCAGAATAGCCGTATATCAGGATTTTTTGTCGGAATCTCGATCTTGCGAGCGGTTGGATAAGAGGTTAACATAATTCCATTAGCACTCTACTTAAATGAGTGCTAATGGAATTACAGGAAGAAAGGGGGACGCTTTTTCGGCGCAAAAAGTGGACTTATGGATAAAAACGCGGCACTTCAGGCGAACAACTGAATGAAGCGATCAGAATTCCGGGTTTTACAGTTGCTGCATGAAGTGACCGTAAAGCCCGTGCTTTTTTTTATCACCGCCATCGACCCTGCTGATCCGACAAACGGCGGCGGCAGACGCGAAAGGAGGGAAAAGTATGAAAGCACTATTTTTGGCGGGCGGAGAGGGGACGCGGCTCCGCCGCTGACGGACGGCATCCCGAAACATTCTATCAGGCATATCGTGACTTTGGTAAAAGGAGTGAGGCAAATCATGAAAAATCTGAAATTGCCGAATGACGCCTATGTTTTCCGCCTGACCGACGATACCGGCATGTTTCAGCACGCGAGACGCGCCGTGCCCGATCCGTCCGAAGGCTATACCACCGACGACAACGCGCGGGCGCTGATCATGGCTTTACAGCTTTTCGGGATGACGGGAAAGCAGAAATATCTGGACCTGGCCGTCCGCTATCTGGGCTTTCTGGCGTATGCCAAAAACGGCGCATGGTTTCGCAATTTTATGGATTACGACCGACGCTTTACGGAAGAAAGAGGTTCGGAAGAATGTTTCGGGCGCTGCATTGCGGCGCTGGGATTTGCGGCGTCCCGCCCCGGCCTGCCGGAAGAAATCCGAGGCGTGGCGGACGATCTGCTCCGGCAGACGGTATCCGGCTGCGGCGAGCTTACGCACCTGAGAGCGGAAGCCTATGCCGTGATCGGTTTGAATGACTGGAAGGGCGATCATTCCCGCGAATTCGCAGTCCGGCTCGCCGCCGAAATCAGCGACGCCTATGGGCGCCGCGCCGCACCGGACTGGAAGTGGTTCGAGGACGAAATCAATTACTGCAACGCCGTCCTGCCCTGGGCAATGCTGATCGCGCACGAAGCGACAGGCGAAAAAAAATATCTGAGAATCGGAATGGAGAGCCTCGACTTCCTTTTGGACGCCACCTTTGCCGACGGAATATTCCGTCCGGTGGGCTGTAACGGCTGGTTCCCGAAAGGGCAGAAGGCGGCGGAGTTCGACCAGCAGCCGGTCGAGGCGTGCGGAACGCTTCTCGCCTGCCTGAAAGCCTATGAGCTGACGGGAAAAGACGTTTACCGGGACCGCGCCTCCCAGTGCCTCGGTTGGTACACCGGACGCAATATCCGGAAGGTTTCCCTCATCGACCCGGAGACGGGCGGCTGCCTGGACGGCATCACCTCCGGAAGCCTCAATCCGAACGAGGGCGCGGAAAGCCTCGTCTGCTGGATGATCGCGTCGCTTGCGTGGCTTGCGTTTTCCAAGTCCATGCCCCGGCCTTCCGTGTATGCGGAACCCGCGGCAGTCGCGGCGAGAATCTAAGCGTCCGCCTTCGGATACGGTCCATCCAGACTTTCCTGCGGGAGTGTTTTTTTACGCATGGTCAAAAACAGCGTGGGGATCGCCGCCGCTACGGCGAAGCCGATCGCCCACCAGAACGAGACGTCGTACGCATGGGCAGGCGCATGAAGATCGGAGTCGGCGCGGCCCGCCATCTGATGCTCGGCGGCGGTCGCCAGAATGGCCGACCCGAAAGCCCCGCCGCTGGTCTGAAAAATCCTCGTGGCGATGCTCGCGTGGGGAACCTGCTCCCTCGGAAGTCCGATATAAGCGGATACCATGATGGCGATCAGCAAGCCGCCGAGCCCCGCCCCTCTGACGAGCAACGCGGCGGCCAGAAAGATCAGATCCGTGTCCACACCCGCAAAAGCCGTTCGAGATGCATCTTCTGTCCTACGACCCGTACGCCAAGAACGAAACGTTCCGGGAAAACGGCGTGGAGAAGGTGACGCTCGACGAGCTGT
>DAITAP010000091.1:5001-8081 GCA_036824225.1 Caproicibacter sp. | reverse complement strand
GACCACCAGCGCGCCGACGATGCTGAGCGTCTGCCCCATGATGCCGGGCATGCGCGCGCCGGATTCCCGCAGCATCTCGAACGTTATCAGCATAAACACGGTTTCCAGGGCCGTGGGGAGCGGGACGCCCTGCCGGGCGGAAGAAACGCTGAGGAGCAGGGGAGTCGGAAGCATTTCCTGGTGGAAATTGACGAGGGAAACGTAGATGGCGGGGATGCTGGTGGAAATAAAAAAAGAAAGGATCCGCAGAAAACGGCCAATGGAGGCGAACAGAAAATTCAGATAATAATCTTCGTCGCTCTGAAAGTGTTCCACAAAAAGGTGCGGCACCGTCATCACCATCGGCGTGCCGTCAAGGAACAGGGCGACACGCCCTTCCAGCAGCCTGGCGGCGACGACGTCCGGGCGCTCCGTGGTCCCGATGGTCTTGACGGCGGAAAAGGGCGCGTCCCGGATCTCCTCAATGAGGTAATTTGTGTCCAGAACGCTGTCGATATCGATCTTTTTAAGGCGCCTTTTCAGTTCTTCCAGGACCCCCCGGTTGACGAGGTGATCCAGGTAACAGATACAGGCTTTTGTCCGGGTCCTGCGGCCGAACGTCATGTACTGCATTTTGAGATCCGGCGTGCGGATCTTGCGCCGCAGCATGGTGAGGTTGGTGAGAAGCGATTCGTTGAACCCTTCGCGCGGTCCGCGCAGGACGCGCTCGCTTTCCGGTTCGGAGATAGAACGCATGCGCCAGCCCTTTGTGTTCAGTACGACCGCGTCGCCGCATCCTTCCGCGAACAGGACGGTATCGCCGTAGACAATCCCCTGCACGATGAGCTCCACCTTATCCGTGCGTTCCGCGCTGTCCGCAAAGGTGACGCTTTCCGCCACGGAAGCCGTCAGGCTTTTGTCCTTGTCCTTTGAAAACCGGAACTCGAGCAGCGGCCGGACCACGTCGTCGTTTATCAGCTTATTGTTGATCATGCCGTCGATATAGGCAAGGCAGAACCTCGCGCGGCTGTCTTCCGGGTTCGTTAGGCGGCGCAGCTGAAGGGTGTCGTCGCCGGAAAAAATATCCCGGATATAGCGGATATTCGCTTCCAGACGGTCAGAAGGCAGCTTCGCGTCCCCGAAGTCATCGCAGCTTTCCAAAACTTATCCCCTCCCGCCTGTGGATTTTTCATTAGGGTGCCCGGCCTCCGGACAGAATATACATTCCGCAGAGATGCATGAATTGTCCATATAAATGGAACAATCTGCGCTTGCGCTGCGGGAATACCGGGCATACAATGGTACCGGTTAAGTAGAGGAAATCAGAAAAAGAGAGGGAGGGGATTTTTCAATGCGGTCTCAGCGGGCAAAACAGGAGCTGGAAGAAGGAAAATACAACGGGAGTCTTTCCCGGATATATGGCTGCCCGGAAAAAGAATCGGAGAGCCGGGCGGCGCGCATCTCCCGGGCGGTGGGAGCGTTTGAGTCGCTTTACGGAAAAGACCAGGACGTCGCGGTTTTCATCGCTCCCGGACGGACCGAGATCGGCGGAAACCACACCGACCATCAGGGCGGTTGCGTTCTTGCGGCCGGAGTCGGGCTGGATGCGGTGGCCGTCGCGGCAAGGACGGACGACGGGAAAATCCGGGTGAAATCGGAGGGGTTTCCGGAAGACGCCATCGCGGCCGGGGACTATCAGAGGCGCCCGGAGGAGAAAAATACGTCCAAGGCGCTGGTGCGCGGAATCTGTTCGGCGTTTGAGAGGCGCGGCTATCGGGTAGGGAGCTTTCACGCCTACACGACGTCGGAAGTCCTGCCCGGTTCCGGGCTTTCTTCGTCGGCGGCGTTTGAAGTGCTGCTGGGGACGATTGTAAACGGGCTTTTCTGCAGAGGCGCCGAGAAGCCGCTTTCCATCGCCCAGATTGGCCGGTTCGCCGAAAACGAGTATTTTGGCAAACCGTGCGGGCTGATGGATCAGGCGGCCAGCGCCATCGGCGGATTTGCCTATCTGGATTTTAAGGAGGAGGGGAACCCCTTCGCGGAGAAAATCCCGTTTGACTTTTCCCGGTGCGGATACCGGATGTGCATGATTGACACAAAAGGCAGCCACGCGGGCCTGACGCCGGATTACGCCGCGATTCCGGCGGAAATGCGCCGGGTCGCGGCCTGCTTTGGGAAAAAAGTCCTTTCGCAGGTCGACGAAGGGGAGTTCTATGCCCAGATCCCGAAAGTCCGCGCCAGCGCCGGGGATCGGGCCGTTTTGAGAGCCATCCACTTCTTCGGCGACAACGCCCGCGTCAAAAAACAGGCCGAGGCTTTAAGGCGGGGAAATTTTGAGGCTTTCCTTCAGCTGGTCGTGGAAAGCGGGCGCTCGTCGTTTATGTATCTGCAGAACGTGTATTCTCCGTCGCATATAAGGGAACAGGGCGTGGCGGTTGCGCTCGCGCTCTGCGAGAGACTCCTTTCTCCCCGCGGCGGGGCCTGGCGCGTGCACGGCGGCGGGTTTGCGGGTACGGTACAGGCTTACGTGCCCGAAGAATTCCTGGGGGAGTTTACCCGCGGGATGGAAGCCGTATTTGGGAAAAACAGCTGCCGGCCGCTTGCCGTAAGGCCCGCCGGCGGAATCCAAATTTTATAATTCGGGGGATTATCATTATGGCTGAACTTCGATGGGACCCGTTTATCAGAGACTGGACGATGGTTGCCTCCAACCGGCAGAACCGTCCCCAGATGCCGAAGGACTGGTGTCCTTTCTGCCCTTCTTCCGGAAACGTGCCGGATTACGAAGTGATGGAATACGACAATGATTTTCCGGCCCTGCGGCAGGATCCGCCCCGCCCGGATGACGTCCAGACCGACTTTTTCAAGGTAAAGCCCTGCTATGGCAAATGCGAGGTCATCCTGTATTCGCCGCAGCATACCGTTACCCTGCCGGAGCTGTCCGACGCGCATATGCGCAAACTTGTCAATCTGTGGTGCGAACGCTTCGAGGCCCTTCGAGCCGACCCGAAGGTCCGGTATATTTTTATCTTTGAAAACCGCGGCGAAGCGGTCGGCGTGACGATGCCGCACCCTCACGGGCAGATTTATGCCTATCCGTT
>DAITAP010000091.1:0-4991 GCA_036824225.1 Caproicibacter sp. | reverse complement strand
GGGCGCTGCCTTTTCTGTGATTATTTAAAAAACGAAAAGAAGGAAAAAAAGCGGATTATTTTTGAAAATCCGTATTTTACGGTATTTCTTCCGTTTTTCAGCGCCTATCCCTATGGAGTGTACATTGAGTCAAACTCGCATCGCTCCTACCTTACCGATTTCTCGGAGGAGGAACGAAACTCCCTCGGGGTGACGATCCGGGACACGGCCGGGATGCTGGACAGCCTTTTTGACTATAAATTCCCTTATATGATGTGCATGCACAACGCCCCGGTGAATGGACGCGATTATTCCAAGGATTTTCATTTTCATATCGAGTTTTATCCGCCCATGCGGAGCAGGGAAAAGCAGAAATTCAACGCTTCGAGCGAAACGGGCGCCTGGGCCGCCTGCAACCCGACCTGCCCGGAAAAGACCGCGGAGGAACTGCGGGCAGCTTACAGGCGTTTTCTCAGCAGGAGGGAGGATCGTCCATGAATGTACTGATTACCGGAGGGGCAGGCTATATCGGATCGCATACCTGCGTGGAACTGCTGGAACACGGTTTCCAGATAGCGGTCATGGATAATTACGAAAATTCCTCACCGGAAGTTATCGGCAAAATTGAGGCCATCACGGGGAAAAAATTCCCCGCCTACCGCTGCGACATGCTGGATCCGGAAGGAATGGAGGAGATATTCCGTAAAAACAGCTTTGACGCCGTCATCCATTTCGCGGGCCTCAAGGCGGTGGGCGAATCCGTGGAAAAGCCGCTCGAATATTACCGCAATAACGTGACGGGCACCCTCAACCTGCTGTTCCTGATGCGGAAATACCATGTCCGCAGGATGGTGTTCAGTTCGTCCGCAACGGTATACGGGATGAAGAACAAAGTGCCGTTCACCGAGGATATGCCGCTTTCCACGACAAATCCCTATGGCACGACAAAGTGGATGATTGAGACGATCCTAAGGGATCTCTGCCACGCGGAAAAAGGGTGGAAGGTCGCGCTCCTCCGGTATTTTAACCCGATTGGCGCTCATCCGAGCGGCCTGATCGGCGAAAATCCCAACGGAATCCCGAATAACCTGATGCCTTATATCATGAAAGTCGCCGTCGGGAAACTGCCGTATCTGCGCGTTTTCGGCAATGATTATCCCACTCCGGACGGCACCGGCGTCCGCGACTACATCCATGTCTGCGATCTTGCTTCCGGGCATCTGAAGGCGCTCAACAAGCTGGACACTCTGGACGGGGCCCGCGCCTTTAATCTCGGGACAGGAAAAGGAAGTTCCGTTTTTGATGTGGTCCGCGCTTTCGAAAAAGTCAGCGGCGTCAAAATTCCGTTCCAGGTCACAGGACGCCGCCCGGGCGACATCGCCTCCTGCTATGCGGACTGTTCCCGCGCGAAAAAGGAGCTTGGCTGGCAGGCTAAATACACGCTCGACGATATGTGCAGGGACAGCTGGAATTTTATCCGGAAGAACCCGTAAGGGAATTTTCCCCGCAGAATCCCGGAGAAAGAAAAAGGGGGAGCCGTGCGGCAAGTCCACACGGCTCCCCTTCCTTAAAGAAAAGAAGAAAGGGCGCAAAAAATGCCGGACGTTTTTAAAAACGATTCCGGCAGAAAAATATTTTGCAGGCCTTATATGATTCAGCCTTTTTCCGGCGCCTCCGGGGACCGAGTGCTTTTTCCCGGCCCGGGATTTTCCGCATTCTCCCGATTCCCCATTTCCTCGCTGCCGGATTCGCTGTCCGTACCGGGTGCAAACGGACGGAGAAAATCCTCGTCATCGGACGCGGCTTCCTCTTTCCCGGGTTCCGGATCCTGGCGGGCGGGAGTTTCGGGTTCCGGGCGTTTCTTCCCGGATTCCCCGTTTTCGGAAGAAACGCCCTTCCCGCCGCTTTCGTCCGCGCTTTCCCGTCCGGCGCCGGCGCTGGGGCTGCCCTTGGACACGATGAGTTCATCCAGCTTGGCGCAGGCCTTTTTCAGGCGGCGGGCGGAATCGTCGATGGCGGCGCAGACCGGTTCGGTCCGGCCGTTTTCAGAATCCCGCATGGTTTCGTAATAATATTTGCCGAGTTTTATATAGGCGCGGGCCTGCTTTTCCTTTTCGTTCCGTATCACAATTTTGAGCCGGCTGATGAGAGCGGCCCGGCGGCTTTTGTCGATGACACAGTTCACCGCCTGGGTGACGGAGTCGGCCGCGCATTTCCAGAAATCCATTCCATTACCTCCCTAGATGCGGGTTGGTTTATAAACTGGGCTTATTATACCGCAAACACCCTCAAAATAACAGTAGTATTTCCTCTATTCCTTTTTTTATGATGACGTGCTATAATTGACAAACGTGCGATGTATCTAGCGGATGAAGGAGAAAAAGAGAAAATGTCGACTCAGATGGAAAAAGATGTCGGCTGCCCAAAATGCGGCACTGCGGTACGCACCCGGATGTGGCCGGGAATCTGCGCCCAGGATAGCCCGGAGCTGAGGGCCCGCGTTCTGGACGAGACTTTTTTCGACTGGGAATGCCCCCGATGCGGCTATACGGCCCAGCTTGTTTACCCGTGCCTTTATCACGACAGAGAACGGAAATTTATGGTTTATCTCGCACCGAGCGGAAGCGGAAAAGAATTTCAGCCGGTCGATGTCAGCGAAAAATTTCCGCAGCTTTCCGGAGTCAAGAAACGCGTGGTTTCTTCCCCGGCGGAGCTGAAAGAAAAAGTGCTGATTTTTGAGTCCGGATTCGACGACCGCGCGGTGGAACTCGTGAAATACGCCCTGGCGGGAGTCCTGGATAAAAAACATGGAAAAAAGGTTGTGGAAGGATATTTCCAGTCCGCGGACGAAAAGGGGAACCGGATTTGCTTTTCTTTTTTCCTGGAAGGGAGCAGAGAACCGGTTTTCCGCGCGACGCGGCTGGATGCCTACCGAAAATCACTGGAAATCGCCGAGGCTTCGGACAAGCCGGAGGACGGCTGCTTTCTGCCGGTCGATGCTCTCACCGCCCGGAATATGCTGGGCGAGTATCTCGGCGCGCAGGATGAGCAGGAATAGGAAGGGTTATCATGTGCGGACTTTGCGGATTTACCGGTGAAATTGTCGACAGGGATGCGGCGATTCAGGCCATGACGGGGGAGCTGACCCACAGGGGGCCGGATTCTTCCGGGTTTTATCAGGACGGCGGAATCTCGATGGGGTTTCGCCGGCTGAGCATCATTGATCTCGAAGGCGGAAATCAGCCGATTTTTAACGAGGACAGAAACCTGGTCCTGATGTTTAACGGGGAAATTTACAATTACCGGGAGCTTCGGAAAACTTTGCTTGCCGACGGGCATCGGTTTGCGACGGACACGGACAGCGAGGTCCTCCTTCACGGATTTGAGGAATGGGGCGAGGGGCTTCTCGGCAAACTGCGCGGAATGTTTGCCTTTGCCATCTGGAACCGGAAAGAACGGAGCCTGTTTCTGGCGAGGGACTATTTTGGCATTAAGCCGATGCACTATGCGGAAATGGGAGGGCATCTGATTTACGCTTCCGAGATTAAAAGCATTCTTGCGTTTCCGGGATTTGAAAAGAAGCTGAATCCGAATGCGCTGAATAATTATATCTCCTTTGAATACCCTGTCCCTCCGGAAACGTTTTTCAAGGGGGTGTACTGCCTGCCGCCTGCCCACTGCCTGTGGTACCGCGGCGGAAAAATCGAGATCCACCGCTACTGGGAGCCGAAATTTGCCCCCAATGAGTCAATGACGGAGGAAGAGGCGGTCCGTGAGATTGAGGAAGTGTTCGAGGATTCCGTTTCCGCGCACCGCATCAGCGATGTGGAAGTCGGCTGTTTCCTCTCGAGCGGGGTGGATTCGAGCTATGTCGCGAGCTATTTTAGGGGGCAGAAAACCTTTACGGTCGGATTCGGCACCGACGAGAGATATAACGAAATCGGCTATGCCAGGCGGCTTTCCAAAGAGATCGGATTAGAAAATCATTCCCATGTCATTACGCCTCAGGAATACTGGGGAAATCTGCGCAATATTCAGTATTATATGGATCAGCCTCTTGCCGACGCTTCCGGAGCGGCCCTCTATTTTGTATCGAAAATGGCGAGAAAGTATGTCAAGGTGGTCCTCTCCGGAGAGGGAGCGGACGAGCTGTTCGGAGGATATAATATTTATCACGAGCCGGATGACACATCCGCGTACCGCCGCCTGCCTCTCTGGATGAGAAAATCCGCTGCCGCCGTGGCCTCCGCGCTGCCGCCTTTCTGCGGCAGGAACTTTCTGATCCGCGGGGCGAAAAATCTGGAGGACTGGTTTATCGGCAACAACAGCCTTTTCACCGATTCGGAAAAGCGCCGCGTCCTGCGCCCGGATTTTCCCGCGACGAGGCCGCAGTTGCTGACTGCCCCGGTCTACGGCCGGGTGCGCGGCCTGGACGACGTGACGCGGATGCAGTATCTCGATATCAACGTATGGCTTTCGGGAGACATTCTCCTCAAAGCGGACAGGATGAGCATGGCAAATTCCCTGGAGCTGCGGGTTCCGTTCCTTGACCGCCGCGTATTCGAAGTCGCCTCGCATCTCCCGCGCCGGCTGAAGGTCAACCGGGAAAACACCAAATACGCCCTCCGGCTGGCGGCCGCGCGCCACCTGCCGGAATTTACCGCGGAAAAAAAGAAGCTTGGCTTTCCGGTGCCTGTCCGCGTCTGGCTGCGGCAGAAACCCTACTATCAGATCGTGAGGGAATCCTTTCAGTCGAAAACGTCGCGGCTCTTTTTCAATACGGACAGGCTGGAAAGAATTCTGGACCGGCACTATAAGGGAAAATGCGACAACAGCCGGGAAATCTGGACGATATTCTCCTTTCTTATCTGGTATGACGTCTATTTTAACGGCGTTTCCCATACCCCGGGCGAGTCGCCCCTGGTTCATTAAGAAGGAGGGAAGAGGGAAAAGCGTGCCTTTTCTTCTTCCCCCTCCCGATTTTTATGCCAAACGGGAAAAGGGCTTCCGAA
>DAITAP010000090.1:0-8175 GCA_036824225.1 Caproicibacter sp. | reverse complement strand
TGTCTTCTTTCTCCGGTGAAAAATGGCGAAAGCACCGCATCCAGAACAATGCGGTATCCCATGACTGAAGTCACAGGAATTCCGGCCCAGATTTATTAAAAAGTTGCAGGTATCCCGGAAAAGCGGGCGAAAAAATTTCGGAGCACGACCCCAAAACCAGGTCTCCGGATGCGAAAAGAGCGGGACCCCGTTCCAGGTTTTTCGCCCGGCAGCGGGATCCCGCCCTCAAAAAGGGACAGGCTCATTGAATCATCAGGTTGCAGACCTGGTTCGAAAACTCAACCGGGTCATCAATCTGGACTCCTTCAATCAGGAGCGCCTGCGTATAGAGCATGGACGCGTATTCCTTCAGCTTGTCCTTGTTGTTCTGATACAGTTCGCAGAGCTTTTTAAAAATCGGGTGGTTTGCGTTGATTTCGAGGACGCGATCGGTCTTTACCTTTCCCTTGTCCACGTTAGGCATGGAATCGAGGACTTTTTCCATCTCCATCGAAATCGCCCCGTTGGTTGAAAGACAGACGGGATCCTTTTTCAGCTTCTGCGAAAGGATCACGTTGCTTACTTTCCCCTTGAGCGTGTTTTTCAGGAACGTGAGCATATCCTTGTTTTCCTCAACCTTTTTGGCCGCATCCTTTTTCTCCTCTTCGGTTTCAAGGCCCAGGTCGTCTGCCGAGACGGAGCGGAATTCCTTGTCATCGTATTTCATCAGCATCCGGACGGCAAACTCGTCGACGGGATCCGTCATATATAGAATTTCGTAGCCGCAGTCCCTGACTTTCTCGGCCTGGGGAAGTTTATCCAGTCTGCCGATGGTATCGCCGCAGGCGTAATAAATGTATTTCTGGTCTTTCTTCATGCGGCCGACATATTCCTTGAGCGTCACCATTTTTTTCTCGCTGGAAGAATAGAACAGCAGCAGATCCTTGAGGGTGTCCTTATGCATCCCGTAATCCTGGTAGATTCCGTATTTGAGCTGGAGCCCGAAATTCTTGAAGAATTTTTCGTAGTCTTCCCGCTTATTCTTGAGCATCATCTCAAGCTCGGAATGGATCTTTTTCTCCACGCGCTCGGCGATCAGTTTCAGGCGCCGGTCATGCTGAAGCATTTCGCGCGAGATATTGAGCGAGAGATCCTGCGAATCCACCAGCCCGCGGACAAAGCTGAAATAATCCGGAAGAAGATCGGCGCACTTGTCCATAATCAGTACGCCGTTTGAATACAGCTGAAGACCTTTTTCATAGTCGCGGGTATAAAAATCCAGAGGCGCGTGCGCGGGAATATAGAGAAGCGCGTGAAACGTCACCGCGCCTTCGGCGTACATGTGAATGGTCTTCGCAGGGGGATCGTAGTCGTTAAATTTATCCTTGTAAAACTGATTGTACTGCTCCTGCGTAATCTCGTTCTTATTTTTCCTCCAGAGTGGGACCATGCTGTTGAGGGTCTCGTTTTCCGTATAGGTCTCATACTGATCCTTGGTCCCTTCCTTAAGGCGGCTCTTTTCCACATCCATCTTGATGGGATAGCGGATATAATCGGAATATTTCTTCACGAGGGACTTCAGCGTATAGGTATCCGTAAATTTCCCGTATTTCTCATCGTCGGTATCCGGCTTGAGATCCAGAACGACTTCCGTTCCGTGATCCTTCTTCTCGCACGGCTCGATAGTGTACCCGTCCGCGCCGGAAGATTCCCATTTCCATGCTTCCCCGCTCCCGAACGCGCGGCTTTTGACCGTAACGCGGCTGCTTACCATGAATGCCGAGTAGAATCCCACGCCAAACTGGCCGATGATTTCGAGATCCTTGCCCTTGTCCTTCTGCTCGAGCTCCTTTTTGAAATTCATGGAACCGCTCTTCGCGATCGTCCCAAGGTTGTTTTCCAGTTCCTCTTTTGTCATTCCGCATCCATTGTCCGTAATGGTGAGGGTCCGCTTCTCCTTGTCCGGGAGAATGCGGATGACAAAATCGCTGCGGTTGAGACCCGTGCTGTCGTCCGTCAGCGTCTTATAATAGAGCTTGTCAATTGCGTCGCTCGCGTTGGATATCAGTTCGCGAAGGAAAATTTCCTTATGCGTATAAATGGAGTTTACCATCAGATCCAGAAGCCGTTTGGATTCTGCCTTAAACTGCTTCAGCGCCATAGCCTTATCCCCTCTGCAAAAAAAGAATTAGCACTCAAACAATCCAAGTGCTAATTCTTATAGTAAACCTTTCCGACAAAAAAAGCAAGGGGAGGAATTGTTAATTTTTTATGGACGGGCGTTTTGCTTCGGAGTCTCTGGGGACATAGTCATGATCGACGGTGATGGCGGCGTAGTAATGAGGGTTCAGTTTCCGGATCCCTTCGGAGACGGCGGAAACGATCTGGCTGTTGCTCATGGAAAAGCCGAACGGGACGCAGACGTCAAAGACCAGGTTGGCGTGCGTGGGGCCCCAGACCACGCGGAAATCGTGCATGCTGATTTCCGGTGAAATTCTGTGAAGGATGCCCCGCACCTGGACGAGAAGCCGGTTGGTGCGCGGATCATCGGTAACGATGGGATCCATATGGATGACAAGATGGATATTTTTTCGGTACAGGAAATCCCTCTCGATATTGTCGATGATATCGTGACTCAGCAGAATATCCTGCTCCGCCGGGACTTCACAGTGGACGGAAGCAAATATGCGGCCGGGGCCGTACATATGGACATTGAGGTCATGAATGCCGAGGACACCGTCGTAACCCTCGATCGTGTGATAGATGTCGTCGACCAGCTTTCTGGGCGGGGCCAGGCCGAGCAGAGGGTTGCTTGTCTTTCGGATCAGATGGTAGCCGGTCACCATGATGAAGACCGCTACCGCCAGGCCGAGGTATCCGTCCAGGTTGTGCCCTGAGAGGCGGGCGACCAGTGAACCTGCGAGGACGGCCGATGTGGAAAGGACGTCGCTGCGGCTGTCCTCTGCGGAGGCAATGAGGGTTTCGGAAGAAATCAGGCCCCCGATGTTTTTATAGAAAGCGCACTGCCAGATTTTAAGCAGGACCGTCACGGCGAGAACGGCGGCGGAAAGAAGGCTGAGTTCTGTCCGGTCCGGATGAAAGATTTTCTGCAGCGAATCGCGCGCAAACTGAAAACCAACGACAAAAATCACGATGGACACGATGAGGCCGCTGATATACTCAATCCTCGCATGCCCGTAGGGATGTTCGCTGTCCGCGGGTTTTGCCGACATGCGGAATCCGGCAAGCGTCACGACGGAAGCGGCGGAATCGGTCAGGTTGTTGACCGCGTCCGCCGTAACGGCGATGCTGTGGGATACCGAACCGATGATAATTTTTACGGCAAACAGGATAAGGTTCGTCACGATGCCGACAATCCCCGAAAATTTTCCGTACCGCTCCCGCGCGTCCGCGCTGTCGGTGTCCTGAAAATTCCGGACAAAAAGCCGGATCAGAAATTTTGTCATTTTAATCTCCTGTCGTAAAAAGGCTGCCTCCCTTCGAGTCGATGCCGACAATCAGCGGGAATTCCTCCATCCTCAGTTTTCTGATGGATTCGCAGCCGAGTTCCGGAAATGCGATGATTTCCGCTTTCTTCACGCAGCGGGCCGCCAGCGCGCCGGCGCCCCCTACGGCGCAGAGGTAGACGGCGCCGTTCCGGCGTATGGCTTCCTCTACGGCCCTGGAACGCCCGCCTTTCCCAATCATCCCCTTAAGCCCCAGATCCAGGAGAAGAGGGGTAAAGGCGTCCATCCGCGCAGACGTCGTCGGGCCACAGGATCCGATGGGGAATCCCGGAGGAGCCGGTGCCGGCCCGGAATAATAGACCGTGGATCCCCGCAGGGGAAACGGCGGATCTTCCCCGCGCCGCAGCATGGCGCAGATTCTCCGGTGCGCTTCGTCCCGCGCCGTATAGACGACGCCGCTTAGCAAAACTTCGTCTCCGGCCCGGAGAATGGACGCTGCTTCTGTCATCTCGGACGTATCGACTTTTACAACCGCCATATTTTTCCCCCTCACGATAAAAAAAGGAACCGATCACCCGGTTCCTTTTTGCAGTCCCATTCGTTTTTTCCGCTTCAGAGCATCCTTTTCTTCTTGAGGACAAAGAAGGCGGCTGCCATGCACACGGCGGAAAGCGCTATCGGGAACCAGAAATAAGGAACCGGAAGGTTTCCAACGTTCATCCCGTAAATCCCGGATATCACCGTAGGGATGGAAATCAGCAGCGTAATGGAAGCCAGCGCCTTCATCACAATATTCAGATTATTGGAGATCAGCGACGCGAATGCATCCATCGTCCCCGACAAAATGTTCAGGTAGATATTTGACATGTCGATCGCCTGCTTGACTTCAATCAAAACATCCTCCAGAAGATCCTGATCCTCGTCATAGAGCTTGATGATGCGGCCCCGCATGATTTTTTGCAGAGTCACTTCGTTTCCTTTCAGAGAAGCGGAAAAATAGACCAGCGACTTCTGGATATCAAGCAGCTGAAGCAGTTCCGAATTATGCATCGATTTGCGAAGCTCCAGTTCCAGATAGTTGCTGATTTTATCAATCTGTTTGAGGTACTGCAGGTACCGCGCCGCGACGCGCAGCATCACCTGCAGCAAAAAGCGCGTTTTCATGCTCGTTTCAGCCCCGCGGACCAGTCCCTGCGCAAACTCGCGCACAACGGGGTTGTCGCGGATGGATACCGTGATGAGGTTCTTTTCCGTCAGGATAAGGCCGAGCGGCATTGTGGAATAGCTGATGTTTTTTCCCTGCTTCTGCACAACAGGAATATCGATCACAACCAGTGTGTTGCCGTCCTCGGAATCGATGTGGGAAGACTCCTCTTCATCCATGGCCGCGCGGAAAAAATCCGGTTCTATGCCAAATTTGGAAATCAGGCCGCTGATTTCACGGTCGTTCGGCGAAACGCAGTTGATCCAGCAGCCGGGCTCGCAAGCCGGGATCCTCATCATGCGTCCATCCACCGTTTTATAATAGGACAGCATTGTGCCCATCTCCTCACTATGCAGTTTTTTTCAGCATGCCCATATGGGTCAGGTTTCACAATGCCACCCCCATTCTTTTCCTGAATTTTTCCGATACATGTGTTATTATATCACACAATTTCGAGATTGCAAGAGCGCGGAAGATATTTTGCGATCCTGCACGCCCTTTCCGAAATAAGATCCAGCGTATCTGTCCTTTTCGCCCGAAATCGGGCAAAAAGCGGACAAACCGGCCCGAATACCGAAAAAGGAAAGGCGGCCCTTCCGGCCGCCTTTCCGTCTCTTCCTCCTATCAGTTTTTCCTGCTGAAAATCTGCATGATGTCGGTAAAATCATCGTCTTCGGGGGAAGACTCTGGAACTTTTTTCTCTGATTTTTTCTGCCCGGCTTCCTGTTTGCCGGCAGCCGATTTTTCCGGTTCCTTTTTGGGGAACGCGGGTTCTCCGCCGCTGGTCGGGAACCCCGTCGCGATGACGGTCACGCTCATTTCATCGTCCATATTCTCGTCGAACGCCGCGCCCCAGATGATATTCGCGTCCTCATGCGCCTGGGAAGAAATCATGGACGAAGCGGTCTCAATTTCGTCCAGCCCGATATCCGGCGAGGAAGTGATGTTGATGATGACGCCCTTCGCTCCGTTGATGGCCGTCTCCAGAAGCGGGCTTGAAATCGCCATATTTGCGGCTGTTTCCGCCTTGTCTTTCCCGGAAGCGCGCCCGACCCCCATATGCGCGTATCCCGCGTCCTTCATGACGGCCGTGACATCCGCGAAGTCCAGGTTGACAAGGCCCGGGAGTTTGATGAGGTCTGAAATGCTCTGCACGCCCTGCCGGAGAACGTCGTCCGCTATCGAGAAGGCGTTTAAAAGCGTAATCCGCTGTTCGCTTACAAGCTTGAGCCTTTCGTTGGGGATGACGACGAGGGAATCCACGTGTTCCTTGAGCGCGGTGATGCCGCTTTCCGCCTGTTCCATTCTCCGGCGGCCCTCAAATTCGAAGGGCTTTGTGACAATCCCCACGGTCAGAATGCCCATGTCATGGGCAATTTCCGCCACGATGGGCGCGGCTCCGGTTCCGGTTCCTCCGCCCATGCCGGCCGTGATAAATACCATGTCGCTTCCCCTCAAGGCGGCGGCGATGGCTTCCCGGCTTTCGTCGGCAGCCTTCTGTCCCATCTCCGGATGGGAACCGGCTCCCTTGCCGTGGGTGACTTTCTCTCCAATCTGGATCTTCTGGGTCGCCTTCGAACGGTAAAGCGCCTGCCTGTCGGTGTTGATGCTGATAAACTCGACTCCCTGCACCCCCGAGGTTACCATCCGATCGATCGCGTTGCCGCCGCCGCCGCCTACGCCGACGACCTTTATCTGAACGATATTGTCAAAATCGTTGTCGATTTCAAAAGGCATGTATCGCATCCCCTTTATGTTTGTCCACCGGAAAACATATTTTACTTAAAGATCCATAAAAATTATTATACACTTTCCGGTGATAATTTCAATCCATTTTTTCGAATTTGGAATCGAAGGGGGGCCCGATGTCCCATCATGTTCCCGCCGGCCCGGACGACGGATCAAAATACGCCTTGTCGTTAGAAGGCGCGACGCTCATATCCAGCGTTCCCTTTTCCTTGGGTCCGATGTTCTCCTCCAACAGCTTCTTTGCAAACCGGACTTTATAGCCGAGATCCGAAGGCAGTCCGAAATCGATGGTCACGCGCCCGTCGTAGACCGCGAGGATCCGGTATTTCTTTGAAAAATCGATCGAGCTTATCTTTTCAAGGCCCTCCGTCCGGAAGGCACCCGTTACATCCTGAAGCAACTGCTCGGATCCATCCCCGGAAAACTCAATTTTCTCCCCAGCCTGCGCCTTCCTGACCGCAAGGCCCTTCAGAACGGAGCATCCCGCCGGCGCTTTTTCCGCTATCTCGAGGGCCCTGCCGTCCGCTCCCGCGACAATATACTGTTTTCCAAAGGCGATCGCACCGCACACCGGTTCTTCCTCGACATGGATTTTCACTTCTGACGGAAAACACCGGGAAATTGAGATTTCCCCCAGGTACGGAAACTTTGCGCGGAGAGTTTTTTCCGCCTCCCCCGGCCGGATCAGAAAAAGGTTGTCCCCTTTCCGGATCCCGCTCGCCGCGGCGAGTTCTCCGGCCGGATACCGCGACGAACCTTCCACCCGGACTTCCGTGATGCGGAAAAGGACCGTCAGGGAAAGAGCAACGGCGGCCGCGACTGCGGAGCAGAAAAGGAAAACGTAAAAGAGAACAAGGACGTGCCGACGGTGGCGCCGCCGCTCTTCGGCCCGTCCCCTTGCAGAAACGGCAAAATCCGCGGATGTCCCCGATCCCCGCGGAACCGGGCGGTACCCCCCGGACGCCGCGCCGTAAGCGTGCGGGGAAGCTCTCACATGGGTTCTCTTTTCCCCTCTCACGTTCTTCCTCCTGTTTTTCTCTTCTGAACTTTTGCTTAAATCCTCTGGATATCGGCTCCGAGCATGGACAGATTTTTCTCGATGCATTCATATCCGCGGTCCAGGTGGTGGAGGCCTCCCACGAGCGTCTCTCCCTGCGCCGCAAGGCCCGCGATGACAAGCGCCGCGCCGCCGCGCAGGTCGGTTGCCTCGACGGCCGCCCCGGAAAGCCGCGGAACCCCTTCGACGACGGCGACCCGGCCCTCCACTTTGATGTTCGCGCCGAGCCGGAGCAGTTCATCCACGTGCTTATATCGGCTTTCAAATATATTCTCGACAAAAATGCTGGTTCCGTTAGCGACCGTGGCCATCGCCATCACGGGGGCCTGGGCGTCGGTCGGGAATCCCGGATACGGCATCGTCCGCACGTTCTTAATGCGTGAAAGCCTCTGGGGCGACGAAATCCTTACTTTGCCTTCTTCCACCTCAAGCGTACATCCGCTTTCTTCGAGGGCGGGGAAAACCGGCTTTAAATGCTCCGGCACCACGCTGGAAACAATCAGCCTGCTCCCCGTTGCGGCCGCGGCCGCAAGATAAGTGGCGGCCGCGATACGGTCCGGAATCACGCGGTGCTCGCATCCTGAAAGCTTTCTGACGCCCTCGATCACCACAGTGCTCTCTCCCGCGCCGCGGATCTTTGCCCCGCAGGAATTGAGAAAATCGGCGAGATCGCAGATTTCAGGCTCGCGCGCCGCGTTTCCAATGGTCGTGACGCCTTT
>DAITAP010000089.1:0-8305 GCA_036824225.1 Caproicibacter sp. | reverse complement strand
GGGGCGGCGGCCGACACGCCTTCCGCCCTGCTGGAAATCGTGAGGCGGGAATTTCGGAAACTGTACCCCTCCGGGGACGGTGAGGAGATCCGCCTGCTGAAAGTCTCGGAAAATCTGACCTTCACGGTGTTTTCCACCTGCCGCAAAGCGGTCCTCCGGGTCAGCCGCCCCTCCTATCATACACGGGAGGAACTGCTCGCGGAACTTAAGTGGATGCAGATAATCCGGGAGAGCGGCGCGGCCGTGATTCCGGACGTCTTCGCCGGGAGGGACGGCGAACCGATTCAGTCGTTTTGTTCCCCTGGAAGCGGAACCCGGTATTTCTGCGTCCTGTTTTCCTTTCTTCCGGGAAAGACGGTCCGTCAGCTGCACGGCCGGGAGCTCCTTAAAAAAACGTTCCAGATCGGATCCGTCGCGGCGTCGTTCCATCTTCTGACGCAGGAGCGCCCGGATACAAATCGCCTCCCGCGGTTTTCATGGGATTTGGAAAGCCTTATCGGGGAGCACGCCAGATGGGGGCCCTGGCAGGCCTATCCTGGTCTGTCCCGGGAAGACGTGCGTCTGTTCCGGAATGCCTGCCGCGTTATCCGCGAACGTCTGAACGTCTATGGAAAAGATCCTTCCCGCTATGGGCTGATTCATTCCGACCTTCATCTCTCCAACGCGATCGCGGACGGGGAAAAGCTGCAGATTATCGATTTTGACGACTGCGGCTTCGGCTGGTTTCTTTACGACCTGGGGTGCAGCCTGGTCGAATTCAGCGACCACCTCGGCGATCTCCTGGGGGCCTGGCTGGATGGCTACCGGACAAAACGCCCTCTCGGAAAGGAAGACCTTGCGGAGGTTCCCACGTTTCTTCTTCTGAGACGCATTGTCCGCCTGGCCTGGTTAGCAAGCCACAGCGGCAGCGATACGGCCCGTTCGGTTGGGACAGAATATCTGGATGTGACAAGAAAACTCGCTCTTGCGTATGTGGGGGAATGGTGAGATATGCTTTCCGGTAAAACAGCGCTGATCACCGGGGCAGGATCCGGAATCGGCTTCGGAATCGCCGAGGAAATGGCGGAGCGGGGAGGGGTTGTCCTGATGGCGGGACGGTCCCGCAAAGTTGTCACTGCGGCGGAAAAAATCTGCAGGGACGGCGGCAGGGCGGTGCCTTTCCAGATGGATATCTCGAACGCGGAAAATGTGGAAACCGCGGTCGGAGCCATGCGGAAGCGGTTCCGCCGAATCGATATTCTGGTGAATAACGCCGGGGTAGCCCTCCTTTCGCGGTTCACAGAAACGAGCGAGGAGACGCGGGATTTTCAAATTGATATCAATTTAAAAGGGACCTGGAATGTTACAAAAGCCGTCCTGCCGTTCATGCTGGAAAACAGATGGGGGAGGATCATCAATCTTTCGTCTGTGACCGGACCCTATGTGAGCGATCCCGGTTATACGGCCTATGCGATGACCAAAGCCGGACTGATTGGTTTTACAAAATCGCTGGCGGTGGAAGTAGCAGGAGCTCATATCACCGTGAACGCGATCTGCCCGGGATTTATACTGACTCCGAATGTAAGACGGAACGCTGAAGTAACCAGCCCGGGATCGCCCCAGTCGATCCTCGACAGAATGGCGAAGAGCATTCCTCTGGGCCGGCTCGGATCCCCGCGGGATATCGGGAAGCTGGCGGCCTTTCTCGCGGATGACGATTCTTCCTATATCACGGGGACGGATTTCATCGTCGACGGCGGCAGCATGATCCCGGAAACCAATATCATGGGGCTAAAGCCGGATCTTTAGATTTGAAGTCCAGATTAGGAAGGGCTTCCGCGGAACCGCCGGCGGGAAACGGGAACGATCTCGACGATTCCGTGCATAAAAGAAAAGGAGGGACAAAGCCGAAAATGAATCCGGTGCTTTCTACTCTAAAACTCCGCGTGTCTTCTGCTTCTAGCTTTTTTCCGGCCTAAAGCAGAAGGCGGGAGGGCAAAAACAGCATTTCCCGGTAAATAAAAAACAGATATCCCTTTCTTTTTAAAAAATTGGAACCAAACTCCGCGCGGATGGAAAAGACTTTTCCGAAGAGGCGGCACGTCATTTTGGAGTGCCTTCTCTATGGAACAGAAAGAGATTCTGATTCCCACAAAGGCGGATTCATGATATAATAAACGGCGTTCGGTTAAAAATTTTAATCTAAGAATAGAAGCTGGTGAATCATCCGTGGGAGAGGTATTGGGGAGGGCGGCATGCCTTATCTGCATAATTTTAGTCGGCTATTTTTTTAAAAGGGCGCGTCTGCTGTCGCCGGACGATTTTCGTCCAATTTCCAGGATCATTTTTTATTTCACACTGCCCTGCGCGATTATCAACAGCCTGAGCGGGGCATCGATTGATACCGAGAGGCTCCTGATTATCCCGATTGGCCTTGGCTGCAACCTTGCGACGGTTGCGGCCGGATATCTTCTGAAGTTTCATCAGGGCCGCCGGGAAAAGGCGTTTGCGATGATCAACCTCTCGGGGTATAATATCGGGAATTTCGCGTACCCGTTTATCCAGTCCTTTCTGGGTCCGGACGCGGTGATGTCCCTGTGCCTGTTTGACGCGGGCAACTCCATCATGTGCACAAGCGGGACCCGGGTGATTACCGGAAACTTGGTTTCCAGCGGAAAAAAGGAAAACGCCGCGAAGTCGGCGCTTAAAATCTTCGGTTCCGTCCCTTTCGATACTTACGCCGCAATGTTTCTTCTCACGGCGGCGGGGGTCCGGATGCCGGCCCCTTTCCTGGTTTTTACCGGGATTGCGGGAGACGCGAACACGTTTCTTTCCATGCTCATGCTCGGAATAGGGTTCGAGTGGTATTTTGAGAAAAGATACCGGAACGCTCTGGTCTATTATATTGGAATCCGCTTTCTGATTTCCGCCGCCATGGCGGCGGGATTCCTTTATTTTCTGCCTTTTGACTATGAAATCCGCAAGACGCTGGCAATTCTTGTCTTTGCACCGGTTTCAACCTGGAGTCCCATTTACTCAAAGCTGACGGGAGGGGACGTAGCTCTTTCGAGCGCCATCACTTCCTTCAGCATCCTCTTTGGCGTTCTCCACATGACTCTCCTCCTCATGCTGCTCTGAGCCTTTTTAGTAAAGTTCTTAAAAAATTTCTCCGGAAGGAAGGGAAAATTTTTTCTAAGCCATGCAGACTATCGGCGAAGCGCTTGATAAACTGAAAAAATCAAAGTTCCGATCCAGCTTTTCCCTGAAGGAAAAAGACAAGGCCTATGTCCGGGAAAAGGGCATGGAGACGATCCGAAGGCACGCCCAGGATTTTATCAGGCAGCGCCTGGCCCCGGCCGTTATCCCAAACGACGGCAGGCAGACCCCGATGAAGGGGCACCCGGTGTTTATCGCCCAGCACGCGTGCGCCTGCTGCTGCCGGAACTGCCTTTCAAAATGGTACCGTGTTCCGAAAGGCGTGGAACTAAGCGAAAGACAGCAGGAAAAAATAGTGAATCTTTTAATTGAATGGATTGACCGCCAGATGCGGGGGAGTCCCTGATTTCCCGGGGAATTCCTCAGGTTGAGTTTCTCCGGATCTCGGTATATAATGACAGGAGCGCTGTTTTCAAAGGCGGGGAAAAGCGGATCGGGAAGATAATTTCCAAAAGGGAACCCGATCGGCTGAAATTTCGAAAGGGGATTTTGAAACATATGGGTAAGGAACCGGCTGATTATTCGATTACGGAAGAGGAAATCCGGGAAGCTTCCAGGCGGTACCAGAACGGGCCGCTGAAGCTGATCTCCGGAAGCGTAGCGAAAAACGGGGCTGCCAATACCGCGGTGGACCGGGAAGCGAATGTCCGGATGTCCCATCTGTTTTCGGATGAAATTGAGTCGATGGACATTACGGATCAGAAAAAAAGCGGACGGTGCTGGATTTTCGCGGGAATGAATGTCCTCCGCTATTATCTTTACCGCACGCTCCGGCTTAAAAATCGGGATTTTGAGCTTTCCCAGGCTTATATCATGTTTTGGGATAAATTTGAGAAAGCAAATTATTTTCTTGAGAGCGTGATTTCGACCGCCGGGGAAGCAAAAAACAGCCGTGTCGTGATGTGGCTGTTCAGTACCCTTCTCGGCGACGGCGGCCAGTGGGACATGCTGGTGTCCATCATTCAAAAATACGGTGTTCTCCCAAAGTATGAAATGCCGGAGACCTACGCGAGCAGCAATTCCACCAACATGAATGAGATTCTGCGGAAAAAGCTCCGCCGGGACGGCGCGGCCCTCCGCAGACTGGCGGGATCCGGAAAGGGCCCGGAGGAACTGCGAGGGGAAAAGCGGAAGATGCTGACGGAGTTTTACGGCCTTCTCTGCTGCTTTCTCGGCGAGCCTCCCCGCACGTTTGATTTTGAATACCGGGACAAGGAAAATCAGTTTCACAGGGAATGCGGCTTGACTCCGCTTCAGTTCTATCGGAAATATTTCGGGAATTTTCTTGACAATACCGTCAGCGTCATCAACGCGCCGACCGATGACAAGCCGTTTGGCCATACCTATACCGTGAAATTCCTCGGAAATGTCGTAGGCCGCCCGGTCGTCTATCTGAACCTCGAGTCGGGAGAACTGGAAAGAATGGCCTGCCGTCAGATTCTGGACGGAAACCCGGTATGGTTTGGATCGGACGTCGGGAAAATGTCCGATAAGGATCTCGGAATCATGGATACGGATCTTTACCGCTATGAGAGCATCTTCCATACGGATCTCGAAATGACAAAGGCGGATATGCTGGACTATGGCCAGAGCTGCCTCACGCACGCGATGATGCTGCTCGGCGTGGACAGAAAAGACGGAAAGATCCGGAAATGGAAAGTGGAAAACAGCTGGGGCAAGGACGTCGGGGAAAAAGGGTTCTTCGTGATGAGCAGCAACTGGTTTGAAAAGTACGTCTGCCAGGTTGTTGTCGATAAGAAATATTTAAGCGAAGAGCAGAAAGCGGCCCTGAAGCAAAAGCCGGCTGAGCTCGAGCCGTGGGATCCCATCGGATCGCTTGCCGTAACCGACTAAAAGAGAATCCGATTTGTCCGCGGTTCCGGGAAGAAGCGGCAGAAAAAAGCCGCCGGAGGGGAAAAAGTCCTCCGGCAGCTTTTTTCTGCGGACGCGGCGTTAAAGGGCTACTGCTCCGCGTTCCGCAGGAGAGAGACAACTTCGGGCAGGATACGGAGAATGGTGTCAATTTCGTCGGGGGTATTGTCCGGGCCGAGCGACAGGCGGAGCGATCCCCTCGCGAGCTTTTCCGGAATGCCCATCGCAAGGAGGACATGCGAAGGCTCCAGGGCGCCCGCGGAACAGGCAGACCCGGAAGAAGCGCAGACGCCCCTTTGATCCAGCAGCAGAACGAGGGGTTCCCCTTCCACGCCTTCAAAGAGGAACGACGCCGTTCCGGGGAGGCGGTTGTCGGGATCCCCGGTAAGGTGGGATCCCGGCACGGTCTTCAGCACTCCCTTTATCAGGCGGTCCCTCATGGCCGCGGTCTTTTCCGCGTTTTCCTCCATCTGGCTGCAGGCTTCTTCCAGAGCCGCCGCCGTGCCGACGATGCCAGCGACATTTTCCGTTCCGGATCGGAGGCCGTGTTCCTGCCCGCCGCCCAGAAGCCCCGGCGGCATCGGCAGGCCGGAACGGACGTAAAGTCCGCCGATCCCTTTGGGACCGCCGAATTTATGGGAAGAAAACGAGAGCATGTCCACGCCCAGGGCCTTTACGTCGATGGGCACATGGCCGACGGCCTGAACGGCGTCGGTGTGAAAGAGCGCTCCCGCCTTGTGCGCGGCTCTGGCGATTTTTTCGATCGGCATCCGGGTCCCTACTTCGTTGTTTGCCGCCATGACGCTCACAAGGGCTGTTTTCCCGTCAATCCCGGCCTCCACGCTTTCCGCGGAGACCCTCCCGAGCCTGTCGGCTCCGACGAACAGGGTCCGATACCCCCTGCGGCCGATTTCTTCTGCCGTACGGAGAATGGCGTGGTGCTCGACCCGGTCGGTAACCAGGAGATTCCGCCCTCTGGCAGCCTGGATCCGCATGGCGGCGCGGAGGGCCCAGTTGTCGGATTCCGTCCCGCATGCGGTAAAATAGATTTCGGAGGGCTTTGCCCCCAGAGCCGAAGCGACTTTTTCCCGCGCGCTGTCGACGGCGCGCCGGGCCCTGCGGCCCAGGACGTGAACGGAAGACGGGTTCCCGAATTCCTCCGTAAGGTATGGCATCATCGCCTCAAGGGCCCGGGGGGAGAGGGGAGTGGTCGCCGAGTGGTCTGCGTAAATTCTCTTATCTGTTTGCAATCTTACCGCCTCCAACTACGATGTCGCCGTCGTAAAAGACGGCTGACTGCCCTGGCGTTACGGCCCGCTGGGGCCTGTCGAACCGGACAAGGATTTTTCCGCCTTCCGGATATACCACGGCGGGGGATTCCGACTGGCTGTAGCGGATCTTAACGCCGACGCGCATGGGCCCTTTCAGATTCGCGATGGAAATCCAGTTTGCGTCCCGCACGGAAAAACCGCCGCTCAATAGCTCTTCGCTGCTGCCCAGCAAAACAGTGTTATTCTCCGCGTCTTTTTTTACGACGTATTTCGGCTCCGGAAAGCTTAAGCGGAGGCCTTTCCTCTGGCCGATGGTATAATGGATAATCCCGCGGTGTCTTCCCAGGACCTTTCCGTTTCGATCAATGAAATTCCCCGGCTCTGCGCGGATTCCGAGGACACGCACCAGAAACCCGGCGTAATCGCCGTCCGGCACAAAGCAGATGTCTTCGCTGTCCGGCTTTTTCGCGTTTCCAAACCCGTGAGCTGCGGCGAGAGCCCGCACCCCGGTCTTCTTGAGTCCGCCGATGGGGAAGAGGGTGGACGCGAGTTCCTCCTGAGTCATTTCGTAAAGCACATAGGTCTGATCCTTGGAAGGATCCCGCGCTTTTTTGAGGAGCCATCTCCCGCGTCCGGGATCAAACTCCACGCGGGCGTAATGCCCGGTCGCGATTTTATCCATCCCCATCAGCTTCGCGCGTTCGAGAAGTTTCCCGAATTTGATATACCGGTTGCAGTCGATGCAGGGATTGGGCGTTTCGCCTTTCCGGTATCCCTCGGCAAAGCGGGCGATCACTTCCCGGCGGAATTCCGCCCCGAAATTGAAGACATAATGATCGATCCCCAGCCTTGCGGCAACTCCGCGCGCGTCTTCCACGTCCGCGAGCGAGCAGCAGGGCCGCCTTCCCTTGATCCCGGCCTCGCTGTTGCTGAAAAGCCGAAGGGTCGCTCCCGTCACTTTATATCCTTTCTCCATCAAAAGCAGAGCGGCTACGGAACTGTCTACGCCTCCGCTCATCGCTACCATGACTTTTTCCTTCATTAAGCATTCGGTTCCTTCCCGGTATCTTTCCGCCGGACGTCGTTTTTCCATCCGGCGGAATCTTTTTCCCAATCAGAAATCCATGCCGCGTTCCCCGGGGCACGAGATTAAATATACCACGGATGGGCATTTAAGAAAAGGGGTGTTCTCCCGCGAACTGGCTGTCATACAGCTTTTTATAGTATCCGCCTTTTTTAAGGAGTTCCCGGTGAGTTCCGCTTTCCACGATGCGCCCCCGATCCAGCACGAGAATGCGGTCGGCATTCCGGACTGTCGACAGCCTGTGCGCGATGACAAAGCTGGTCCTTCCGGAAGTCAGCCGGTCAAAAGCCCGCTGGATGCGCATTTCGGTACTGGTGTCGATGCTGCTTGTCGCTTCATCGAGAATCAGCATCGGGGGATTCGCGAGCATGACCCGCGCGATGGCCAGAAGTTGTTTCTGCCCTTCCGACAGTCCGGACCCGTCCGAAGAAATCCGGGTTTCATATCCTTTTTCCAGACGCCGGATAAAGCCGTCGGCTCCCGCATCGCGCGCTGCTTCCGCGATTTCCCTGTCGGACGCGGCAGGCCGCGCGTAAGCGATATTCTCGCGGATAGTCCCGTCAAACAGCCAGGTTTCCTGGGACACCATGCCGAACTGGGCGCGGAGGCTTTCGCGGGTCAGTGTCCGGATATCGCGTCCGTCGACGCGGATGGATCCGCCGTCGATTTCATAAAAGCGCATCAGAAGGTTGATGAGCGTGGTCTTTCCCGCGCCCGTTTTCCCGACGACGGCGATTCTGCTTCCGGGCGCGACGTCAAGGCTGAAGTGTTCGATCAGATGGGTCCCCGGCGTATAGGAAAAGGAGACGTCTGAAAACTCCACATGGCCGACGCAGCCATGGAGGACTTGAGCGCTTTTCAAATCCGGAGTCTCCGGGGGGAG
>DAITAP010000088.1:0-8501 GCA_036824225.1 Caproicibacter sp. | reverse complement strand
CCGTCGTCCGTCGCGAGGAAAAAGGTCCCGCTGTCTTTCAGAAACTGTGCAGCCCTGTTCAATCCTCTCATGCCCTTCTTTCTGTAGTCTCGTAGGATTTCTTCTTCTTTCATCGTATCATATTTTCAGCAAAATTCAAGCGTTTCCGCTCGAGATTTTATGGAAAACTGGCGGAAACGAAAGAGAGCGCTGGCGGACGGCTCTTAAAAAGCCATCCGCCAGCGCTGGGATTTTTCTTTTCTGTCCCGGAATTTTACGGGAAAACCCTTAGAAAGAAGCGGCTGCCGAACGCTCTTTCTCAAATCTGCAGGCGGCCTCCCGCGGGTCGTCGTACTGCGACATATAAAGGTTATAATAGAGGCCCTTTTTCGCCATCAGTTCGTCGTGGGATCCGCTTTCCGCGATTTTGCCGTTGTCGATATAGAGAATGCGTCCGCAGTTTTTGATGGTGGACAGGCGGTGCGCGATAATAAAGGAAGTGCGGCCCTTCATCAGCGTCGCGATTCCCTCCTGCACCAGGCGCTCCGTCGCCGTGTCGATGGAGGAGGTCGCTTCGTCCAGAACCAGGATTTTCGGATTGGCAAGCAGCGTCCGGGCAAAGGCGATCAGCTGTTTCTGCCCCTGGGAAAGGCCTCCGCCGCGTTCCTGCACGACAGTCTGGAAGCCGTTCCTCATGGCGTTGATGAATCCGTCGGCGTGCAGGAGCTTTGCCGCGTTTTCAATCTCCTCCTCCGTGGCGTCCAGCCGGCCGTAGCGGATGTTGTCGGCGATGGTTCCCGAGAAGATGAAACTGTCCTGAAGCATGATCCCCATCTGGCTGCGGAGGGAACGGAGCGTGACGTCCATGACGCTGTATCCGTCCACGAGCACTTTTCCCTGCTCCACGTTGTAAAAACGGCTCAGCAGGCTTACGATGGTGCTCTTTCCGGCTCCCGTGGGGCCTACAAGAGCGATGCTTTCGCCCGGCTTTACGGTAAAGTTGATGTCATCCAGAACTTTGCGGCCCGGTTCATAGGCAAAGCTCACATGCTCGAAGCGCACTTCGCCCCGGATGGGGGGAAGGGTCTTGGCTCCCGGCCGGTCGCTGATGATGACGGGCTCGTTCATGGTCTGAAAGATGCGCTCAAGATAGGCCACGGCGTTGATGAAGGTGTTGTAGAGATTGCCGAGGTTGATGATCGGCTGCCAGAACCGGGAGGCATAGGCCCCCATCGTCAGAAGCACGCCGAACGACGCCATCGGGTTCATCCAGTAAGCCCCCGCGATGTAGACGAAGGTGAAAACCAGCTGGGAAATTGTTTCGACCGACAGCCAGACGGTGTTGGAGATGTAGACCGCGTGCATCCACTTTTTCAGCCTGCGGTCCAGAAGCTCGTTCAGGATCCCCCGGTTTATTTTCTGGCGGTTAAAGAGCTGGATAACTCTCGACCCGTCGATCGACTCCTGAATATAGGCGTTCACATTTGAGTTTGTGTTGGATACCTCCTGCCAGGCGCGGTGCTGTCTCGGTTTGATGAACCAGACAAAGGCGGCCACGACAGGAAGGCCCGCGACGGTGACCGTGGCAAGCGGCGCGCTGACCTGGTACATGAAGAAGATAATGAAGACGATGTTGATGATCTCGATGAGAAAGTTCAGAATCCCGTTGGACAGCGCGTTGGAAACGTTGTTGACGTAATGGATGACCCGGACAAGGATCTTCCCCTGAGGCCGGTCGTCATAGTAGGAAAACGGGAGTTTCTGCAGATGATGGAACAGGTCGTGGCGGATGTCGAAAATGATATTCTGGCCGACCTTCGCGACCACGACCGTACGGACCGCGTTCAGCCCGATGCTCACGAGGATAATGGCAGCGAGCAGGGCGCAGAGCCGCACTAAGTACCCGTAATCCTTTGCGGGGATGGCGACGTCGAGGGCGTTCTTCACCACGAGCGGGCCGGTAAGGCCCACGACGCTGCCTGCTCCGCTGATCAAAAGCGCCGCCCCGAGTTTCCATTTATAGCGGCCGATGTATTTGCCGCACATTCGGACTGTCTTGAAGTTAAACTGTTCCTTGAGGTCCTCGTCGACATCATAACGGTTACGCGCCAAGAGTGACCGCCTCCTTTTCCAGACCATTCTGGAGCGCCCAGATGCGATAATAATATCCGCGGTTCTCCAGCAGTTCTTCGTGGGTCCCGCGTTCGATGATCCTGCCGTGATCCATGACGAGGATTTGGTCGGCGTGCTTGATGGAAGACACGCGCTGGGCAATGATGATCTTCGTGCACGGAAAATCCAGGTTCTGGAGCTGCTGCTGAATATATCTTTCGGTTTCCATGTCCACGGCGGACGTCGTGTCGTCCAGAATCAGAACCGAAGGCTTCATGGAAAGGGCCCGCGCGAGCGCGAGGCGCTGTTTCTGACCGCCGGAAAGGCCTACGCCGCGTTCCCCTATCAGGGTGTCATATCCGTTTTTCAGCCGGCGCGAGAAATTATCCGCGTCCGCGGCTTTCAGCCAGTGGACCGTTTCGCGGAACGGCTGGTCCGGGTTTCCGTACGCCACGTTTCCGGTTACCGTGTCGGAGAACAGGAACACTTCCTGCGGAGCGACGCCGATCGTCCTGCGAAGGGAATGAAGGGTATATTCCTGGACGCGTTTTCCGTCCAGGAGAACTTCGCCCGAGGTGGGCTCGTAAATGCGGTCGATCATGCTGACAAGCGACGTTTTTCCGGAACCCGTCGTCCCCATGATCCCGAGCGTCTTTCCGGCCCCGATATGGAAACTGATGTTGTTGAGGATCTGGTTCCCGTTGAGGGAAAAGCTGACGTTGCGGAATTCGACGTCGCCCAGGGGCCGGTGCTTCGGAGCCCTGGCGGAAGCGCGATCGGTGATTGTCGGCTGAGCATAGAAGATCTCGATCACCATCCGGCAGGAAGCGAAAAAGCGCTGGATGTCGTTTATCAGGATCCCGAGGTTTCGAAGGGGGTTCGCGAGCGCCCAGGTCAGGGACGAGAAGGCCATCATTTCGCCCGCCGTCAAACTGCCCTGGATCATGAAAATACCTCCGACCAGGAGGGAGGTTACGGTCAGCGACTGGGAGAGCAGCTCGATGACCGGCTGGAACTTTGCCCCGACATAGGCGGCCTGCAGGTTTTTCTGCCGGAAGTCCTCATTGCATTTGTTGAATTTCTGCTCTTCGTAATTCTCGTTGGCAAACGCCTTGACGACCCGGTTCCCGGCGATGTTTTCCTGCGCCACGGTGCTCATCCTGGCGAGCTTGGAGCGGAGATCAACATACATCGGCCGGATCTTTTTTGAAAAGAGGTAGGTGATGACAAGAATAAACGGCGTGATCGCCGCGAGGCAGAGCGTCAGCGGCAGGTTCATGTTGCAGAGAAAGACGAGGGTCGTCGTAAACAGGACGACGGAATCCACGATATTATAGGAAATCCACGCTGTCGCATGGCGGATAAGGTCAAGATCGCTTGTCACCCGCGTCATCAGATCCCCCGTGCGGAATCTGCTGTAAAAGCGGTAATCCTGATCCTGTATCACGCGGTAGATCCGTTTGCGGACGTCGTCCAGCATCTGCTGGCTGTTTTTTTCTAGACAGATGATCATAATGTATCGGAGGCTGAGCCTCGTTACCTGGACCGCAAGCATCGCCCCGAGGATCGGCAGCAGAAGCCTCGTGTCCCTCGGGGTGATGACTTCGTCGATCAGTTTCTGCGACAGCATCGGGTTCAAAACCAGCATGGCGGAAGTGACTGCCGACAGAATCATGGCGATGACAAAAAGGTGTCGCTTTCTGCCCATGTATTTCCATAACCACTTTAACTCAAACATGCTTCTCCCTTTTCTCCGAATTTCGGCGGAAATTGAGTCAGGACGGGTTGATTTTCTAAACAAATGGACTATATTATAATCAATTGAAAAAAATAATGCGTGCCATTCACAAGGGATATTTGTGACAGCATTTGCTATAATGGGGGGATTAAGACGGTTCAGGGACTTTATGAAACCTGCCGCGACAATGACCGGTATCCGGTATTCTGGGAGGGCAGAAGATTAAACTGCATGCCCCATTTTCACAGCAGCGTGGAAGTAGGGTATGTGACCGCGGGAAAAGTTCAGGCGAAAATCGGGGGCCGGTCCTGCCCCGTGGAAGCGGGGAGAATGTTTCTGGTCTCCAGCTGTACGCCGCACGCCTATTCGGCCGGCAGGGATTCCTCGGTGATTCTACTGATTGTCCCGCTTGGCTTTATCCCGCTCTATGCTCCGCTTCTTTCGAAGAAGGTATTTTCGAAGTCCGTCAGCAGCGACGCTTTTCTCAACTCGGAAGCGCTTCACTGCCTCAGAATGCTCCTGGTCCTGGGGAAGTGCAGCGAGGAAAATGAAAACATCATCCGCAGCTATATCTATGTCATCCTCGGGCTCGCCATCCGGCGCGTAGGGCTTTCCGATACCGCTCCGGCGGGGAAATTCCTTCTCCGGGATATCCTGCTGTATCTTCAGGATCATTACCTGTGTCCGGTCACGCTCGAGCAGATAGCAAAAAAATTCGGGTACAGCCAGTACCGGTTTTCCCACATTTTCAACCGCTGCCTCGGCTGCACTCTCACACAGTATGTGGAGTCTTTAAGGGCCCGCCACGCGGCGACTCTGTTAAGGGAAAGCGACGCGCCGCTCATGGAGATCGCCCTCGACTCCGGATTTAACAGTATCCGTACCTTCTACCGGTGCTTTAAGACAAGTTTCGGCATGACTCCGACAAAGTATCGGGAGTCGTTCCTTTCGAGCCAGTGACAGGAAAAAAATTTTTCTCCTAAAATCTGCATGTTGCGCGGAAGGGAGAACGTGTGATATAATAGGCGCGGAAAATACGGATGGTCAGAGAAAACGGGCAGCCTTTCCTCTAGAAGGGGAGGGAAGGCTGGTTCTGCCGTCCGAAAAGGCCGCTGCGTCCTGTTGGGGAAGCATGGGGGGATTTCTGTTGAATCTTAAAAGGAAAGCCGCGGCATTCCTTTTTGCCGCGGTTCTGTTTCTGGCACTGTCGGGTTCCGGCTGCGCGACCGTCCGCGTTTCCTCATCGGACGGCCTTCTGGGAACCTGGAAAGATGCGTACGGCCTGACGGAATACCGGTTTGAACCGGGCGGTCAGATGAAGCTCAAGGCACTGAACGTCGGACATTTTAAGGGGACTTACCGGACGGAAGGCAACCGAATTGCCATCCGCTACCGGGTTCTGGGCCGGGATGTGAGCGATACCTACACGATCCGTCTGGAGGGCAATACGATGTATCTCGACGGCGATGAGTTTATCCGGAGAGAGTAGGAACCTATCCGCCGTCTTCGCGGGACCGGGAAAGCCTTTCCCGGTCCCGCTTTTCTTTTTCCCTGAGTTTCTGAAAGAAGGAAGTGAGAAGATCCGCGCATTCCCTTTCCAGGACGCCGCCTGACGCCTGCGGCCGGTAGCTGTACGGAAGGGAAAAAAGATTGATGACGGATCCGCAGGATCCGGATTTTCTGTCAAAGGCGCCGAAGACGACGCGCCGGATCCGCGCGTTGATGGCCGCTCCGGCACACATGGGGCACGGCTCGAGCGTGACGTACAGATCGCACTGCCCCAGCCGCCATCCGCCCAGTTTGGCGCAGGCGCCGCCGATAGCTTCCAGTTCCGCGTGGCAGAGGGCGTTTTTTCCCGATTCCCGGCGGTTTCTGCCGCCCGCTATGATTTCACCGTCCCGTACGACGACGGCTCCCACCGGGACTTCGCCTTCTTTCGCGGACTCTTCCGCGAGAGCGAGCGCCCGGCGCATAAAAAACTCGTCTTTTTCCTGACTCATTCCGCCGCGGCCCCGTTTAGGAAGCTGATCGCCGAAATGAGGAAAAGCAGGGAAAACACCACGGCGCCGGGGTTAGAGAACAGGGCCCCCATTTTTCCGGCCAGCGGGAGAGCGGTTTCCCCGCTTTCCTCCGGCTGGAGGAGGAACCGGCCCCGGAGCACCAGATAGCCGGCGGAAAGAAGGCCCAGCGCCAGCAGCAGGGCGGAAAGGATGCTGCTCAGGTTGCCTGCGGCCGCTTCTCCGCTCAATCTGCCGACGAGAACGTACAGGAACGCCGCCAGGTTATTGATGAAATGAATCAGAATGGACGGGAGAAGGGATCCCGACTGCACGGCGGCGTATCCCATGGCCAGGCCCGCCAGAAAAGCGAACGCCGTCTGAGGGAAATTGCCGTGCATCATTCCGAAAATCAGCGCGGATCCGAGGATCGCGAAGCCGTCGCCGAAACGGCGCAGGCTCTGGAGGACAACCCCCCGGAACATCATTTCCTCCACGAGAGGAGGGACCAGGACCGTCTCGATTCCATAACAGGCCAGGACTGCCGGGTCGTTGCTGAGCGGCGTGTCCGGGATGGTGCCGTTATAGCCCAGGCTTTCAATCAGCCGCGAAACCCATTCCGCCGGATAGTTGGCGACGAGGCAGATCATGCATCCAAATAAGACCAGTGCCGCCGTATCCATTGCCTTCGTTTTGCGGAACGGGAGGCCCTCTTCCAGGGGAATGCGCCCCACCGCGAAATACAGAAAAGCGGGGAGGGAGATTCCCAGGGCGTAAACGGAACAGTTAAGGAGATAATAAATCAGCGGCGGCAGGCCGCCGAAGCTGCGGTAAAGGGAGCTGGAAACATAGCCTGACGTGGCTAAAAACAGGTAGCCTGCCCTGCCAAGCAGAAAAATCAGGACAAAGCACAGGATGACCGTCCAGCAGAGCCGGTTGGAAGTTCTGCGGATTCGCCGCTTTTCCTCTTGCGCGGCGGAATAGAAGGGCGGCGGATATCCCCATGGCCCGTAAGGGCCGCGATACGTGTCATAAATCATTCGTTTTGTCTCCTGATCCCCGCGGGGTTAAATCCGCAGAAGTAATTTTTATGCCTGTCCTCCATGGTACCACCTGGGCGCGGTTTCCGTCAACACCCCGGCTGCGGCGGCTTTTTCCCGGTATCCTGTCTTTTCTTTGCCGAATCTCCTGCTTCGTCCCTGGATTCCGGAAACAGGGAGGGGAGAGCTCCGGACTGCGTGAGGATTCGGTAACAGATAAATAAAGCGGAAAAATAAATGAGGATCCAGAAATTCTTTGCGATCAGCGCGAAGTAAAGTGCCGCAAGCATGGCCAGCGGGTGGATATGGATGGAGGACGACACAATTTTCGGCTCGATCACCTGACGGAGGGCGGAGATAATCAGCCAGCAGATAATCAGGGCGGCGGCCCGGAAATAATCCCCCTGCAACGCGTAGATCGCGCCGATCGGAACATAAATGGTGCCGGGGCCGAAAACCGGCAGAATATCCGCGATGCCGGTGAGAATGCTTAATAAAAGCGGAAACGGGACACCGAGAGCGGAAAAGACCGCCAGAGTTTCAAGAAAAGTGATAAAATAAATCAGCAGGTAGGAACAGACATACTTTCCACTCATTTTCAGCCCGCTGTGGGAAAAAGAACGCAGGTTTCCCACCGTTTCACCGGAAAACAGACGCGTAAAGCGGTGCCGGATGGCGTCCATGTCCTTGGAAAAAAAATACGTCGACAGGATCATCACAATGAACATCGTGAGGATGGCGGGAAGCGACGTCAGCACGTTCAGAACGGCCGTCAGGGCACGCGAGGCAACGCCGATTACGTTTTGGGCGATACCGAGGATCTTTTCCTGGTTTTCCTTAATGAATTCGGAATCGATGTTCTTGAGGTATCCGCCCAGCTGATCCACAAGTTTCAAAAGAGGATCCGTCAGGGCGCCGAGGTTTGTCTTGGAAAGGCTTGAAATGTAGGAAATCAGGTGGCTGATTTCATAGATGAGCCAGTATCCGAGAAGAAAGAGGATCCCGAAGAGAATGAGGTATACGGCCGCCGTGGCAAGGGCAGATGCGACTGCGCCGGAAACCCGAAGCCTGTCTCGGAACCACCGAATCACGGGCTGAGTGAGCAGGGCCAGAAGAAAGCCGGCCAGAAAAGGGAACGTGTATTTGAGGGTAACGGCGAAAAGATAAAACAGGGCGGTAAAGGCGATGAAAAAAAGAATCAGTGGTTTGAGGCGGGTGAGAATTCGGTGTCGTTCCTGCAAAAAAAATCCCCCTCTTGCAAAACCTTTCCTACCATAGTATGATAATTATACCCTAAAACGGGGGAAAAGAAAAGCACAAGGGCGCTTCGCTTAAAGCGGAGCGCCCCCATGTCAGTATCGGGATTCCGGCGTTATTTCTCTCTGCCCAGCAGCCAGTCTACGGAAACATTTAAGATGTTGGCGAGCGCGGACAGCTCGTAGTCCGTAACGTAACGGATTTGCCCTTCCAGTTTGGACAGGCCGGACGCATTCATGTCGACCCCGTTTACCTGCAGCTGTGCAAGCAGTTCTTTTTGCTTCATGCCCTGGTTCTTGCGCGCCTGTTCCACACGCGCACCGACCAGATTGCGGGTACCGAGCGCCTGTTTACGCAATCTCAATTCGTTCATCTCCT
>DAITAP010000087.1:0-8524 GCA_036824225.1 Caproicibacter sp. | reverse complement strand
AGGGAAATGTTTCTGCATGATCAGGCGGAATTACGCGGGGAAGGCTTAGACGAAGGGATAAAAAAAGGAATAAAAGAAGGAATAAAAAAAGGTAGAGAAGAAGGCCGTGAAGAAGACCGGATAGAAAATATCCGCAGAATGAGCCACCTCGGCGTGTCTGTTCCTAAGATCGCGGCGTATTTAGGCTGTTCGGAAGAGGAAATTCAAAAAGACCTGCAATAGCTGCGGAAACGGTGTTTCCCAAAAAGAGGGCAGGAACCTGAAAAATGGTTCCTGCCCCTTTTTATGCCTTTCTGCGCCTTGAAAAACCTGGCCCGGTACAGCTTCTTCTAAAATACTGCCGGCGGAAAATTATTTGACATTTTCGCTTTTGGGACCCATAGAGAAGACAGGAAAGTGACCAGTTAAGTATAAAGAAAGTCCAAGAATAGGGACGTCAGATCCATTGCAATCCTATTTTAACAGCTTGAGTAACAGGATGGCAAATGTCACAGCTGGTTGGTTTTCTTAACACACAACCTTTCTTTGGTCCTGCAGACCGTTTTGCCGCCCTGCTAAAAACTTTTTATTTTTAGATTGAACGACAGCCAGAATTTTCACAATTCCTAACCTGTTGACGATGCCTCAATCTTCAGTGTTTATTATTTTATTTTCCGCTCCAATTTTTAAAATTTGACATTCATTTGAAAAACATATATTCTATATTTAGATATTAATATAAATTAAATCCGAATATATACTATATGGAAGTGGAGCAGAAACGAAAAGCAAATCTTTTCCGTCCCGAGGGGATATCGGATATATTGATCTCGCGGTGACACTGATTTTATCCCTCGCCGTCGGAGCGTCCTTAATAATCGGGATAAAAGGAGTCATGACGGGGTCTGAGGGGCTGAACCTTACAAACCAGGCTGTTAACGAACTGACGACTCAGGTAACGGATGCTCCGTTTCAGCACGGATACGACGCGGACAACCTGATAAAAATCTATTTGAATCAGGACCATATTACAGTTATCGAAACAAAGACAGCCAGAATTACGTACCAGCTTGTCCCGGATACCAGTGGAGCCAGCGTTTTCTGGGAATCGCGGGATCCTTCCATAGCATCGGTGGATCAAAATGGCGTCGTAACAGGGATAAAACCCGGGGATACTGTCGTAACGGCCACAACAGAATCCGGAGTGGAAGCGGAATGCCGCGTGCACGTCGATCCTCTTGTGATACTCCGGATAAACCCTGCAAGCTATGAGATCTACGCCGGTGATACCTGTCAGATTTCCTTTACGGTTTCCCCTCCCGACACTCCCGACAGGGATATCAAATGGCAGAGCGGGGATACGGGGGTTGCCACTGTGGACGCCAGCGGCCTTATCGCGGGCATTGCGCCAGGGACAGTAATAATAACTGGAACGACAGATTCTGGCAACACGGCATCCTGCTCCGTAACGGTAAAGAAGCGGCTCCCGCCGGATTTTATGTGGACGTCGGTGCACTACACGGAAAGTACAAGATCAAATTCAGCCGAATCCATCCTCAGGGACGGGGAATCGGCCGGAGGATATTTCTGCCATGAGAAAAACGCCGGAACGAGTAAAACATGCGCCGTCCACGATGTTTATACCTTTACCAGCCCGGTGCTGCTTTCTGAGGGAAGCATCATCAGGGTAATCTCCGAATGGTATAACGGCGCGGAACGCTTCCTGATGATAAACGGTACTATAGTCGCGCTGAATGCGGCAACGGACAGCTATAACGACGGGTACCAGACTCGCTCCAGCTATTACCGGGTGCCGCAGGATATTTATGTAAATACCGTTGAGGAAAAATGTATCGTCACCGGCAGCCTTTCCAATCTGCATGTGCAGTACCATTCCTGCATTTTTATTACGCCGGAGGGGAAAGACGCATTTTGTCTGGATAATACCGGTACATCACAAAATCAGAACTACAGTCACGCGTATTTTATCGGGAGCATGCCGGAATCATCCGGAAGACAGTCGGATTATTCTATTGGCAGCGATTACTTCTGGTTTTCAACGTCAGCATCGGCAAAGCTCCATTTTGCAGGACCGAACGCGATCGATCATATCTCCTACGGATATCAGCAGAGCAATGAGGATGACAGAGAATATCTGCTGACGCTGCGGGACATATATGGCAGTTCTGCTTCGAAATCCATAAGAATAAACCATGAAAGCAGGGAGATCGTTTTTTCCAGCGGTGATTTTCCCGGCGTTGACACTTCAAAGGTAGTAGATATGGATCTGTCGATACCGCGCCATACGGTGGACGGCACCGCGATTGAACCGGATATTTATTTTACGGACGGGACAGACCTGAGAGTCGGGAAAGCCACGGCTTCCCCGCTGTATCACTGCTGGGATTAACGGAGACTTGGAGGAGAAGGTGGAATGATAAAAAGTCGGAAAGGCGAATTGTCGCTTTATTACGTACTGTTTCTGCTGGCGCTTTCCTGCGCCCTGTTTCCGGTATATGAATATTTCTGCGTCTATGAAGAGGGGCAGGAGATACGGGCAAAAGTGCAGACGGACTTAAACGCCTATGCGTCGTCTTCCTGTGTCAACAGCGTGGACAGCTTGAAGGACGGGAAACTGCCGGACAGCCCGGATGACTTAAGCTCCTTCGAAAATCAGGAATGCGGTTCTCTGGGCCTTTCCAGAAACGCTGCTGGATGGTCCTCCGGCAGCGCCAACTACGCCATCCGGGGCATGAGCACGCAGATCAAGGACACCGGCCGAGCCGTTGTCCTGTTTACTCAATACCAACTGGTCATTCCGGTAAAACTGCTCAACATGCCCATTGCAAAACCGGTTATCACGCAGACGGCGGAATCATATCTTGCCGAGAAATATTTTTCCGCCAATCAGTTTGAAGACAAATACCTGAAAAGCTCCTTTCAGGACGATTTCCGACAGACCCCGGAAAAGACCGAATACACCATCACGGTGAAAGCATCAGAGGGAGGGACAGCGTCTGTCAATAAACCAGTCTGTTCAAATCTTGAAACATGCACGGTTACGGCTGTGCCGGCCCAGTACGAAAAATTTGTCGAATGGAGGAACTCCTATGGCATCCCTGTCAGTAAAAATCCGGTTGATACATTTACTCCTTCTGCCGATACGGTGTTGACGGCGGTCTTTGCCGGAGCGGTCCCCGAAAGCCCCGCGATAAACCTCACGGAATTTTCCCAGACGGCGGACGGCCTGAGGGAAATATCTCTTTCGATCGACTGCCCGGAAGAGAACGAAAACCTTGCCGATACCTATACAGTGCAGCTCGCGCCGCTTCAAGGATACCCGTATTCGTCCCTCTCGGAAGACGGAAAAAAGTCGTTTCTTCCCTTTGGAACATGGGATCTTCTCATGACCCTTTCCGGCGAAAAAATATCCGATCAAAATTATGACAGCTGCAGCGTTTCCCCGGAAGGGATCGGCCGGTACAAAGTAAGCGCGAAAGCTGGTTTTGGAGAAAACGGGCTTTCCTGCGATTATATCGCCGTCGGGGCGTACGGCACGGGACATAAGGGGAACGGAACGGCCAGTGTCAAAGTCTACCGGATCAAAGGATCGGAAATCAGCCTTGCCGACGAGTATCAGAATGCGGCGGTGCCTTCGGACGGTATCCCGGGGATCCTCCGTACCCGGTAACAGACGGAAAGAAGATGATATTGTGCGCGCATGGAAAAAATATCTCCGCGGAGACGCGGATTATCTGGATGTCGGGGTGTCGATGCTCCTTTCGGTTGTCCTCGGCACGCTCGTCATGTTCGCGTTCATCGCTCTGATAAATCATTCGGTGATCAAAGGTATGGAGGGTTCCTTCGGAACGGAACACGGGATAGCCAGGCCTGCCCAGTTTCACATCCGGAACGATACTCCTCCGGTGATTACCTTGCCGGACCGGAGTCAGGACGCGGAAATCAAGGCCTTTTATTTTGAAAGGATTCCGCAGGAAACCGAGATATCCCCGGAAAACCACACCGTTGCGGTCATCGTTCCGGAATCGGCGGATGTTCGAAACCTGGTCCCGATTTTCGCCGTATCCGACAAGGCGTCGGTCTCCTTCGATTCCGGGGAGGCGGAAAGCGGGATAACGCCGATGGATTTTACAGAAAGCCGGACACTGACGGTGACGGCGGAGTCAGGCCGGACCGTCCAGTGGAAAATCACCGTTACAAAAGGCAGCGTATCCGGTGCATAAGCAGGTTGGAAAGGAAGCGGACAGAGAGACAATGACAAAGTGGCAGCGGGGGGAAGCGACGTACCTGTCGACGGCCGTAAAGATGATTCTTTCCGTCGCCCTCGGGTTTCTGCTGTATCGGCAGTTCCCTGAGATTTTCAGCCGTACGTTTCTCCGGATTCCGATGAGCTGCCTGCAGAAAAGCTACGGATATTCGGACAGCAGACCGACCTATCAGAATACTGTCCGAGACATGCCCCTCTGCAGAGAAGGAAAACTGCCGGACCTGCCGGATGCGGTGCCGGCGGAATACCATGAGATTAGCAATCCTGACGTGCCATCCAGGCCCACCAATCCTGTGCTGTCCCAGCAGGGGACGGACCTTGTCCTTGCGTGGTCGGTCCCTCTGCTGAACGGTGGAGCGCCGATCCTCGGATATCGGGTTTATGTGGACGGACAGCTCTTGAACGCCAGTTTGATTCATGATTCGAGGGAGATAATTCCCGGCCTCGCCATGAAAAGCCACAGCATCAAGATCACGGCGGTGAACAGCGCAGGGGAAGGGCCTCCGGTAGAAGCGCATTTTCATCTGAATGCCATGGTTCCAGGCGAACCGTCCGGCATATCGGTTTCGTCTGCGGGAAGAGACGTTTCGGTTGTCTGGAAAGCGCCCGCTTCCGACGGAGGATCTTCGATTCTCGGATATAACGTCTACCGGAACGGCGTGCAGCAAAATCAGAGCCTTTCCGCCGGGACCTCCTATACGGTAAAAAATCTCAGCGCGGGGACTTATACCTTTTATGTCGTGGCTGTCAATGCCGTCGGACCGGGAAACCCATCATCCAGCGTTTCCATTTGTCTCAAGACTGCCCCGGATCCCCCGGAAAATATCTGCGCGGACGTTTCCGGACAGACGGTGACGGTGAGCTGGGCCGCGCCTCAGAAGGACGGCGGAAGCATGATTCTCGGGTATAACGTCTATATAAACGGAATCAAGCGGAATTCGACCCTGATTTCCGGCCGCCGGTACGCGCTGGGCGGCGTAAAATCCGGAAATTACAGTGTGTTTGTCACGGCGGTAAATTCCCTTGGAGAAAGCGGTGCCTCCATCCAGGCAGACAGCGTAAACGTTTCTACGATACCCGGAGCACCGGGAGACGTGAAGGGCGTACAGTACGGGACAGACAGAATCCAGGTCTCCTGGACCGCCCCAGGCGATACGGGAAACCAGCAAATCACAGGGTATAGCATCTATATCGACAGTATCAAAATCAATTCTGCGCCGGTCCTTTCGGAGAGCACAAAGGGATCGTTTGTCACGGAAAGCGGGTACCAGCCCGGATATCATTCTGTTTCCGTAACGGCGGTTAACAGCCTTGGGGAGAGTGAAGCGGGGGAATCCGGCCCGGTATATCTCATCACGGCCCCCAGTGTTCCGGGAGATGTTTCGGCCAGCTTTGGACCGGTGTCCGCGGAGATCCGCTGGACCGCGCCGGAATCGGACGGATACAGCGACATCCTCGAGTATGACGTCTACCTGGATAACGTAAAGCAGGCGGTGCTGTCTCCCGGCGCGACGAGCTATGATTTCGGGATAATCGATGCCGGGCAGCATCGGTTCTCAGTTTCCGCCGGGAACCGGGCCGGGGAAAGCCCGAAGGGATCCGTAACCGGGATTGCGCCGGAACAGGTTAGTATCCGCGCGGTTTCGGCGGATACTGCCCAGGGCGACGCATATGGAAGCGTTACCGCCTATCAGGGCTATGAGGTAGAAATTGAGGCTGTGCCGAAAGCAGGATATGAATTTGATTTCTGGGAGTCTGACGGTGTGGACGTTTCCCACAGCCGGAAGGAATCTGTTACGGCGGATCAGAACAAAACTTTCTATGCGGTGTTTCGAAAATCAAATTGATTCTGAAAGGGGGATCCAAAAGGAGTGAAAAGATTTTTAGCCGGCGTCCTGCCGGTTCTTTCTATAGCGGCGATTGCGCTTCCGGCCGCGGCAGCGCCGGCGGCTGTCATTTCTTCAAACAGAGGGAACATCTGTTTTTCCAGTACAGTCCCGTCTGCTCCTCCGGGAAGCGCCATTCTCAACTGCCTCGGATATTTTGTCAGCATGAAGTCCGCCGGAAAATCGGAGATCGGGACGGTTTTTGTGCATGGAAACTCCATGACGGGAAGGTCCTATTACGCCGGGCTGGAGAAGAGCACGGGAAAGATCGGGAAGCAAGGCAGAGAAAATGATGGGACGGAAGTCAGAATACCGGAGCGGGACATAGTTTCGGCTTTCCAGAGGATCTATGGCGGTGCTTCCGCCCGGGAGGCAGAAAACATTTTCGAGAAGAAAACAGCCGGATCCTGTACCGTCAGCACGCTGATGTGTATGGCAAAGCTCGCTGGGAACGGCGTCCCCTCTCAGCCGGGATGGAACCAGAAACTAAAATGCGGAGAAGTCTCCTATCCGGAACTGGGGATAACCCAGGTACGTCTCAAACAGGCAAACCCCGGCGTCAGCGATATCAAATCTGATCTGGAAATTCTGAACGGCAGCGCTGGCTGGAAGAAGGCCTCTGCGCAGAACAGCAGGCTGAAATGCTTTGAAATCAACCCATCGCGGGATCTTACGTCCAGCGGGGCCGTAATCTCAGTTACAAACGGGCAGGGCGGCTTCCGCCAGTACGGAAACCTGAACTGCGGTTCGGCGTTCCGAAGCCTTCCATCGGAGCCGGTGATCAGCGGTTCCTACTACGGCCTCGTCATACAGTTTATAGAAATTCAGAAAAAAACAGCGCCATACCAGCCGGGGAAAGTCGGCACAGTCGAATATACTGTTGATTCGGCATCCCGGGTATCCCCAAAAGCCGGAACCGTCGGCGAAACAGGCGTTAACCATATCAAAGTTTTCACCTTTGGCGCCGGGGGATGTCTGCTGCTTTTCCTGACTGGACTGCTGGCATGGAAAGCGGGGAAAAATACCAGAAGGCAGTGACTGGACGATGGGGAAAAGAGTGCCGACGTTCGTCCCACCCGGCGTTCAGCGTAAGGCGGTTGTTGGCGAGGGGATGTAGGCGAGCCGCTTCCGGGAAACGCTCGCCCTACGTCAACATGGCGCTCGACTACCAAAAGGCGATGATGTTCGTCTACAACCAGATCTGGCTTATCGTCAGATGGAGAAATATAAATTAGAAGCGACATTAAAAATCGGCTGTAATGGTAAAGGGATGGCATTATCAAAAGTAGTCGCCGCGTTCGGCATGAAGCCTTGAGTGGCACTCCTGACACAACGCCTGCAGGTTTGGCCAATCGTAGGTGCCGCCGTCCATCAGCTTTCGCCTGTGGTGGACCAGCACGGCAGTATGTTGTGTAAAATTAAGTATTCTTCTTGACCCGTTGCGCAATATTACGTATAGTATACTTGTATGTTGGGATGGATAAATGCAGATAAAATTCATGAAGCAGCCGGTCAAATTTATCAGAAGACAGGACGCGCCGACACGCAAGCGCCTTATCAGCGCCATAAACGCGCTCTTCCTTACGGGGACATCAAGAAGTTGCAGGGGCGCGGCGGCTACCGTCTGCGGGTAGGCGATTTCAGAATTATTTTTGATTCGGACGGAAACGTTATTTTGATCATCAGGATCGACAGCCGTGGACAGATTTACAAGGAGTGATTCGAATGAGCGATATTAAAGAACGCCTGATCGGTGCAATTACAGTCATGTCGGAAGAACAGGCCGAAAAACTCTGGAACAAATTGCTTCTGGACAGCGCACCGGAAATAGAGCCGGACGAATTCGATTCGCAGATGCTAAAGGCCATAGAGAAGGACCCCGATTGCCATACGCTGGCCTCGGACAAAGAAGTAAACGACATCCTTCGGCATGGAGAGTAACGATGTATTATGTTTATTCGGCAGTATTTACCAAAGTAAAAACCGGCTATACCGTTGAGATCCCCGACGTGCCCGGCTGCGTCACTGACGGCGGCACACTGGAAGAAACCACACGTATGATAAAGAATGCCCTCTGCGGCTGTCTCTGCACACTGGAAGATCACGGCGAACGCCCAGTTCCCTCTCACGTTCCATCTGATTTCTCTCTCACCGAAAATCAGTTCGCTGCTTTGGTAGATGTTGACACGGATCGCTACCGTGCTGAGACCGACACCCGCGCGGTGCGGAAAAATGTTTCGATTCCGGCATGGCTGAATTTTCGCGCAGAACGTGCCGGTGTAACAGCACCGGACGGGCGGACGCAGGATTCCATAAGGCAATTATAAAATTTTCTGCCCTTTTATTATATCACCGGGCAGAGCGGAAATAA
>DAITAP010000086.1:0-8553 GCA_036824225.1 Caproicibacter sp. | reverse complement strand
AGCGTAATTTTCAGTTCTGCCATATTGCTCTGCCCTCCTTCAAGCAAATAATTCTTTGATCTGCTTTCCCCGGACCTTGGCAACCTGTGCCGCATCACGAAGTCTTCTCATGCCGTCCATGGTTGCCCGGACTACATTGCACGGATTATTGGAACGAAGGGCCTTGGTGCGGATATCGCGGATTCCTGCCGCTTCCACCACGGCACGGACCGGGCCGCCGGCGATTACGCCGGTTCCAGGGGCAGCGGGTTTCATCAGCACCCGGCCGGCCCCATAAGACCCGATGATTTCATGGGGAATCGTCGATCCGCGCAGCGAAACCTTGACAAGGTTTTTCTTCGCATCCTCAATGCCCTTGCGGATAGCCTCAGGCACTTCTCCGGCTTTTCCAATTCCAAAACCCACTGTGCCTTTCCCGTCACCTACGACAACCAGAGCCGAAAACTTAAAAATACGACCGCCCTTGACGGTTTTGGACACACGGTTGATGGAAACCACGTGTTCCTTATATTCCGAATCTCTGTCACTGTATCTTGCCAAAAAATTTTCCCTCCTTCCTTTAGAATTTCAGTCCGCCTTTTCGGGCGCCTTCTGCCAGTTCCTTGACGCGGCCGTGGTACAGGTAACCGCCGCGGTCAAAAACAACTTTCTTGATCCCCTTTTCCACGGCACGTTTGGCAACTGCCTCTCCGACTTTTTCCGCCGCTGCCTTATTTCCGCCGCTGCCTTCAAAATCTTTTTCAAGCGACGAAGCCGCCACAAGCGTTACGCCTTTGGTATCGTCGATAACCTGAGCGTAAATATTTTTGGCGGAGCGGAACACATTGAGGCGCGGACAATCGGCCGTACCCGAAATTTTTCCGCGCACCCTGCGGTGGCGGTGAATCCTTGCCAAATTGGTATCGGCTTTCTTGATCATTTGCGGTCCCCTCCTTACTTCTTGGCGCCTTTGCCGGCTTTGCCTTCCTTACGGCGGATATGCTCTCCGGCATATTTGATGCCTTTGCCCTTATATGGTTCCGGAGGACGCTTTTCACGGATTTCCGCTGCAAACTGTCCAACCTTCTGTTTATCCGGACCAAGGACGACGATCTTGTTCGCCGCCGGGCATTCAATGGTGATTCCATCCTTTTCCGGAACCGTCACCTGATGCGAAAAGCCGAGGTTCATTACAAGATTTTTACCCTGTTTTTGTGCACGGTAACCGACGCCATTGATTTCAAGATTCTTCTGAAAACCCTTTGTCACCCCAATGACCATATTCTGGATCAAGGAACGCGTCGTCCCGTGCAGGGATTTATTTTCCTTTTCATCATCGGGGCGGGTGACGCGCACCACATTGCCATCCACGGTCACGCCGATGCCGGGATGAACTAACTGGGTCAATGTGCCTTTCGGCCCCTTGACCGTAACAACGCTGCCGTCAACGGATATGGTGACGCCAGCGGGAATATTTACGGGTTTTCTTCCAATTCGCGACATTGCTGCACCCCTTTTCCTTACCAGATGAACGCGAGCACTTCTCCGCCCACGTTTTCCTTGCGGGCCTGGCGGTCGGTCATAATCCCCTTGGAAGTGGATACGACCGCGATCCCCAGCCCTTTCATGACTCTCGGCATTTCCGAAGCGTCGCGGTAGATGCGAAGGCCTGGCTTTGATACTCTCTGCAGACCGTTGATGGCAGAAGCCTTTCCTGCCCCGTATTTCAGGTTAACCTTGATGACGCCCTGCCTGCCGTCGTCTACAACCGTATAGCTTTTCAGGTACCCCTCGTCAACGAGAATCTTCACGATAGCCTTCTTCATATTGGAAGACGGGATCTCGACGGATTCATGCTTGGCGGTACTCGCGTTGCGAATGCGGGTCAGCAGATCGGCGATGGTGTCTGTGATTTGCATGGCGTTCCCTCCTTTGCTGAACTTTACCAGCTCGCCTTTTTTACGCCAGGAATTTCACCCCGGTAGGCAAGCTTGCGGAAACAGATACGGCAAATGCCGAACTTGCGCAGATAGCCATGAGGCCTGCCGCATATCTTGCACCGGTTATACGCGCGGGACGAAAATTTCGCCGGCCGCCTTTGTTTTACCTTCATGGACGTTTTTGCCAAAAAAATTCCTCCTTACTCTGCAAACGGGGCTCCCATCAGCTTTAGCAGCTCCCGGGATTCCTCGTCGGTTTTGGCGCTTGTCACAAAGCAGATGTCCATCCCGCGTACCTTGTCAACCTTGTCATAGTCAATTTCCGGGAAGATCAGCTGTTCTTTTACGCCCATATTGTAGTTGCCGCGTCCGTCAAATGAATTCGGGTTGATTCCCTGAAAGTCACGCACCCGCGGAAGCGCCACATTGAACAGGCGATCGAGAAACTCATACATCCGATCGCCCCGAAGCGTTACTTTCGCGCCGATTTTCATCCCGGCGCGGATTTTGAAGTTAGCGACGGACTTTTTTGCTCTGCAGATCATGGGATGCTGGCCGGTAATGGCGGACAAATCCGAAATGACGGAATCGATTACCTTAGAGTTTTCCTTCGCCTCTCCGGCGCCCACGTTCACGACGATTTTTTCCAGTTTCGGGATCTGCATTACGCTTTTATAGGAAAATTTCTTCATCAGGGCAGGAGCGGCTTTCTTAAGATAATATTCTTTTAGTCTTGCCATGTTTCTCCTCCTTACAGCGCTTCGCCGCATTTTTTGCAGATGCGCTCTTTCGTGCCGTCGCCGTAGATCTTGTGGCCAACGCGCGTCGGCTTGCCGCAGTGGGGACAAACAAGCTGGACTTTACAAGCATAAAGGGCGCCCTCGGCTTTGACAATGCCGCTTTCTTCGCCAGCTTTGCGGGGTTTCACATGCTTTTTCACCATGTTGATTTTTTCTACAATGACTTTTCCCTCGCCTGGGCTGACTTCAAGGATCTTTCCTTTTTTGCCGCGGTCTTTTCCGCTGAGGACTATCACGGTGTCGCCCGTTTTTACATGAATCTTGTTTTTCATCTTAGCGCCTCCCATCACAGCACTTCCGGAGCGAGGCTCAGAATTTTGACATAATTCTTTTCACGGAGCTCCCGTGCCACGGGTCCGAAAATACGCGTTCCCGACGGGCTTTTGTCGTCGTTGATCAAAACGGCTGCGTTTTCGTCGAACCGGATATAGCTTCCGTCATCGCGCCGCAGCCCGGACGCGGTCCGTACGACAACGGCCTTCACAACGGCGCCTTTTTTCACGGTGCCGCCCGGCGCTGCCTTCTTGACGGCGGCGATGATGACATCACCGATATTGGCATATCTTCTGCCCGTGCCGCCGAGGACGCGGATGCACATGAGCTGCTTCGCGCCGGTGTTATCGGCAACATTTAGATAAGTCTGCTGTTGAATCACAGTGCATTCCTCCTCTGGCTACTTTGCTTTCTCAAGGATCTTGACAAGGCGCCATCTTTTTTCCTTGCTGAGGGGCCGGGTCTCCATCACGCGCACCCGGTCGCCGATGGAGCATTCGTTCTTTTCATCGTGCGCTTTCAGGTGCATGGTGCGTTTCATGACCTTTTTATAAAGCGGATGCGTCACGCTGTTTTCAACAGCAACGACGATGGTTTTATCCATTTTGTTGCTGACAACTTTTCCAACTTCCGTTTTCCTGATGTTTCTGTCGCTCACGGTCCATCCTCCCTTCCCTTACGCCTCGGCGTCTTCTTTCAGTTCGTTTTCGCGCAGCACAGTCTTGATTCGGGCAATGTCCTTTTTCACGGCCTGGATGCGCATTGGGTTTTCAAGCTGGTTAATAGTAAGCTGGAAGCGGAGATTGAAAAGTTCGGCTTTCAGGTCTTTTAATTTGCTTTCCATTTCTTCCGTGGTCATGTTCCTGACTTCGGATGCCTTCATGACTGCTCACCGTCCGTTTCTTCCTTGGTAACAATCTTGCAGCGGATCGGCAGTTTGCTCGAAGCAAGCCGCAGCGCTTCTCTGGCTGTCGATTCCGGGATACCGCCCATTTCAAACAGCACGCGTCCCGGCTTGACAACGGAAACCCAGAACTCGGGAGCTCCTTTTCCGGAACCCATGCGGACTTCCGCCGGTTTTTTGGTGACCGGTTTGTCCGGAAATATTTTAATCCATACCTGCCCGAACCTCTTGGTATAACGGGTCATGGCAACACGGGCCGCTTCGATCTGGCTTGCGGTGATCCAGGCAGGCTCCAGCGCCTGCAGACCATACTCACCATAGTCTACCTTGTTGCCGCGCCTGCATTTTCCTTTCATCCGTCCGCGCTGTACCTTCCGGTACTTGACGCGTTTAGGCATCAGCATTATCTGCCGCCCCCTTCCCTGCGGGGCCCCCGGCTATCCGGAAACGCCCCGCTATTCGGAGTCCTGTGGAATCCATGGCTGCCGCCGTCCCGGCCCTGATAGGAACCGCGGTAGGATCCGCCGTTATCCGGCCTGCGCGGCCTGCGGCCGTCCCGGCCCGAATAGGCTCCACCGTTTGCATCCATACGCGGCCTGCGGTTGTCGCGGTAAGAGCCGGTTCTCTGCTGCTCTTCGGCATGAGGCCTGTGGCTGTCGTGCAGGACTTCTCCTCGGTAAATCCAGACTTTTACGCCGATGCGGCCGTATGTGGTCGCAGCTTCGGCAAATCCATAGTCGATATCTGCCCGGATGGTCTGAAGAGGAATCGTACCGTCATGGTACTGTTCTCTTCTCGCAATTTCAGCTCCGCCAAGGCGCCCTGAAACCTGGGTCTTAATTCCTTTTGCCCCCAGCTTCATCGCGCGTCCGATACACTGCTTCATCGCGCGGCGGAAGGAAATCCGCTTCTCAAGCTGCTGGGCGATGTTCTCCGCCACAAGCTGAGCATTCAGGTCCGGGTTTTTTACTTCAATGATATTAATAGTGACGGGCTTGTTCAGAAATTTCTCACAAACGACGCGAAGTTTTTCAATTTCGGATCCGCCCTTGCCGATAACAATACCCGGTTTCGCGCAGTGGATATGGATTCTTACTTTCGAAGCATCGCGTTCAATTTCAATTTTGGGAACACCCGCCGAAGCAAGTCTCTTAAAAAGCATTTTCCGGAGATTATAATCCTCGACAAGCGTATCGCCGAACACATTATTCTTTACAAACCAGCGGGAATCCCAGTCTTTGATAATTCCCACCCGAAAACCGTGTGGATTGACTTTCTGGCCCATAATTAACCTCCTCTTCCCTTATTCCTTTTCCCTGAGCACCATGGTCACATGCGATGTCCTTTTCAGGATGCGGAACGCGCGGCCCTGTGCTCTCGGGCGGATGCGTTTGAGGATAGGTCCAGGGCTGACAAAACACTGCGACACGTAAAGCCGGGAAGTGTCCATGCTCTTGTTGTTCTCTGCGTTGGCAATCGCCGACTTCAGCAGTTTTGAGAGTGGCTCGCCCGCGGCTTTGGGAATATTCTTCAGGATTGCCATTGCAGTATCCGCCGGTTTGCTGCGGATCAGATCAAGCACAATCTGCACCTTGCGGGGTGAGATTCTGGCATATCTGAGGTAGGCTCTGGCTTCCATGTTGTCTTCCATGCTGTCTTCCATCCTATCTGCTCCTTTCAGCCGTTATTTCCCACTACTGGGCTGAGCGGGCGCCGGAGCTGAAGCAGGTGCCGGAGCGGCAGGCGCTGCTGCCGTTCCGGGAGCTGTCGTTTTTGCGCCGGAATGCCCGTGGAAAGTCCTTGTGGGGGCGAATTCGCCCAGCCTGTGTCCTACCATTTCCTCCGTAATATAAACGGGGGCATGTTTGCGGCCGTCGTGAACCGCGATTGTATGACCGACAAAATCCGGAAAAATCGTAGAAGCCCTGCTCCAGGTCTTGACGATCTTCTTTTCACCGGATTTGTTCATTGCCTGGATCCTTTTTAGCAGCACCGGCTGCACGTAAGGACCCTTCTTAACGCTCCTGCTCATAAACCAAGCTCCTTTCCGTGCACCTTATTTTCCGTTCCTGTGCTTCACGATGAACCGGTTGGAACGGTTCTTGTGCGAACGCGTCTTATAGCCCAGCGCCGGCTTGCCCCATGGAGTGACTGGCCCGGGCCGCCCGATTGGCGCTTTGCCTTCGCCGCCGCCGTGCGGATGGTCGTTCGGGTTCATGGCCGAACCGCGGACGGTTGGCCGCCATCCCATATGGCGTTTTCTTCCCGCTTTGCCGATCTTAAGGTTTTCATGGTCGATATTGCTGACCTGGCCGATGGTCGCCATGCAGCTGATCGGCACATTCCGCAGTTCGCCGGAAGGCAGGCGCAGCAAAGCGAGGCCGTTTTCCTTTGCCATGAGCTGCGCCATAATCCCGGCCGCACGAGCCAGCTGGGCGCCCTTTCCGGGATAAAGCTCCACATTGTGGATAAAAGTTCCGACGGGGATATTCTCGAGCGGAAGGGCATTGCCGGGACGGATATCCGCCTGAGCACCGGAAACAACAGTGTCTCCGGCCTTCAGGCCTACCGGGGCGATGATATAGCTCTGTTCCCCGTCTTCATATTGTATGAGGGCGATAAACGCACTCCGGTTCGGATCATATTCGATGCTCTGGACTTTGCCGGGAGTTCCGAATTTCCGGCGCTTAAAATCAATAATGCGGTATTTCCTGCGATTGCCGCCGCCGCGATGACGTACGGTAATTCTGCCGTAGCTATTGCGTCCGGAATGCTTTTTCTTGGAATACAGAAGACTTTTCTCCGGAGGCTTTTTCGTCAGCTCGCTGTGGTCCATAATGGACATACCACGACGCGACGCTGTGGTCGGCTTAAAATTAATGGTTGGCATTTTTCACACTCCTCATGACGGCTTTGCGGGGAATTGCCGATTCCCCATCCATGCCTCCGCATCGCGCGGAGATTTCATCATGTCATAGAACTCAATGGATTTGCTGTCGGGCTTTAGGGTAACAATGGCTTTTTTCCAAGCCCTGGTGTAGCCCTGAGTTTTCCCCTGACGGCGCAGATGGCCGCGGACATGCACGGTGTTAACCTTTGCGACCTTGACACCAAAGAGGATCTCCACCGCTTTGGCAACGTCGATTTTGGTCGCATGCGGCGCGACTTCGAAAGTGTACTTCTTGTTTCTGATCCCGGCCATGCTTTTCTCCGTCACTATCGGGCGGAGGACAATGTCCTGTACTGCCATTTAAGCGTACACCTCCTCGATTTTCGCTACGGCATCCTTCGTTACGATGAAACGATCCGCATTCAGAATATCGTAAACATTCAGCGTGTTGACCGCAGCTGTTTTCACACCGGGAATATTTCTCGCGGACACGGCAACCTTATAATCCGTCTGCGGCAGGACGATAAGAGCTTTCTTTCCTTCTCCGGCAGCTTTCAAAATGGCCACTACTTCCTTCGTCTTAAAGCCATCCACCGAGATCTTGTCAAAGACGACCATCTCGCTGTCGAGAACTTTGCTGGAAAGCGCTGATTTCATCGCCAGACGTTTCTCTTTTTTATTCAGGGAGATAGTATAGTCACGCGGCTTTGGCGCAAACACAACTCCGCCGTGCCTCCACTGAGGAGAGCGAATAGAACCCTGTCTTGCGTGGCCAGTTCCCTTCTGCCGCCATGGTTTTCTGCCGCCGCCAGAAACTTCCGCACGCGTTTTCGCAGACTGAGTTCCCTGACGCATTGCGGCCAAATGGGCAAGTACCACGTCGTGCATGGCAGTCATGTTTGGCGTGACACCAAATACGGCATCGGAAAGCTCCAGTTTTTCAATTTCCTTGCCGGTTTTATCAAGCACTGCTATTGTAGGCATTTCTGTTCCTCCTTTCCTCACGCTTTGACAGCTTTAACTCTGACAGGTTTTACACTGTCATGTATCACGACTATTCCGCCATTTGGACCCGGTACCGCGCCCCGTATGGCAATCAGGTTGTTTTCAACATCCACCTTTGCGACTGACAGATTCAGAACTGTAACTTTTTCAGCTCCCAAATGCCCGGCCATCTTCATGCCGGGGAATACACGCGAAGGATCGGAATTAGCGCCATTTGATCCGCCGTGACGGGCAACCGGCCCAGTTCCGTGGGATTCCTTTAAGCGCTGGAAGTTCCAGCGCTTAATAACGCCCGCATAGCCTTTCCCTTTGCTGGTAGCCGTGACATCAACGTGGTCGCCAGCTTGAAATACATCTGCCTTGACTAAATCCCCTACCTGATACGCTTTCGGATCATCAAGGCGAAATTCACGCAGAACTCTTTTTGGGGCTACTTTTGCCTTGTCAAAATGGCCTTTGAGCGGTTTGGTGATTTTCTGCGGTTTAACGTCTCCAAATCCCATCTGCACGCTCGAATATCCGTCATTTTCCACTGTTTTTTTCTGAGCGATGATGCACGGCCCGGCTTCTACCACCGTAACTGGAATTGTCCTGCCCTTTTCATCGAAGATCTGCGTCATGCCAACCTTTTTCCCTATGATGCCTTTTTTCATTTTTTAACCTCCTAGCAGGTTATTGGTTGGCCTTCCGGCCAACATGACCCCGGCCGCCGGTCGGTTGAATCAGAGTTTAATCTCCACTTCAACACCGGCGGGGAGTTCC
>DAITAP010000085.1:0-8694 GCA_036824225.1 Caproicibacter sp. | reverse complement strand
CCTGAATCACCGCCGGAATAAGATCCGATTTTCGGAACAAAGCGTCCGTAAAGTATTTCTGCTTTTCAGCCTCAATTTTCAGCATTTCCGCTCTCCCCCGCCAGGATGGCTTTTTTCAGATCCAGAGAACCGGAATAGAGCGCTTTTCCGCAAATTGCGCCATATAAACCGAGGTTCTTCAGATTTTCGATATCGTTAAGGCTGGACACGCCGCCGCTTGCGATAACACGGCAGGACACGGTTTTCTGAACAAGCTCCAGCTGCCTGAGATTCGGCCCGGACAGCGTTCCATCCCGCGCGATATCTGTAAAGACAATATACTTTACACCTAAGGATTCCATGTTTTTCGCCAAGCTGAGGGAACTGACGGCGGAAGTTCTGGTCCAGCCGTCCCCGGCCGCCATGCCGTTTCTCGAGTCGATGCCCGCGGCGATTCTGTCCCCGAAGGCCCCGACGGCATCTCTCACAAATTCCGGGTTTAAAATAGCGGCGGTGCCCAGAATTACCCGGGAAATCCCGTTTTTAAGATAGTACGCAGCGGTTTTCATGGTCCGGATCCCTCCGCCTGTTTCCACATGAAGACCTGATTCCCGGGCGATGCGGAAAATTAAATCGGAATGGACAGGTTTCCCGGCTTTTGCGCCGTCCAGGTCGACGACGTGGATCCATTTCGCTCCCGCTTTCCGAAAGCGGTTCGCGGCGCTGACTGGATCTTTCGCGACTTGTTCCGCCGTCGAAAAGTCACCGCGGAAAAGCCGGACGCATTTTCCGCCCTTTAAGTCGATCGCCGGAAGAATCAGCATATTTCCAACCTCTTTTCCCTTAAAGGGATCCTTTCGTCGAAAGGACTCCTGCCCCGGAAGGCTTTACGGCCGCCTTCACGGCATGCGCGGCCGCCTTGAAAAGCGCCTCAATCTGATGGTGGGCGTTCGATCCATAAAGGCACTGAAGATGGAGCGTCATTCCGGCGTGAAACGCGAAGGCACGGAAAAATTCTTCCGTGAGACAGGAATCAAATTCCCCGACGCGCTCCTGTCCGAAATCCGCCCGGAATACAAGGAACGGCCGACCGCTGATATCTACGGCGGCGAAAGCGAGCGACTCGTCCATCGGAGCGAAAAAGCTTCCAAACCTGGCGATTCCCGACCGGTCTCCGAGCGCTTCTTCGAACGCGCTTCCCAGGACGATGCCGCAGTCCTCGACGGTATGGTGGCCGTCGACGCAGAGATCGCCCTTTGCTTTCAGCGTCAGCCCGAATCCGCCGTGCACGGCAAACGAGTTCAGCATGTGGTTAAAAAAGCCGATCCCGGTTTCTATCTGAACCGGACCCCCGTCAAGATTTAAACAGACGCTTATTTCCGTTTCCCTGGTTTTCCGTTCCTGCCGCGAGGTTCTCATTTTCCCAACCCCTTTCCGTATTTTAAAGCATGGCTCCAAAAGCCTTTATAAATTCGGCGTTTTCCCTTTCCGACCCGGCCGTTACGCGGAGAAACCCGTCGAACAGCCGGACGGAAATTCCATTTTCGAGGAGCCGTCGATGAAATTCCTCCGCCCGGTCCGTCCGCAGAAGCACGAAATTTGTCACCGTAGGATAGACGCGCAGTTCGGTTTCCCTTCCCTTTTCGAGGGCCCTGAGCGCCCTGTAAAGTTCCTCTCTTGAGCGGACAATCGCACGGGTGCGGGACTGCAGAAGGAGACGCTCGCCGAGAACCGCCGCTCCGGCCGCCTGTGTCATGGCGTTTACGTTATAGGGGGATTTTACCGCGCGCAGGGCGCGCGCCAGCTCTTCATTCGCTACGGCGAAGCCGAGGCGGATTCCCGCGAGGCCGAACGCTTTGGAGCAGGTCCGGAGCAGGATCAAGTTGTCGTATCGATCCGCTTCCCCGATCAGGGACTGGTCCCAAAAATCCATATAGGCTTCATCCAGCACGACCAGCGCGTCGACGGATCGGATCAGTTTCCGGACTTCATCCCGTCTTAATCCTTTTCCCGTCGGGTTACAGGGATTGGAAAACAGGAGCATCCGCGCCCCGTTTTCCCGGGCAAGGCGGATCACCCTGTCGACATCGACGGAAAGATCCTCCTCTTTCCGGTATACGATATTTTCCGTTTCACAGATTCTGCCGTAAAACGAATACATCGAAAAGTCGGGGGAAAAAGTCAGGATTTTTTCCCCTTTCATCGAGAACGCCTCACTGATGAGGGCGATCAGCTCATCCGACCCGTTTCCGGCCACGACATTTTCCGGACGGCAGCCGTAAAAGCCGGCAAACGCCCGGCAGGATTCCAAGGCATACGGATCGGGGTATCGGTTCAGCGGAACGGAGCGGACGGCGCTCCCGATTTTTTCGAGGAGTTCTTTCCCAGGCGGAAAAAAAGACTCATTCGCATCCATCCGAATCCTGAAATTTCCCGATATCGGCTGATAGGGGACAAGGTGCCTGATCTTTTCATTCATGCGGTACGCCAATGGAATTCCTCCTTACGCGGACGGCGTTCGCGTGGGCAGTCAGGCCTTCCGCGCGGGCAAGCGTTTCAATATCCTCCGCCGAACGGGAAAGCGCGTCCTTCGTATAATACAGAAACCCGGACTTTTTGAGGAACGTGTCGACCGAAAGGGGAGACGAAAACCGTGCGGTTCCGCCCGTCGGCAGAACGTGGTTCGGACCCGCGTAGTAGTCGCCGACGGGTTCGGGGGAATAATTTCCGAGGAATACGGATCCCGCGTTGTCCACGCGGCCCAGAAGCTCCATCGGATTTCTGGTGCAGATTTCCAAGTGCTCCGGGGCAAAGTCATTTGCGAACCGGATCGCTTCCTCCAGAGTCCCAAAAACGACAACCGCCCCGTAGCTGTCCAGCGATTTTTCGATGACCGCGCGCCGGGAAAGACCTTTGATCTGCCGATCGATTTCCGACTGGACGGCGGAAGCCGTTTTCGGAGAAGTCGTCAGAAGGACGGCGGACGCGAGGGGATCGTGTTCGGCCTGCGACATCAGATCGGCGGCAAGATACTCCGGATCTGCCGTCTCGTCCGCGAGGATCAGGATTTCGCTCGGCCCGGCGATCATGTCGACGCCGACCGTCCCGAAAAGCTGCTTCTTCGCCGTCGCGACATAAATGTTTCCGGGGCCGACTATTTTCTCTACGGCGGGCACGGTTTCCGTCCCGTATGCGAGCGCCGCGACGGCCTGCGCCCCGCCGATCAGGAAGACCCGGTCAACCCCGGCTTTCCGGGCCGCCGCGAGGACGGCCGGGCTGGGTTTTCCTTCCCGCCCGGGCGGAGTCGCCATGATAATTTCCCCGACGCCCGCTATTTTCGCGGGAATCACGTTCATGAGGACGGAAGAAGGGTATGCCGCCGTCCCGCCGGGCACATAGACTCCGACGCGCGCGAGGGGCCGGACCCTCTGCCCCATGACGACCCCGTCCGGGCGGGTGATAAACCAGCTGTTCTGCTTCTGCCTTTCATGGAACCTGCGGATATTTTCGGCCGCGCGGGAAAGCGCGCCGAGAAATTCCTTGCTGCAGGAAGCGGCCGCATCCTCCATATCTTTGTCCGTCAGTTCCGTTTTTTTCGGAAGCGCCCCGTCAAACCTGAGGGTATATTCCCTCACGGCGCGGTCACCCCCGCGCCGGACTCCTTCGAGGATATCAGCCACGGCGGATTCCACGGCCGGACTGGTTTTCCCTCTTCTCTGCCTTAACCGGGCGGCGAGTTTCTTTCCGTCCCCGCCGCCTCCCTCATAGATTCGGATCATCCTTTTTCCGTCCTTTCTGTTCTGAATTTTTCAGGGCGCGAAACCGTTTCCAGCCTGGATTTGAAATTTTCAATCTCTTCCCTTCGGAACTTGAGACTGGACGCGCTTACTATCAGCCTTGCGGAAACGCCGCATATCGTCTCAATGACTTCCAGACCGTTCTCTTTCAGGGTCCTTCCCGTTTCCACCAGATCTACGATCGCGTCGGCCAGTCCCAGAAGGGGAGCAAGCTCCACGGAACCCTCGATCTTGATGATGCGGACGTCCATCTTTTTCCCGGAAAAATACTCTGCCGCCACGTTCGGGTATTTGGAAGCGACAGTCCGCGCCGAATATCCGCTGAAAAAATTCAAGCCTCGCGGCCCCGCGAGGGCAAACCGGCATCTTCCATAACCCAGATCGAGCATCTCGTAAAAGTTTCCGCCCTTTTCCAGAATGGTGTCCTTGCCGACAATTCCCAGATCGCACACGCCGTTCTGCACATAGGTAATCACGTCCGGGGCCTTGCAGAGCACCGCTTCCATGGATCCCCCCGCGACGGGGAGAATCAGTCGCCTTCCCTTTTCCCGGAAAGCCGGGCAGGGGTATCCGGCGCGCTCCAGAAGCTTTACGGCACCGTCTTCCAGCCTTCCTTTGGTAAGGGCGATGCGAAGGGGTCTCATATTGCATTCCTCCCTGTCGGAACCGTCCGGACATCCGGACCGACAACGTCCAGGCGCCGGATTCCCCGTTTTTCAGCGTACGCGGCGGCTTCCTCTTCCGTCCGGAAAACACTCGTTTCACATCGGAGTCCTTCCCTGATGAGTTTTTCAGCATGCCGGAGCGCCGAAAGCTCATAGCCGTCCTGTCCGTGCACGAGGACGTCCACTGCCTTTAAACCGGGATCCCCGCGCCGTTTGAGGGCCGCTTTCCCGACGGCGTCAAGATCCATGGCAAACCCCACGGCCGGCATGCTTTCGCCGAAATGACCCGGCAGCCCGTCATACCGGCCGCCGCGCAGAACGGCGTCCCCGCACCCTTCGAGGTAAACGCTGAAAATGACGCCCGTATAGTAGTCGTTCCTCTCAACCAGGCCGAGATCCGCGGTCAGGCGGTCTCCCAGGCCGAGCCCGGAGAGCGAGCGGTAAAGACGGTGGAGAGATCCAAGGCTCTTTCGGAGCTTTCCGCCGCAGTAGGGCTCCGCTTCCCGGAACATTTCCTCTCCCCCGCAGAACCCCGGAAGAGCGCGCAGCGCCCGGACGTTTTCACTCCCTCCGAGCCCCTTCAGGCATTCGTCCAGCGCCCCGTAATTTTTAAACTCGACGGCTCCGCGGATCTTTTCGAGAACCTCCCCGGAAACCGGGAGCGTCCGCGTCAGTTCCCGGAAAAAACCGGCGTCCCCAATCTCAAGCCGGAATCCGGGCGCGCAGGCGCCTAAAACCTCTGCCGCGAGAACGAGAATTTCCAGATCCGCCCGGAACCCTCCCGCGCCAAGCATTTCTACGCCGGACTGGACGTCCTCGCTGCTCTGCCCCGAAAGACCCGGATGACTCCGGTAGACCGGCTGCGTATAAAACAGGCGCAGCGGCTTTTCTTCGTTTTTGAGGCGGGTCGCCGCAAGACGGGCGACAGGAAGCGTGCTGTCCGGCCTCATGACCAGAATCCGCCCGCTCCTGCCGCTCATCTTAAACATGACGTCCTGCCCGATTCCGGAAAACGAGGGATCAAAGACGTCGAAATATTCGAGACCTGGCGTCTTCACTTCCCGGAATCCCCGGGATAAAAAAAGGGCCGTTGCCTTCCGCTCCATTTCATGCCGAATCTGGCATTCCTCATAGAGGTAGTCGCGCGTCCCTTCCGGTGTCATCCGGCTAAAATCTTTCATGCGGGCTTCACCATCCATGCTTTAGTGTGCTACCATAATATCACGCTAAACTGCCTTTGTCAACTAAAGAGGGTTATCTGGCTGCTTTCCGGAAGTCCGGAAAGCACGCCGCACTTGGAAAGGGTCTCTATGACGGACTTCGATACTCTGGATCTGGACTGGAGATCCTCGACCGAAAGGTACGGGCCGTCTTTTCTCGCTTCTTTGAGACTGTTGGCGGCAGCCTCCCCGACGCCCACGAGGGCCAGAAAGGGCATGCGGATTTTCCCTTTTTCCACAAGAAATTTTTTTGAGTCTGAGCGGTAGAGGTTGACCGGGAGAACCTCGATCCCCCGGGCGAGCATCTCATTGACAATCTGGAGCGTCGCGTAGGCGCTTTCCTCCTTGGCGCTCGCTTCTTTCCCTTTCATTCTGATTTCATTCATGCGGCGGCGGATCGCCCCGCGCCCTTTGAGGACGAGGGCGCCGTTAAAATCCTCCCCCCGCACGGTGAAATAGGCCGCATAGTACTCGACGGGCCGGTGGACCTTATACCACCCGAGCCGGAGGGTCGAAATCATATAGGCGGCGGCATGAGCCTTCGGGAACATGTACTTGATCTTCATGCACGAGTCAATATACCACTGGGGGACCCCCTTTTCCTTCATGGCTTTGAGATAGCCGCCGTTCAGTTTCGCGGGTGCTTTCCCGTGACGGACAATCTCCATGATTTGAAACGCCATTTTCGGCTCGAGGCCTTTTCCCAGCAGGTAGGTCATGATGCTGTCGCGCGTTCCGATCACTTCCGAAATGGAACAGGTCCCCTTTTTAATCAGTTCCTGCGCGTTGCCGAGCCATACGTCGGTCCCGTGCGAAAGACCGGAGACCTGGAGAAGATCGGCAAATGTCTTCGGCCTAGAGTCCATCAGCATCTGACGCACAAAGCTGGTCCCTACTTCCGGAAGGGAAAACGTCCCGGTCGGAGAATCAATGTCCTCCGGTTTGACGCCGAGCGCCTTGGTCGAATGAAACAGCGACATGACTTCCGGATCGCTCATCGAAACTTTCGCGACAGGAATTCCGGTATAGTCTTCCAGATACCGGTAAATGGTGGGGACATCGTGTCCCAGCTCGTCCAGTTTGCAGATCGTGTCGTGGATGGAGTGAAAATCGAAATGCGTCGTGATGTTGTCCGAGTTCTGATCGTTTGCCGGGTGCTGGACGGGACAGAAATCAAAGATGTCAAACCCTTTCGGGACAACCACCATGCCTCCGGGGTGCTGGCCGGTCGTGCGCTTGACGCCGGTGCAGCCCGCTGCGAGCCGGAGCTCTTCGGTGTGCTGCAGGGTAATGCCGAGTTCCTCCTCGTATTTTTTCACAAAGCCCATGGCGGTTTTGTCCGCCACCGTCGCGATGGTGCCTGCCTTGAACACGTTGTCTTTTCCAAACAGCTTTTCGGTGTACCGGTGGGCCATGGACTGGTATTCTCCGGAAAAATTGAGGTCGATATCGGGGGTCTTGTCCCCGTCAAACCCCAGGAATGTCTCGAACGGGATATTGTGCCCGTCGCGGTTGTATTCCGTCCCGCAGACCGGGCATTTTTTCGGCGGGAGATCAAATCCGCTCCCGACGCTCCCGTCCGTGATAAACTCGCTGTGCTTGCATTTCGGGCACACATAATGCGGCATCAGGGGGTTGACTTCTGAGATTCCCGCCATGTTGGCGACAAACGAGGATCCGACCGAACCCCGGGATCCGACGAGGTATCCATGTCTGACGGAATCCGCAACCAGCTTCTGGGCCGTCATGTAAAGAATGGAAAAGCCGTGTTTCGTGATGGATCCGAGTTCCCGGTCCAGACGTTCTTTCACGATCTTCGGGAGGGGATCCCCGTAAATCTCCCGTGCCCTTTTCCAGGTGATATCGGTCAGCTGCTCCTCGGCGCCCGCGATAAAGGGTGGGAAAGTCCCTTTCGGCACAGGGCGGATCCGGTCGATCTCGTCCGCAATTCGGTTGGTGTTTTCCACCACGACCTCATACGCCTTTTCTTTCCCCAGATAGGAAAATTCCTCCAGCATTTCTTCGGTGGTGCGGAAATAAAGCGGCGCCTGGCTTTCGGCGTCCTGATATCCCAGGCCGGTCTGCAGGATTTTCCGGTAGGCGCCGTCCTTCGGATCCATAAAATGGACATCACAGGTGGCGACGACGGGTTTATGGAGCGCTTCCCCCAGACGGACGATGGTGCGGTTAAAATCGCGCAGCTTTTTTTCGTCCGAAACCATGCCTTCTTGGATCATGAACTCATTGTTCGCTGTCAGCTGGATTTCCAGGTAATCATAAAAGGAGGCGATATCACAGAGGGTGTTCCAGGGCTGCGCGCCGAAAACGGCGCGGTAAAGCTCGCCGGCCTGGCACGCGCTCCCGATCAGCAGTCCTTCCCGGTATTTTACAAGCTCGGTCTTCGGGATCCGGGGAACACGGTAAAAATAGCGGAGATGGGAGAGGGAAATCAGTTTATACAGGTTTTTCAAGCCCGTATTGTTCTTCGCAAGAATAATCATATGATACGGTTTCATTTTTCTGACGTCGCCGCCCGCAAGCGAAGTGTTGATGTCCATAATCCGTTTCGCTCCGGTATCCTCCGAAAGGCACCCGAGGAGTCGGAGAAAGATCTTCCCGAGAACCGCGGCGTCGTCGCATGCGCGGTGATGATGAAAGGCGTCCAGCTTAAAATATCTGGCAACGGTGTCCAGCTTGCAGTTTTTGATACCTTTGAGAAGAGATCGGCACATGGGGACCGTGTCAATATAGGGACAGTCGAATTTCATGCCGCACCGGGCCGCGGCTGTGCGGAGAAACGAAGTGTCAAAGTCAGCGTTATGGGCGATGAGAACCGGATCTTTTCCGCAGAACCTAAAAAACGAGGATAAGGCTTCCCTTTCCCCGGGCGCGCCGCGGACCATCTCATCGGTAATGCTCGTCAGCTGCGTGATTTTTGGGGGAATGGGGCGTTCCGGGTTGACAAACGTGTCAAAGGAGTCTTCCGTCCTGCCCCCGCGGATCCTCACGGCGCCAATTTCCGTCATGCGGTCT
>DAITAP010000084.1:5434-8776 GCA_036824225.1 Caproicibacter sp. | reverse complement strand
GGCAAACACGGGCAGCTACGACCTTTATATTTTCAATACGAAAGGCGAAAATGCAGACGCCATGGACGCCGCCGCGAAGGCTTTTGGAAAAGAAAAAAATGTGACCGTCAAGGTGTTTTCGTTGGGGTCTGGAACCAACAGTGACGATACGCTGAGGACAGAGATGAATTTCAAGAACAAACCCGGAATTTTTTCCTGCATGAACGCGCAGGCCCTTGTGGAGTGGGTCGAGGGCGGATTCGCCATGGACCTTTCCAAGGCGACAAACGCGGATTTCAAAAAACTAGTCAGCGAAATTCCGGAGAGCTTCCATCTCACCGACGGCAAAGCCAATTACGGCATTCCGTATAACGTCGAGGGCTACGGCTATATTGTGGACAAGGACATGCTGGCCGACCTGTTCGGTTCTGATCAGGTGGATTCTTTCCTGACCGCGTTCAAGACCGCGACTTACGATGAGTTTGCAAAAACGGTCACGACACTGCAGGCGTATATTAAGAGCGGCACGGCGGGAACCGTTGCCGACAAGAAAACCGGAAAAGCAGCAAACCTCGAAGGAGTCTTTTCCGTGGCCGGCTCTGAAAAATGGACGTACGGCGACCACTTTGTCAACATCGCGATCGACGCCGTATTTCCTAGCTCCAAGGCCGCATCCGAAGCTACGCTGGAACAGCTGCAGGCAGGCAAAGGCGCTTTTAAAGCCTATGCAAAGGCACTGGACCTGAAAACGTCCAACGCTACAACGGCGAGAGGACCGGATCTGATTAACGCCACGATCAACGGCTATGATCCTTCCGTTGCGACCTTCGCAAACGGAAAAGCAGTTTTCATCAAGCAGGGCAACTGGGCCTATGAAAATATCAAAAAGGCAAACCCGAAAATCGTGGATCAATTAACCTTCCTGCCCGTCAAAATGCCGTTCACACAGAGCGATATCAAGGCGGAGGGCTTGACGGTCGAGCACATGCTGGAATCCATCCCCGTATTCGTGCCGAACTATTATGTAATCAACGACAAGGTCAGCGATAAGGAAAAGGAACTGGCGCAGGAGTTCTTGGTATGGCTGAACACTTCCGAAGCCGGCCAGAAATTCGTCATTAAAGATATGGCGTTTATTCCTTACAATGCCGACCCCGCCAAAACCTCGGCCGGCTATAGTCTCGGCGATTCTATCATCTCCTATATGGCGGCGGGCAAGACGTTGACCAACGCATACGCAGGAGCTCCCACCGGGTGGGCGACCGACACATTCGGCCAGCACATGATGGAGAATTACCTGAATAAAGCCAAGTGGCCCAGCACCGCCTACGAAGACATCGCAAACTATCTGATCAGTAGCTGGGCCGAAATGGCAAATCTGTCTTAAACAGTGGAAACAAGGAACCGACGGTCGCACAGACTAGCCGGTGACGTCAAAAGTCGTAAGAAATAGTTTTAAAGACACCCGCACTTCTATTCGGAGGATGCAATGGACAGATACTATAGAAAAAAATTCATGCCGTTGGCTCTTCCTGCACTGATATTGTTCATCCTGGTCATTGTCATTCCCTTTGTGGTGGGAGTGATTTACTCCTTCACCGGCTGGCGAGGCACCTATTTTGCAGGCGGAGAGCATTTTTGGGAGTCCTTTGTCGGGTTCCGTAATTATGTCAAAGCGTTTCATCTTAAAAAATTCAGAGAGTCCTTTCTGTTCACCATTAAATTCACCCTGGTGGCTGTTGTCGTCATTAATGTCGCTTCGCTGGCCATTTCCCTGCTTGTCACACATCTGAAGCGCGGCGCGTCAGCATACCGCACCATCTATTTCCTGCCGAACCTTCTGGGCGGACTCGCGCTCGGCTATATCTGGCAATTCATTTTCGAAGTTATTTTTTCCAAGATTTTATTCGCGCAGGACGGGTTGATCCCCGTCCCAGCACTTGTCAACATGACGCAGGACAACACCAAGGCGCTGTTTGCGCTGGTTATGCTGTTCACATGGCAGATGGCCGGATATATGATGATCATCTACACGACGGGGCTAAACAATATCCCGCGGGACTTGACAGAGGCCGCCGCCATAGACGGAGCCAATGTATGGCAGAGATTCAAGCATATCACCGTTCCCATGCTGATGCCTTCCTTCACCATTGTGTTTTTCCTGACGCTTTCAAGGTGCTTTATGCTGCTGGATCAGAATATCGCCTTGACGGACGGGAACTTCGGCACCAGGATGCTCGCCATGCAGATTCTGAGAACGACCAGGGATTCCGCTCCGCCCGATTACGGCTTGGCGCAGGCCCAGGCTGTGATTTTCTTTGTGCTGATTGCCACCGTAACGCTGATCCAGGTATCCATTACCTCCAAAAAGGAGGTTGAAATGTAATGTCGCTGGGAAGGAAAAACCGGATTGGCCAGCTGATCACACATATCGTGCTGATTTTCATTTCCCTTTGCACATTGGCGCCGGTCGCTTTGCTTATCATCAATTCCTTTAAATCCAACAATGAAATCGTCGGGTCTCCGATTGCCCTTCCGAAAGAGTGGTCCTTCCGTTATATTCTCAATGCGGCGGTCCAGATCAACTTTTTGAAATCCATCGGAGTCACGTTTGTCGTTACTTTTCTGTCCGTGCTGCTTCTGGTAATCGTCTCCTCTCTGGCGGCCTGGGTCATGGTGCGCAGCAGAAGCAACCTGGCGGGCGTGCTTTACCTTGGATTTACGGCGGCTATGCTGATCCCATTCCAGTCCGTGATGTACCCGCTGCTGAACATCTTCGAAAGAATGGGGCTGAAAAACATACCGGGCCTTATCGTCATGTACGGCGGATTTGGGCTGAGCATGTCCCTGTTTCTGTACCATGGATTTATCAAGAGCGTTCCCCAGTCTCTGGAAGAAGCCGCCATCATCGATGGAGCCAACCTGTTCCAGATGTTTTTTAAAGTCGTATTTCCGCTTCTGAGAAACACGACCGTTACGGTGATCGTATTGAACAGCATGTGGATCTGGAACGATTACCTTCTCCCTTTCCTTGTAATTGGGAACAGCGAAGGCGTAAAGACCCTGACGCTGGAGCTTTATTTTGCAAAACTTACTTCCGGGCAGTACGGAAATCCATGGGAGCTGATCTTCCCTGCCGTTTTTGTTACCATCATCCCGGTTGTCATTCTGTATGTTTTCCTGCAAAAATATATCGTGGCAGGCGTCGCAGAAGGAGCCGTAAAACAATAGCCGTAAAACAATAAAAGAAAACCGGAAGAGGCTGTTCGAAGGAACAGCCTCTTCTTATGCAACAGCCAGCAGGGTAAGGGGGTGCCGGGGCCTTCGCATGGATGGACCTGCTGGGCTTTGGGTAAGACAACG
>DAITAP010000084.1:1059-5404 GCA_036824225.1 Caproicibacter sp. | reverse complement strand
TAATAAAAAAGAATCCGGCCCGGCCGGGCGGCGGATGGAATCGAAAAAAGGCGGATTGATCTGTCAGACTGCCATTATATCGATTGTAAAGCAATGGCAGTTTCGTGGCCTCTGCACAGAACATGCCCAGATTATATTGGGGAAGATCCTCCCCATACCGGTTGTATCCATAGGAAGAGACCGATGTGACATCGTAACACACGCTGCTGTCCACAGAAGCTGTCCTGATCTATTTTTGAAAAAAGGCAATACGCTGGGGAGGAGTCAGTGAAGTAAAAATACGGCTGCGGACCTGAGAGGTAAAAATTAATTTCAATGCAGTTGGCCTTAGGCAGGACAAGGCTGCTGGGAGGAAGCGAAAAAAGATCGACAGAGAAAGGAACGCTGGAAATTAGTTTTAGCCCATTTTCAGAAATGCTTTAGCACGATTCGAGTCGCACCCAAAACCAAATTTAAAAACCTGTCAAGCGACGCTCCCGTCGTGGATCTTATCAGATTCAGCATGAAATAAATCGTTTTCTGAAACGGCATTTCCCGGTTCCTTGTGAAATCAGCCGTTTTTTTTCTCGCCTTTTCAAGGAATTCCATGGAATCAATCACCCTTTTAAATTTTCTGACAGCTTGATGGAACGAAACTTTTTCATACGGCCCCCGCCTTTAAGATGTGCACTAAATAAAGTGTACATCTTAATTTTTGGACTTTCATATTAGGCTGCTAATACCTTCTCAAATGGTCCCTTTGCAAGCGTTTTGCTTAGAGTGAAAATAATTCTTTTCAAGCCAGTGATTTTCATTCGGAAAGTGGTACAATAATGATACCTTATTCACTTCAGTAAAAAATTTTTTACTGAAGTGAATAAGGTATCACCCATCCTCGATAGGATTGGGAAAAAAAGAACATAACGGAACGAAGGAGGGCCAAACTGATGCTGGAACGGGTAAAAAAGCTTCAGGAAAAACTAAAGGTAGATAAACTGGAAGGTCTTATCGTTGTCCGAAATTCTGACGTACGGTATTTAACGGGAGAGCAGTTCGAAGCGGGAAGCGCTGTCCTGGTTATTCTTCCGGAACAGCAGTATCTGATTACGGACGGACGTTTTAAAATCCGTCTCGAGCATGCGGATACCGGCTTTTCGATTATCATCTACGACCGCGTGAAAGGCCTGTACGGCGAAGCGGCGGAACTTCTCAGAAAGAAAGGCGTCCGGCGCGCGGGGATCCGGTATTCCGACGTCACTCACGGAAATTTTCTCACTCTCACAAAAGCGGGCGTGCAGCTGGATGATGCCAAACCTTATCTTGACGATATGCGCATGGTCAAGGATGAAGGAGAGCTTACCCTTATCCGAAAAGCGTGCGCCATCAGCGATGAGACGTTTGAATCCATTCTGGGAGAAATCCGTCCGGGGATTACCGAGCGCGATGTCGCCAACCTTTTGGAGTTCGGGTTTCGAAAGCGCGGGGCGGACGGCATCCTCTTTGACACGATCGTAGCTTCCGGTCCGGTCAACGGCGCCGACTGCCACGCGACAGTCTCCGACCGCAAAATAGAGAAAGGCGACCTTCTTACGATGGATTTTGGAGCCACCTATCACGGGTACGGGTCGGATATCACGAGGACGGTAGTACTCGGAAAGCCGACGGATGAGCAGAGAAAGATCTACGAAGTCGTGAAGGAAGCAAAGAAGCACGCACAGGAGACCCTCCGCGCCGGAACGCGCCTCAAGGACGTGGCGGCCGCCGGAGTAGGCTGGATCGAAAAATGCGGCTATACGGTTCCTCACGGAATTGGTCATTCGTTCGGCTATGATGCTCATGAACCGCTGTTCATCAGCATCCGGGATAGCCGCGCGCTGGGAGTCAATATGGTGACGACGCTGGAGCCCGGAATCTACATTCCCGGCGTCGGCGGGGTGCGCCTTGAAGACGATTATCTGATCGGGGAAAACGGCGCGGAACAGCTGACCCACTGCAATGATGCCCTTCAGGAATTATGACCGACGCGGGAGGCTGACGTGAATGTTCTGGAAATGATAGGGCCCGTGATGATCGGACCTTCTAGTTCCCATACGGCGGGGGCCGTGCAGATTGGCCGCGTAGCCGCCAAAATCCTCGGTGAACCGCCGAAGATGGCGGAACTCACTCTGAGCGGATCTTTTGCTGACACGGGAATGGGGCATGGCACCGACAAGGCTCTCGTCGCGGGGCTTTTAGGACTCCGGATGGATGACAGCAGAATTCCCCAGAGCTTTTCTCTCGCGAGGGAGCGGGGACTGAAATTTCATTATGAAAAGAAAGATATTCCGCAGGCGCATCCCAATACGGTACGCATCCAGCTTTCCACCGCGGCCGGAAAAACGGCTGAGATAACGGCCTCTTCCGTGGGCGGAGGCAGCATTCAGGTTACGGAACTGGACGGAATGCCGGTCAGCTTCAACTGCGAGCTGGATACCCTCGTCATTATCCACCAGGATTTTGTCGGCGTGATTTCCGAGATCACCCATGTCCTTGCCTCAGATGGAATCAATATTGCTACCATCCGCTGCAGCCGGACGGGGAAAGGGAGCAGGGCGGTCACGACGGTGGAAGTGGATGGCAAGGTAACGGAAAGCTGTATGGATAAATTAAAAGGAATTAACCATGTCTTTCGCTGTATTCTGATTCATAAAATTGAGGTTTGAGAGGAAGGATGAATTGACGTATGCATCCCTGGGTGAGCTGATAAGGAAAGCTTCGGAGCAGAAGAGCAAAATTTCACGGATTGTGCTCGCGGATCAGTCGGCTCAGATGGAAATTTCTGAAAAAGTCCTTTATGAAAAGATGTCTGCCCGCCTGGACGTGATGCGGGAATCCGACTCCAGAGGCCGCAGAAACCGGAAACTTTCCCTGAGCGGCTTAAGCGGCCAGGCCGCCGGATGTCTGGAAAGATATGGAAAATCTCACCGGTCTCTTCTTGGAAAACCTGCGGTCGAAGCCATGGTGACAGCCCTTGCCGTGACGGAGCAGAACGCCGCCATGGGGAGGATCTGCGCGGCGCCGACGGCAGGTTCCTGTGGCATCCTCCCGGCCGTGCTCCTTACGGCGATGGATGAGTGGAAGCTGGAGAAGAAAGACGTCGTAATGTCACTTTTCACGGCTGCGGGTGTCGGGATGGTCCTGTCAAACCGTGCCAGCCTTGCCGGCGCGTCGGGCGGATGCCAGGCTGAGTGCGGCAGCGCATCGGCCATGGCTGCCGCCGCGCTCACGGAGCTGGAAGGTGGAACACCGGAAATGGCCGGGCACGCTTGCGCGTTGGCGATTGAAGGACTTTTGGGCCTTGTGTGCGATCCCGTCGCGGGCCTGGTGGAAATCCCCTGCGTCAAGCGCAATGCTTTCGCCGCCGTTCATGCCATAGCGGCGGCGGAAATGGCTCTCGCGGGGATCCCGAGCAGAATCCCTGTGGACGAGGTCATCGACGCCATGAAGCAGGTAGGAGAACTGATGCCGGCAAGTCTTAAAGAAACCTCAAAAGCTGGCCTTGCGGCAACGGACACGGCGAAGCGTTTCGAGAAAAAGTGGAAGGAAAGCATGGCCGGTGTTCCCCAGTCCGAAGTCAAATAAAACCAGGACGGCCGGGAGAATTTTCTCCCGATCACTTTTTTGCCAGACTGCTGTTCTTTTTGCCTGGCAGTTTTTTATGGGAAGGAGTGATACTCTCATGGATCCTCTGAAAGATGAAAAGGCGGTGAAGGCTGACAGGGACCTTCTGTATCTTGGAAATCTAAATACCGTAGAGTCCGATCTGAAACTGCCGGAGAAAGGGCGGAACGGATCTCTGATCTTCTGGAAATCCGGCAATGACCGCCTGCTTGGTCCGGACGGAAAGGTAACGCGGCCGAAATTCGGAATGGGCAGCCGGGATGTTGTGCTGACAGCTGTCCTGCGCCGCGGGAGCGCGGAGATAGAGAAAAATTTTACCGTCCATATTTTGGAAGAAAAGAACCGGGTGAAGATAAGGAAAGTCCAGCCGGTACGCGTGGAAGGAAAAGCCGGGGAGTCGTTTTATCTACCCTCCGTCGCCATTGCGGAGACTCTGCAGAACGGTGTGATCGCACAGCCCGTAAAATGGGAGGGCGGCATGAAAAAAAATATGAAGACACCGGACAATTCCGGACGTACGGCACTATTCAGGGGACAAACATTCCGGTGGAAGCGGAGATAGAAATCGTACCGGAGCCTGCCCGTCCTTATAGGAATCCGGCGCCCCGGGTCCGTCCTTTTGATCCGCGGGACGTGAAACTCGCACCGGAAGGGGATTTTTGGGAAGCTCAGAATCGGAGCTTTTCCTATCTTTTAAGCGTCAATG
>DAITAP010000084.1:0-1049 GCA_036824225.1 Caproicibacter sp. | reverse complement strand
AGATGCTCTACAATTTCCGGAAAGCGGCAGGCCTTGACACCAGAGGAGCACCGGCGATGATCGGCTGGGACGCGCCGGACGGCCTTCTCCGCGGCCATACGACAGGGCATTATCTGTCGGCGCTCTCGCTCTGCTATGAGGCGCTGGGAAATCGGAAGATCCGGGAAAAAGCGGAATACATGATAAAGTCCCTCGCGGAATGCCAGGAGGCGTTTTCCCATAAGGAAGGGTTCCATCCTGGATTTTTAAGTGGATATTCTGAAAAGCAGTTTGATTTGCTCGAACAGTACGCCCGGTATCCGAGGATCTGGGCGCCCTATTATACGATGCATAAAATTCTCTCGGGACTTCTCGACTGCAGCCGGGCTTTCCATTCTGCTTCCGCGCTGAAAATTGCCCGCGGCATGGGGGACTGGGTTTACCGCCGTCTTTCCAGACTGCCGCATGAGAAGCGGACCGCCATGTGGGGGCTTTATATCGCGGGGGAATTCGGCGGAATGAATGATGCGATGGCCCGACTGTACCTGATTACGGGAGAGAAGAGGTATCTGGAAACGGCACGCCTTTTCGATAACGACAGGCTTTTTTATCCGCTCAGGCAGAGAGTGGATGCCCTGAACGGGCTTCACGCGAACCAGCACATCCCCCAGGTGATCGGAGCAATGCGGATTTTTGAAGCGACGGGGGAGAAAGAATATTACGACATGGCGTGTTTTTTCTGGCATGCGGTTGTCCGGGATCACATTTATACGATTGGCGGAACAGGGGAAAGTGAAATGTTCCACCGGCCGGGGGCTGCCGCCTCTCTCCTGACGGAACATACCGCCGAGTCCTGCGCGACTTACAATATGTTAAAGCTTACGGCGGAACTTTATTCCCATGATCCGGATGTCCGCTATATGGGGTCCCGGAAGCTCTTTGAAAATGAAAATTCCTGCTGCCACGGAACCGGACTGGAAAACCATTTTAAATATGCGGAAAACATTTATTATAAGGGAATTATTTTCGCTCTAAGCAAAACGTTTGCAGGGGGACCATTTAGAGAGGTA
>DAITAP010000083.1:0-8813 GCA_036824225.1 Caproicibacter sp. | reverse complement strand
CGGATCCATCTGACGCAGTTTGGGCATTACGGAAAGGATCACATACGGAAGGCAGAAAGTGATATGCGCGAGGATCAGGGATCCCATTCCGAGCTGAACGCCTCCCATATACCGGGCCCCCGCGACAAACAGAAGCATAAGCGAAACCCCGGTCACGATATCGGGATTCACCATCGGAAAATTACTGATATTCATGACAACACGCTGTACCCAGCGGTTCATCGAGCTGATTCCGATGGCGGCCGTTCCCAGCACCGTAGACACCGCCGCAGCCACGACGGCGATAATCAGGGTGTTCTGAAAAGCTTCCAGCAGCATCCGATCCCCGAAAAGCCGCGCGTACCAGCGGAAGGAAAAGCCGGACCAGACCGACCGGCTCATTACGTTGGAATCATTAAACGAAAACACGATAAGAACCGCAATCGGAGCGTAAAGGAACAGGTAAATAAGAAAAGCGTAAACGCGGGAAAGGGGTTTCATACGAGGACTCCTCCTTCCGTAGCTCCGTTTTTGTCAAACTGGTTCATGATGCCCATGCAGATCAGGATCAGGATCATCAGCACCAGCGAAATTGCCGATCCGAGGTACGGGTTATAGGCGCTGCCGAGAAACTGCATGTCAATCAGATCCCCGATAAGCAGGTTGCTTCCTCCTCCCAGCATCTTGGAGATAATGAAGGTGCTGACGGCCGGCACAAAGACCATGGTTACACCGGAGATGACTCCCGGCATGCTGAGGGGCAGCGTCACGCGGAGGAACACATCCTTTTTGTCCGCGCCAAGGTCTTCCGCCGCCTCAATGACGCTTGGATCAATCTTGGTGAGAACGGAATAAAGGGGAAGAATCATATACGGGATATAATTATAAACCATACCGAGCACCACAGCACCCTGGGTATTAATCATATGGACAGCCGGCAGCCCGAGAGCCGCAAGAACCCGGTTGATAAGGCCGCTGTCCTCAAGGAGGGTCATCCAGGCGTAGGTGCGAAGGAGAAAATTCATCCACATCGGCAGCATCACGAGCATAATCAGGACTCCCTGCCGGTGGCCGGCCGTTTTAGCGATGATCATCGCAAGCGGATACCCGAGGAGGAGGCAAATGGCTGTGGCGACGGCGCCGAGCCAGATGGAGCGCAGAAATACATTGGAGTATAGTCCCACGCCCTCCAGGTTCTTCAGGGTAAAGGCCCCCGACGGATCGGTAAACGCGAAAACCGCAACCAAGGCTGTCGGGACAATGATGAAAATTACCATCCAGATTAAATAGGGAAAGGAAGCGGCTTTTGCCTTCATGGATTCTCCGCCTCCCCCGCCTTTCCGGCGGGACGGAAATCTTCCTCCATCTCGTCGCTGAAGCTGCTGTAGTCGCCGAATTTTCCAGAATATCTGGATTTATGCATCACGTGGATTTCGTCGGGCTGGATCGATAGTCCGATATGGGAACCGTTCTTTTCAAAATCAGTCGTCTGAATCATCCACTTAAATCCCTGCACGTCGGCGATGATCTCATAAAAGACGCCCTGAAAGGTCACATTGATGACCGTACCCGTCAGCATTCCTTCCGCGGGCGGAACAATATCCACGTCTTCCGGCCGGAGCACTACGTCCACCGGCTCGTCGGGGCGAAAGCCCCTGTCCACGCAGCGGAATTTTCGTCCCGCGAACTCGACGACGTAATCCTCCCGCATAATACCGTCGAGGATATTGCTCTCCCCGATAAAATCCGCGACAAAGGCGTTTTTCGGCTCGTTATAGATGTCGATCGGGGTCCCAATCTGCTGAATGGCGCCTTCGTCCATGACGACGACCTCGTCGGACATGGAAAGCGCTTCCTCCTGATCATGCGTGACAAACAGGAAAGTAATTCCCGTCTGCTTCTGGATTTTCTTCAGCTCGACCTGCATATCCTTGCGCAGCTTGAGATCCAGAGCTCCAAGCGGCTCGTCGAGAAGAAGGACCTTCGGCTCGTTGACAAGCGCCCGCGCGATGGCTACACGCTGCTGCTGTCCTCCGGAAAGCAGGTTCACGTTGCGCCGCGCAAAACCGTTCAGGTTGACAAGGTTCAGCATTTCGCCGACTCTTATTTTGACTTCACGCTCGCTTTTCCCATGCACGCGCATCCCGAACGCCACATTGTCATAGACGTTCAGGTGCGGGAAAAGCGCATATTTCTGAAAAATCGTGTTGACTTCCCTGCGGTACGGCGGCAGTCCGGTGATCTTTTTCCCCTTGAAAAATACGTCCCCTTTTTCCGGCCGGACAAACCCGCCAATAATTCTCAGCGTGGTCGTCTTTCCGCAGCCGGAAGGACCTAGGAGCGTGACAAATTCGCCGTCCCCGAGATCCAAGTTAAAATCCCGGAGCACGGATACCCCGTCAAACGACACCGAAATGCCTTTCAGGGAAACGATTGGTGTTTTTTCCATCCTGGTGCATCCCCTTTGCGGTAAGAATAGAGTTGCGCAAAGCCGGACCGGTTCAACGCAATCCCGGCAGCGCCGTTTTCTCACTGCCCTCCGCAAAGGATTTTTCGCAGCCCTCAAGGCTGCGGCAGTCGGCGCCGCCGGTCCGTCAGATGCAAACGCAACATCTCAAATCATAGTTTTGTTCCCTGGGTTTGTCAATTATTTTTTTAAATTTGACCATATTTTTTCTGAATCCTAGGAATGATACAATTTATTCCCATGATTTCCTTGAATTTCTCCAGTTTCCTAATGAATTCTATGTTTCTTCCGGGAAAATTCCCTGCCGTTATTTTCAACTCCTAAAAGCCTCGGAACAGAGCAGACTAGGTTTTGGGAGGTGATCTTTATGTTTCCCTCAGGTTTCAACGGGCCGTATCCGCCCATCACTCCAAACCTTTTAAACAGGGACGAGGAAGAGGAATTTCTTTCCCTTCCGGAAGAAGTCCAGCAGCAAATTTTAGGACGCGGCGCCGTATCCGAAAAAGACTGGCACGGCATTCTGGAAGAATATAGGGAAAAAGAATAATTGTTCCCCGGCCTGCCGGTTTTTTCGGAAGGCCGGGACTTTTTAGTCTCAGAATTTCTTAGGACGGAAAGGATCCGGGATATCGGATGGGAAAAACAGTCCTCCAGGAAATGAGAAAGTTCCTCTTTAATTTATCAGGGGAAAAATTTCATCCGCTGCTTTTTCTGCCTAGCAAATTTTTCTGCTGCCTGGTAATTTTTAAATGTTTTTTGAATTTAAATAAAAATTGAGATTTTTTTCCTTTCACTTTTTCCATGTTCTTAAATTCTTCATAAATCATTCTCAATCTTTTCAAATCAGTTTCACTTGGACGACATATTCCCGGTCCATACTATCTCTAGGGTTTGAAAAAACCCGGAGTTTCATGATTGCAAGAGCTTTTTCATATGCTTTCTTTCCTCCCTTTTCATTTTCTATTCTCCTTTTTAAGAGCCGCTTTTGCCGGGCGGCTCTTTTTTTTTTGCTGATTTTTTCTTCCCAGCGAGATTTCCTCATCCTGCTTTTAAATGGGAAATTCTGGTTTTCGTCTTTGCTGAAAACTTCCGAATAGGGTTGTGAAATTTTGGCAGTGCAATCTTTCCTCAGATTTTTGGGAAGGGGGGCTTCTACCGCGCTTAAAAAAACTTGCGGCGGCCATGGTCCCAGGCACCCTACAGGGATGACGCCTTCCAGCATAAATTCTATCGAGAAAAAGCGGAAAGCTTAAAATATGCCTTGGCCCGCAGCCATGGATTCCCGGCAAGACGCCGGTATCTCCGTATAGGCAGAAAAAAGGTCCGGCCAAATAACCGGACCCTTTTCTCGTTCGCTTGAGGGGTTATATTGAGGAGGGTAGAACATGTATTCGGAAGCGGTGCGGCTCCAACTTCCTGAATACGATGGTATTATAGATCGAATGCACAAAATAGTTGTGAAGGACTTGTGAATCATTTGTTAAATTTCTTATAACTCGTCAGAATCTGTCAAGACCCGCGCCTTCGTTTTCTAAAAGGACAGCGCGGACGGGAGCGGCTTCCGCCCCGCCCAGAAGGATTGGAAACGCGATCAGACAATAATCGCCCGGAGCTGCCTTCGAGAGATCCAGTCCCTCGAGCAGGAGAACGCCGGCACCCAGCAATTCCCGGTGCGGATCCGCCGAGTGGCCCGGCGCGCCGATACTCTGCGCATCCGTGCCGACCAGGAGAAACCCCGCATCCGCCAGGGCAAACGCGGCGCTTCGGGATAAAAACGCCTTTCCTTCTCCCCGGAAAAGGATGCGCTTCCGGGATTTTGGCGCTATCCGGTCAACGTCCGACCCGGTGACAATCCCGGACGCTTCGACAACGGTGCAGGGACCGACGCAGCGATCAAGCGGCACGCGGTCAATGGAATCCCCGTCTTCGATAAAATGGAGCGGGGCGTCCATATGCGTCGCGTTATGGCAGCAGGCGTAATATCCGGAGACGTTGGATGGATCCCCCATGTCCATCCGCCGGATGGGATCCCGGCGCGGGGCGGGGTTCCCGGGATAAGGCGGTGTGGAAAAAAGCTCGCGCGAAATATCAAGGATCTTCATTTTTTAGGAGGCATCCTTTCACAAGCGGCAGGACTTCCGCAATCAGCCCGGCGGTTTCATGAGCGGACTTTTCGGCGAACGTCCCGAAATCGACGGCGGCTTTTTCGTCCGCGTTGTCCGAGACAGCCCGGATGACGACGAACGGCACATGTCCCATCAGGCAGGTCTGCGCGATGCTTCCTCCTTCCATCTCGCATGCGCAGGCACCAAACTTCTCTGCAATGCGTGCAAGTTTCTCCCTGTCCCCGATAAACTGATCCCCCGTGGCGATAACGCCGGAGTGGACCCTCTCCGGACCGAAAAGCCGGCGTGCCGCGCTGAGAACGGTTTCCACAAGCGGCGGGGAAGCGGGGAGACTGACACGCTTCAGTCCGCTGATCCATCCTCTCGGATCTCCGAGAGCCGTTGTGTCCATGTCATGCTGCACAAGGCCCGTGGAAACGACCAGATCCCCGATATGGATGTCTTTTCCGATGCCTCCCGCCACACCGACGTTTATCAGGGCCGAGGGCTTCCACTGGAGGATCATGGTCTGCGCGCAGACCGCTGCGGCGACCTTTCCCACACCACACTGGGCGACGGAGCATTCGGTTCCGGCAATTTCTCCCGTATGATAGGAAATTCCGCTGATGGAACAAGTTTTCTCCTTTTTCATCCTCTGAATCAGACTTTCGACCTCGACGTCCATTGCTCCGATGATTCCAACCAAGACAAAACGCCTCCCTGAGATTTTTTATGAAGATAAGCTTCTGTTCCCACCGGATTCCGCCGCGGGGACGGATTCGCTGCTTCGTCTTTCCTCTCATGATACTTTGGCCGTTTCCATATCATTGTTCTACATCCCTGCTTATTCTGCCTGCCGGGCAAGCTTCCAGCCGCGGCCGGAAGGTCCTATAAAAAAGCTCCGGAACCGGGTCTTCTGTCTCTTGAATCCGGGATGTCGCCCAGAAGACACACTTCTGCCTTTCTGCGCCTTTAAAATAGCGGCTGACGGGACCCCGCTATTTCAGTCGTTTTTCGATGGCGTCCGCGGCCGTGCGGAGCACCTGGATACGCCCGTATTTTTTATCCTGTGACACGATGATATGCCAGGGCGCGTATCTGGTCGATGTATACCGGAGCATCTCGTTTACGCAGATTTCGTAGCTTTCCCATTTTGATCGGTTCCGCCAGTCTTCTTCGGTTATTTTCCAGCGTTTGGACGGCGTGTTCTGTCTTTTCTGGAAGCGGCGCAGCTGCTCGTCCTTATCAATCTGAAGCCAGAATTTGACGATGACGGCGCCCCAGTTCACAAGGGTCCGCTCAAACTCGTTGATCTCACGGTAAGCGCGGGACCATTCCGCCTGTGTGCAGAAACCCTCCACACGCTCGACCAGAACACGGCCGTACCAGCTCCGGTCGAAAATCGCAATGTGTCCGGTTCGGGGCAGATTTATCCAGAACCGCCAGAGATAATGATGGGCTGCCTCATCCGGCGTCGGGGCAGCGATGGGAACAACCGCGTACCCGCGCGGATCAAGAGCGCGCGCGACGCGGCGGATACAGCCTCCCTTGCCAGCCGCATCCCACCCTTCGAATACGAAGATGGCAGGCACTTTTTCCCGGTAAAGCCGATTGTGCAGATCTCCGAGTTTCTTCTGGAGTCTGTCAAGCTCCTTCCGGTAGGTTTTTCCATCCAGAGAGCTGTCCAGCCGGATATCGGAAAGTCCTGGCATCGGGAGAAGCGGAAAATCGCCGCCAGGGTTTCCCTTTCCTTCCGCTTTGGGATTCGGTATCCTGGAAAGCGCTTTTTCCACTTCCCCGGCGATAGTCCGGAATACTTCGAGGGCAGCGGCTTTCCGATCCATCCCAGAAACCACGTGCCAGGGTGCGCGGGCCGTATGGGTGGCATCCAGCATCTCGTCGAAAGCGCGGAAATAAGTTTCGTACTTCCGGTTGCGGCGCCAGTCCGTTTCCGTGACGCGCCAGGAGGTGTCCTTGTCCTTCGCCAGCTTTTCAAAACGGTTTTTCTGTTCCCTGCGGCTGATATGGAGGAAAAACTTGAGGATCAGGTATCCCCCGTCGGTCAGCTGGCATTCCAGAATGTTGATTTCATTCAGCCGGCGCTTTGCTTCCCCGTCGTCCAGATTTTCTTCCACGCGGGCCGTCGAGACATCCAGATACCAGCTGCGGTCCAGCACGGCTATCTGCCCTTTCGCGGGAAGCGCACGCCAATAGCGCCAAAGCACCGGCTCCCGCCTCTCCCGTTCCGTAGGGCCCACAAAGGAATGGACTTTGCACCCGCGCGGATCAAAGTTCAGAATGAGATCCGAAATCAGGGTACCTTTCCCGGCAGCCCCCCATCCCTCAAACAGGATGATAACCGGCAGTTTTTTCCTTCGGATCTCCTGCTGCAGCACCGAAAGCCGCGATCCCATCCTTTTGATTTCCCTTTTGATATCCGGTCCCGTTTTGATTTCCTCAAGAGTTGCGTCTTTCAGCATGGCTGACTCCTTCCTTTCCGTATTCATCCTCCCCAGATTCCTCCGACCCCATTCCCGCATCCGTTTTATTCAGACTGTCCGCCAGATCCTGAAACTGGCGGAAGCTTAAAAAGCTGTTCAGCACTCCCGGCAGCGAAGGGGCCGATAAATGCTCGGGAAGATTCAGCTTTTTGAGAAGAGCCCGCCTTCTGCGCGCGCTGCCTTCCCCGCCGGAAAACCCGGCAAGATACAAATCCGTCCTCGTGATTTTTCTCTCCCCCGCGGGGCGGCATTCCCCGCAGTTCGCGCCTGCCCGGCGGAGCGCTTCCAGAATGGCGGATTCCGGTATCCCTTCGACTCCCAGTTTTCCTTCCCGGGAAGGCTTCCGCTTCCGCTTTTCCTTTCCAAAAATATCCGGGATATAGGCGTTTTTCAGCTGGCTGGACGGGATGGATCCGGACAGGTAATGCCGGATAAGGAAACCGGCGGAGTCGCTGTCGGTTAAAATAAGGAGTCCGCGCACCTTTGCCAGCCTTCGAAGGAATTCCATTTTCTTCCTGTCTTTAAAAATACGAAAGCCGCCGGTTTCCAAAATAAGGCCGTCGATGACGGACGAAAGGCGGATCCGATCATATTTTCCCTCGACGACGATGGCTTCCCGAACTCGGATCAATCAGCTTTCTCCCCTTTCCCGATCAAAAGCAGCCTGGCAATCAGCCTTTCCAGAAGGATCCTCCGGCTGCCTCTCGCGCTCTTGAGCGCTGTATCCGCCTGAAACAGGGCCTCAAGGCTGTCCCGAATCATGGACGTGGAAAACCGGCCGCAAATTCGTTCCGCACGCTCCAGGCGGAACTCCACACCCCGGTAGTTAAAATATTTGGCCGGTTCCAGCGCGGATAGGCCACTCTGGACGGCGGCGCGCACGCGGTACACATCAAGGTAGGCAAGAGAAAGGACGGAAAGAATTCCAACAGGCTCCTCGTTTTGAAAAAAAAGTCCGTTTAAAATTTCATAGACGCGGGTTCCATCCCCCGCGAAAACAGCGTTCGAGAGTTCGAAGACCCTCGCCTCGAGGTTCCTCGTCGTTAGACGATCGATGGTCTGAGCGGTAATTTCCCCGGATTCCGTGTACGCACAGAGTTTTTCGATCTCGCTAAAGGCTGTCAGCATCCCTGTTCCGCAAAACCCGATAAGGTGCGCGGCGTTCTGCTGGGAAAGCGTGCAGCCCCGCCGTTCTGCCAGCCGGCAGAGTTCCTTCCCGAGCTGGTACTTGGTGCGCTCCCGGAACCGTACGACACAGCCCGCCCCGGCTGCCTCTTTGAGGAATTTCTTCCAGCCTTTATTCCGGTAGCCGTCGACGGCAAGAGAAAGTTCGTAAACTACCAGCACGCAGGTTTCCGGAAGATCAGATAGAAGCTGCCGGAATTTCGCGGTTTCCCCCGCCTTGAGGGCAGGTACGTCAAGGTCGCGGACCGCGACGCATTTCCTGCCCGCAAGAACCGGCAGCGCTTCCACGGCGGAAGCTATCGCATCGATACCGGCTGTTTCCCCGTCCATCCGCTGAAGGTTAAAGTCAGGAGGACCGCCGGCATCCGCTTTGGAAAGGATCCTGTCCGCATAATATCCGACCAGGTATTTTTCTTCTCCGTATAAAAAATAGAACTTTTGAAATTCCGAACCCCGAATCTGCTTTTTAAGTTCTGTCTCCGTAATTTCCGGCATGTTTCCCTCCCTTTTCTCCCGCCGTTCTCTTGAAAATGCTCTTCCTGTGCCGGTGATTCCGGCGACATAAAATGATCCGCA